>VBFZ01000127.1:0-14842 GCA_005880805.1 Chloroflexota bacterium | reverse complement strand
CGGTCGCCCGGGCGACCGGCAGCCCGACGCCCCGCCCTTGCACCGGCGGTCGCGTGCCCGTTGACTCGCCCTTTAGTGGCTCCGGCCCCCTCCCGGAGCTGCCGCAGGAGTTCGCGTCGCGGACGACCCAGGGAGTCCAGCGCGCCGGCGCGAATGAGGCGCTCGACGACTTCCTCCGACAGCCCGGTGCGGTCCACGACGTCCGCGAGTGAGCGGTATGGACCGCGTGCCAGCTCCCCGTCCAGGTGCGCGGCGTGCTCCTCGCCGATGCCCTTGACGAGTGAGAGCCCCAATCGCACGCCATACCCGACCGCGCTCTCCGCCGCCCAGCGCTCACGGGCCCCGAGGGACGGCAGCACGCAGGCAGGCGACCGCACAGGTGCCGGCCGGGCGTCGATCCCCGCACCGTCGGGCAGCGGCTCGCCCGAAGACGCGTCCTCGCCCATGGCCCATGCGGGTCTGCCTACCCATTCGGTCGTCGTCTTGTAGCTCGAGGCGTTGACGTCGACGGGCAGGACGGCAACGCCATGGCGCTTACCGTCGTTGACCAGGACCTCGACCGGGTAGAAGCCCATCGGCTGGGCGTTGATCAGCCCGACCAGGAGCTGCGCGGGGTAGAAGAGCTTGAGGAACGCGGATTCGTAGGCCGTCCGGGCGAAGGCCGCCGCGTGGCTCTTGGCGAAGCCGAAGCTCGCGAAGGCGGCGACCTGCCGGAAGAGCTCCTCGGCCATGGTCTCGGTCATGCCCGGCTGGCGGAGGCATCCCTCGACGAACTGCGCGTGGAGCTTCTCCATCTCGCGGGTCGAGCGCCACGTCCCCATCGCCCGGCGGAAGCCGTCCGAGTCGGCCGGGCTGAAGCCGGCGACCTCGATGGCGATCCGCATGACCTGCTCCTGGTAGAGGATCACGCCGAGCGTGTCGTACAGCACCGGCTCCAGGCTGGGGTGGAGATAGGTCACGGGCTCCAGTCCCTGCTTGCGGCGCAGGTACGGATGAACTGCGTTGCCCTGGATCGGGCCGGGCCGGATGATCGCGACCTCCACCACCAGGTCGTCGAGGCTCGCCGGCCGCGACTTGGGCAGCGTCTGCATCTGGGACCGGCTCTCGACCTGGAAGACGCCCACGGTGTCGGCCGCCTGGAGCATCTCGAAGACTTCCGGGATCTCCTCGGGCAGCCGGTCGAGGTCGAGGCAGACCGCGCAGTCGTGCTCGATCAGCTGCATCGCTTCGTCCATCGCGGCCAGCATCCCGAGGCCGAGCAGGTCGAGCTTGATGAGCTTGAGGGTCTCCACGTCGCGCTTGTCGAACTGGACGACGACGCGGCCGGGCATGGTCGCCCGCTCCAGCGGCGCGATGTCGATGAGCGGCGCGGCGGTCACGAGCATGCCCCCCGAGTGGATGCTCAGGTGACGGGGAAATCCGTCGAGCCGGGCGCACATCTCGAGCCAGCGGTCCCAGTCCGAGAGTCCGACGGTCGAGCCGAGGCGTCGCTCGGGCTCAATCTCGGGCTCGATCCGCGCGACCGAGGAATGGCCTTCGTGAGCGGGCCGGTGAGGGGCCCAGTGGTTGGGGCGCCCGAGGCGATCCGTGTCGGGAGGATCGACCCGACGATCGGGCGGCGCGACGGCCCCGCTTTCGGGATCGATCCGACGGCCATCCACGAGGCCGGGCAGGTCAGTCCGATTCCCCGGAACGTCGCCCAGCGCATAGCCGGTGCCGCGACCGCTTCGCAGCCAGCGCACGCTCGCGGGCGAGTCACCAGGACCGCCTTCGTCGTCGCCGTGACCACCAGGACGGATCGTGGTGACGGGTGCCAGGCGCTCCGGGAGGCTCGTTTCCTGCCGCTTAGTCGTGGGGGGACTACTAATCGGGAGAAGTTGGCTTCGCCCCGGCCGCTTTGTCCCGTCCCACGTTCGCGACGGCATGGTTTCCGGCTCGCCTGCGGCTGATCTCCCGGATACCAGTCCTCCCATGAATGAACGGCGGAAAGTGTCCCGCTCCGGGCGGGAACCGTCCGACTCGCCGCGGGAACCGTCCGACTCGCCGCGGGAACCGTCCGACTCGACGGCCGCCTCCAATCGCTCAGCAATGGGTGCGCTGCGAGTTCGGAATTCCGGCCCGCGGAGAGCTGGTGGGCTCGCAGATTCCGTTCGGGCCGTGGCTTGGTCGGTCCTCGGAGGAGCGGTATTCCTGGCGGGCAGCATGCCCGTTGCTGGATGACGGGAATGACCGCCAGCACTTGTCGCGGCCTCTGCCGCCCCGCCCGCCGTCCCGCCTGCCGGCCGGATGTGCCCGCCGCGAGTGTGGTTGAGCTGGCCCATCTCGTCGACGAACCCGCGCTCCCGGGCCCGAGCCGCCGCGCTCCCGGGCCCGGCCGCCGCGCTCCCGGGCCCGGCCGCCGCGCCCTCCGGCCAGCTCGCCGAAGCACCCTCCGAGCCACCTTCCACCTCTCCCGGCCGCACGAAGAACTGCCCGAAGCCGCCCTCCGCCTCGAGGTCGCGCCGGACCATGACCGAGTCGTACGTCTCGAGCGCCTTGGCGACGCGATCCACGAGCGGGCGCGGGAAGCCGAGCGCGTAGCCAACCTCGCGGACGGCGGAGCGCGCCCGGTACGTGACGAGGTTGCACACCATCCCCGTGTGCTCGGTCCCGTAGGTCTTGTAGACGTACTGGATGACCTCCTCCCGGCGCTCGGCCGAGAAGTCGATGTCGACGTCCGGATACGCCGTCCGGCCTTCGTTGATGAAGCGCTCGAAGAGCAGGTTGTGGCGGATCGGGTCGACGCGGGTGATGCCCAGGACGTAGGCCACGATCGAGTCGGCCGCGCTGCCCCGGCCCTGCGCCGGAATGCCGCGCTCACGGGCGAAGCGCATCAGGTCCCAGCAGATCAGGAAGAACTCGGCGAGGCCGGTCTTCTCGATGACCGACAGCTCGTGGGCGAGCTGCCGGACGACCGCCGAGGTCATCGGGTGGTAGCGCCGACGCGCGCCTTCGTGGCAGAGGCCCTCGAGATACGAGAACGGCGTGTCGCCATCTGGTACCGGAAAGCCAGGGAAGCGGTACTGCTCGAAACCGAGCTCGATCGAGCATTCGGCCGCAAGCTCGCCGGCATTCCGGATGCCCTCCGCCCAGGCGCGGGCCGTCGCGGGATCGCTCGACGGGGTGGCCTCGTCGCCCGGTGGCAGGGCCGCGAGCTCCTCGGCCGACTTCAGGTACTGCTCGCCTGACGGATCGCGCAGGTCGGCGAGCGTATCGAGTGTCCGGCCGTGCCGGATGGCCGTCACGACGTCGTGCAGCTCGCGCCCGTCCGGTTCCGCGTAGTGGACGTCATTGGTCACGACCACGGGAAGCCCCAGCTCGGCGGCGAGACGGGCGGTCTCAGCGACGAGCCAGTCGTCGTCGGGCAGCAGATGGTGCTCGAGCTCGACGACGAACCCGGCCGAACCGACAGGGCCGACGGAACCGACAGAGGCGGCCGACCCTTCGCCTGCAGCCGAGCCCCGTCCTCCGACGCTCCCCCCGAACAGCCGGGCATAGCCCTCGGCGACGGCCCGCGCACCAGCCCGATCGCCCGCGCGCAGGCGGCGCGCGATCTCCCCGTCCCGGCAGCCGGACAGCGCGACGACCCCCTCGGTGTGCTCCCGGAGCAGCGCCTGGCTGAAGCGTGGCACGCCCTTCGTGCCTGCCAGGTTCGCCCGCGAGATGAGCCGGCACAGGCTCCGATAGCCGCGGGGATCGCGCGCAAGCAGGACCAGGTGCGGTCCGCGTTGCGGAACGCCGATCCCGCGGAGGTCCTCGCGAACTGCGTCGCGGTGCCCGGGCAATCGGGGGCGCTCGGGGCGAGGTCGGCGCGGGACGCCTTCCGTCACGCCTTCGGGCGAAGCGAGAGGGGTTAGTCGGCCGGCTCGCCTCGCTCGCCGCCGCGGAACAACCAGACCCCGCGGATCCGGCTCCGCCGCATCGAGCAGCTCGATCTCGACCCCGACCACCGGATGGAGTCCCGCTGCCTCCGCGGCCGACACGAAACGGACCGCGCCGTACAGCCCAAGGTGGTCCGTGATCGCCAGTCCCGACAGGCCCAGCTCGAGCGCGCGGTCGACCAGCTCGTCCGCGGACGAAGCGCCATCCAGGAACGAGAAGTGGCTGTGGCAGTGAAGCTCGGCGTAGGCGGTGGACACAGGCTGCCTGCACGGGCGGAAGGACCGTCGAAAGGACCTTCCATGGTAATCGAACATGCGTTCTATTGCCAGCGGCTTCGAGGACCAGGGGACCTCCGCTCCGCCTGGCCTGGCCCCATGGGGCCGTGTCCAACTGGCCCCTTCGTAGGGATGGACGGGAGGGCCAATGTCCCGTCCCATGAGGGCGATGCAGAAAGAGGGCGCTCCTCCCCGTCACCGGCTTTCCAAGGTCCTCGCGGTCCTGCTTGGGGCGGGCCTCCTGTCGTCCGTGGGGATCGCCGGTTCGGCGCCCGTCGCGCGGGCCACCGCAAGCACGCCAAGCGCGGCGGCAACCGTCTCCCTCACCGCCGTCGATCCCGGAATCCAGCCGATCGTCCGGCAGACGCGGGCGCTGACCGCGGAGGTCTTCGGCTATCTCCCCTACTGGCGGCTCGATGCGAACACCGCCGGCCAGTTGCAGTACGACCTGCTGTCGACCATCGGCTTCTTCGGCCTGGGCATCAAGGCCGACGGCAATCTCGACACAACGTGGATCGGCTACAAGTCGTACCTCTCCGACGACGCGGTCGCCGTTACGAACGCCGCCCACGCCGCCGGCGTACGGGTGATGCCCACCTTCCAGCTGTTCGACAGCGGAACGCTCCCCAAGATGACCGCGTTCCTCAACAGCACAACGGCCCAGAACCGGTTCATCGGCCAGGCCCTCGCGCTCATGGATCGGCGGTCGGCCGACGGCGCAAGCCTCGACTTCGAGCCCGTTCCCGCCTCCGTCGAGGACGCCTACGCCGCGTTCGTCGGCCGATTCCACACGGCGATGAAGGCACGCTTCCCCAGGGCAATCCTGGTCAACGCGACCTCCGCCGGCGCCTCGACCAACCTCATCGCCCGGCTCGTCCCCAACGTCGAGCAGCTGTTCGCGATGACCTACAACTACCATTGGTCCGGCTCCACGGTCGCCGGCCCGATCGCCCCGCTCGACAACGCGACGCGCACGGTGAAGAAGCACATCGCCCGCTTCCTGAGCGTCGCGCCGGCGTCGAAGATCCTGCTCGGCGAGGGGATCTACGGCTACGACTGGCCGGTCACGAGTAACGGTCCCTATGCGACCGTTCGCGCCAACCGCACGCTCTACGGCGGGGTGTGGAGTGTCACCTACCGGTCCGTCCACGACTTCCTCGCGGCCCATCCCGATGTGGTTCCACAGGAGGACATCGTCCAGGGCAGCGGCTGGTTCAGCTACCGCGACACCGAGAACAACACGTGGCGCCAGGTCTACTTCGAGTCCGAGGTCAGCACGGCCGCGAAGGACGACTACGCGATCGCCAAGGGCCTCGCGGGCATCGGCCTGTGGACACTCGGCAACGATCGCGGCTACACCCAGATCTGGGACGTCATCCACGCCAAGTTCTACTCACCGAGTCACGCGATCGCCCTCCGGGGGACGGTATTCCACGTGTCCGCCGGTTCGACCTACGTGACCGCCGACGTCTGGCAGCGCATCGCGAACAGTGGCAACGTGCCCGAGACGGGAACGCTGGGCTGGGTCATCCGTGACAAGTACGGTCTCTCGCGAACCCACGGCTCGAAGACGGTCACGATCTATCCCGGCAAGACCGCCACCTACATCACGCATGCGACGATCGGAACACGACGGGGCCTGGCGGCCGGCACATATCGCCTGTACCTCACCTACATAGCCAGATCCGGCACCTGGAAAGCGACCCCATTCGCCTTCCGGCAGCCGTACTGATTTCCCACCGAATCCCCATCGATTCGACGAAACATCTGGCAGCGGGACGTCGTCTCAGCGCCGTGATGCAGCGATCCCGCTCCCTTGCCGTCTCGCTGGCACGACCGGTTGGTCTGCTCCTCGCGGCGGTGCTGCTGATCCTGGTTCTCCTCCCGGCCGTTGTCACCGCCCTCGCCGCATCCCCCTTCCAGTCCGCGGGGAGCTGAAAAACCAACCACGCTCGTCATCGTCCCGTGCCTGGGGGCCCGGGCCGAGAATCGGCGACGAGCCGGCTGCGATGGCCGGCCAGTCGACCCGCCGAAACGCCTGGTGAGCGGGCGTGACGGCTGCAGGACCCCGTCAACCGACGGGGTCCTGCCATCTACCATCGACCCCAGCACGAACTCGACCCAAGCCAGCAACGCACAACCGGGGGTTCCCATGGCGAACCGATTGCGCCGCCGCTCCTCGAGTCGACGCCCGGGCCTCTTCGGCCTCCTCGTCCTCGCCGTTTCCCTGGCCGCGGCCTGCGCGACAGCCGCTTCGCCCACCCCAAGCTCGGCGCCGGCGGCATCGGTGGCAGCTAGCCCGGCGGCCAGTCCTTCCCCTTCGGCAGCGCCTTCGCAGGCGTCCCCGGCAGGTGCCTCTCCGTCGAGTCTCCCCGGGCAGACAAAGACAGCCTGGGGACTGATCTGGGATGCGCTCCCTGCGACGTTCCCGCACTATCCGGGCGCGGAGCCGACCGACACGAGGGAAGGTCCATCCAGCGCCTCTCTCGCACTGCCGACGCAGCCGAAGACGGCGTCCGACTGGTGGACGTCGGCCATGACCAAGCTTGGCTACCAGACGGAGGGGACCGAAGGCCCGCTCGAGGACGGCAGCATCGTCGTGCACTCGGCGGGATCGGGTTCGTGCAAGGTCCAGGCGAGCTTCGCGCCGCTCGGCAGCGACACGCTCGAGACGATCTTCCTCGCGGCGGCCTGCCCCTTCAAGTAGCCGCCGTGCCTGGGGCTTCGACGGTCAGTCGTACAGCCGCTCCAGGTGCCACGTGCCGTCGACCCGGTCGAGGTAGACGAGGGCCAGCCAGCGCGGGCCGACGACCTTGAAGTAATCGCGTCTGATCGGGTCGCGCCACCACGTCTCCTCGACGCGCCACTGATTGCAGACCTCGACGCTCTCGCGCCGTCCCGCCCAGCTGATCGCCACGAGGCGACCGGCAGCGTCGAGCTCCGCAGCGATGGGCGGATGCTCCCGGAGGAGACGCGTCACGAGCCGCTCTTCTCGATGGCGCCCGAGGCAATCGGCCGCCACTTCCAGCGTCGCTCGGGAAGTGGCATCTCGGGATCCGTCAGCTCAACGGTCCGGATGCGATCCTCGCCGAAGGTGAGGGCCAGCCGGGCGAGCTGCCAGCCGAGCCGGGTCAGGCGGCCGGCCTGCGGCACGAACAGCGCGAGCTGCTGACCGGTCGCCGGGGCAACGTCTTCGAGCGCGAGCTCGAGGCGCGCGACCGGCGCCGGCGGTGGCGTTCGCTCGAGGCGTGCGAGCAGGAGACGTTCGATCGCTTCGGCCTCCGCCGTCGGTTCCGGGAGCCGTTGCGCGATCAACTGGGAGGTCGGGGTTTCCTTTGGCGCGAAGGTCGGATCGAGCTCGAGGCGAAGCCGAACGCGGGAGGAAGCCGCGCCACGAGCAACCAGCTGATCGGCAAGCGCCCCGGCAAGGCGATGGAGCACGAAGCGCAACGACTCGATCGCGTGGACGGGCGGGTCGATCGGCAATGCGAGCGTCATCCGCTCGGGAGCCCGGCGGGGCCGGAACGGATCGGTCTCCTCTCCGCGCGCGCGAGCATGGAGCCGTTCGCCCTCCGCGCCGAAGCGCGCCACGAGCGCCGTTCGCGGCAGCTCGGCGATGGCCCCGATCGTCCGCAATCCGAATCTCGCCAGCCGGCCGCGCACCTCGGGATCGATGGAGAGCAGGCTCGCCGGCAGTGGTTCGAGGAACGCGGCGTCGCCGCCCGGTTCGACGATCACCAGGCGCTTCGAGGAGAAGCCAGGATGGTGCACGCTCGCCGCAACCATTGCCGCGAACCGTGTCCCGGCGATCGCCGCACGAGGCGTACCAGGAAGCAGCTCGTCGAGCGCGGACCTGATTCGCGCCACGAGCACCGGTTCCAGCCCCCACAACCGGTCGAGCCCGTCGACCTGGATCTCCACGCGGCCGAAAGCGGGATCGTCCACGTCGCTCGGACCGGCGACTCCCGGACTGAACGTCGAGAGGCAATCCAGCGCCGCCTCGATGGCGGCTGCGTCGGCCTCCCGATCGGGGTCGAGGAAGGCGGCCTCAGGCGCCAGCCGGTGTGCGTTGCCGAGCGCCATCCCCCGTCGAACGCCGAGTGCTTCGGCTTCCGGGCTGGCGTCGATCACCGACCCCGCCGTCCAGGGCTGCCCGCCGAGGACGATCGGTCCGTCCGGAAAGGTCGAAACCCCGGGTCCGCCGGCCTGCCCGCTTTCCTCCGAGGATGCGCAGCGGGATCGGGCCAGTCGGAGCGGCAGGTGGGGCCAGTAGAGGTGGAGGAGTCGCATCGTCAAACGTTCCGGTGTCGTTGGTGGGGGCAGAAATGGGATGGCCGGTGGTGGGCTGGTCGTGGGTTCGGTAGCCGGTGGCCGCCTCGACGAGGAGCTCTTCCCGGCTGAGACAGCCGTCCCGTTCGCCACCCTCCGCGTAGAGGATCCGCAGCTCTGCCCGCCGCCCCGGCGGGCCAAAGCGGTTGCGAGCCACCACCACCTCCGTCCGCTGGCCGACCACGTCGCGCCCGAGGTGGATCCAGGACCGCCGGGCGAGCTCGAGACGCAGGCCCGACGCCTCTGCCACAGCTTCGGCCGTTCGTGCCGCCAGTCCGGGCGGCTCGAGGACGACGAGCAGCGTCTCTGCTCGCCGGGCGAGGGCCGCGAGACGGTGGAGGCGTTCGGGAACCCCGGGCCGGTCTCTGGCGCGCGGACCGGCCGATGGCGTGGGTTCGACCGACGGCGTGCGTTCGGGGGACGTCCCGTGCTCGGGCGATGCCCTGCGCTCGGGCGGCAGGTCGATCAGGAGGACGTCGACGGCACGGGCCTGCAGCAGCGCCCCGGCCATCGCCAGGCCTTCGTCGAGGTCGGCCGGAGTGAGAACGACCAGCCACTCCAGCTGGATACCCCGAGCGACAGCCTCGACGGGATCCAGGCTTCGAGCGAGATCCACGTAGCCGACGATTCCCCCGGCTGCTTGCGCCTCCGCGGCAAGTCGCAAGGCGAGCGTTGTCTTGCCGCTCGAGTGGTCGCCCAGGACGGCGAGGCTGGCCTGGCGTGGCACGCCACCGGGGCCGAGAATGGCGTCGAGCTCCGGAAAGCCCGTCCGCACGACACGCGCATCCTCGACCGGCTCGGGCAGACCCGAGGGCGTCGGGAACGCTTCGGGAAGAGCGGCGAGGGCGCCGATGACGGGAGCGGCCGCACCCCAGCGCTGGCGAAGTGACGCGACGGCGGAAGCAACCTCAGCCGACCCATTGCCCATGGACGAATAATAGAACATGTGTTCGATTGGTCAAGGGCGGAGGGCGCCTGAGCCGTGCTACACTCGGCCGGGTCCGAGCCGGGGCCGCGCCCTGTCGTGGGGATGTAGCTCAGCTGGAAGAGCACCGCGTTCGCATCGCGGGGGTCAGGGGTTCGAGTCCCCTCATCTCCACCATTCCCTCTCAACATGACGATCCGCCGCGCTCGAACGACAGCGCCGGAGGAGGGCGCTTGACTGCAACTGCAACGACGGCCGGCTCGAGCGGGCTGGCGGTCGCTACCCGGGCACTCCACAAGCGATATGGACCGCGGGTGGCCCTCGCGGGTCTGGACCTGTCCGTGCCGAACGGCGTCGTCTACGGCTTCCTGGGCCCGAACGGTGCCGGCAAGACCACGACGATGCGTCTGCTGACCGGCCTGATCCACGCGGATTCGGGGACGATCGAGCTGCTCGGACGCCCCTTCGGCCAGGGCGATCGGCGGCGCCTGTTCGAGGTGGGGGCGCTCATCGAGGCGCCCGCGTTCTATCCGTTCCTGTCCGGCCGCGAGAACCTGCGCGCGCTGGCGGCGACCGGCGCGCCAACGCCCTGGAGTCGCGTTGACGAGCTGCTGGAGGTGGTCGGGCTGACCGAACGCGCCCGCGACCGCGTTTCCACGTACTCGCTCGGCATGAAGCAGCGACTGGGAATCGCAGCCGCTCTCCTGAGCGACCCAAAGCTCCTGCTGCTCGACGAGCCCGCCAACGGCCTGGACCCTGCAGGCATCGTCGCGATGCGGGACACGCTGCGCAACCTCGCCTCGGCTGGCAAGACGGTCTTCGTCTCGAGCCACATCCTTGGCGAAGTCCGCCAGCTCGCCGACATCGTTGGCATCATTGCCCAGGGGCGGCTCGTCCGCGAGGGACCGATCGAGGAGCTGCTCACGAGCCGGGGCCGCGTGCGCGTGCGGGTGAAACAGGACGAGGTCGGTGCCGCGTTGGCGAGGCTCGAGGGCGGCGGCTTTCGGGCGGTCCAGGGCTCGACCTCGGATGACGGCTGGCTCTCTGTGGCCGTCGAAGGCGACCGGGCGTCCGAGATCAATCGGTCGCTTGCCCAGGCCGGGATCTATGCCTCCGCGCTGACGGCCGAGACCGACCTCGAGTCGGTTTTCCTCGAGCTCACCGGGGCAACGCCGACGGGCGACGGCCAACGATCGTTCGGGTCGGCGGGGGCAACCACCGTTGCCGGCCAAACGAGTGGGCAGGATCCGCAATGAGGCTGTTCGTCGCGGGGCTCCGCAAGCTCGTCCGCCGGCCGGCCAGCTACGTCTCGGTCGGACTCCTTGCCGGGCTTCTCAGCCTGATCCTGATCGCGGTTGGGGCCACGGCGAAGCAGACCGCGGAGCGACCCAATGGCGCCGCGGCGCTGCTCCTCGTCACGTTTCCCCAGGCGTACACGCTGATCCTCTCGTTCATCCTCGGCCTGGGTGGCCTGATCGCGGTGATCTACGGGGCCGCGGTCGCGGGGTCGGAGTGGAACTGGGGCACCCTCAAGGCAGCCGTCGCGAGGGGCGAAAGCCGAAGCCGGTATGCGCTGCTGACGTTTGCATCGGTCGCCCTGTTGATCGGAGTAGGACTCGTGCTCGCGTTCCTCGTGGGGACGCTGATGGCGGTCGTCGGCGCGAGCCTGGCGGGCATCTCGACATCCGGCCTGAGCAATTCGGACGCCCTCGGTCGGTTACCCGACCAGTTCGGGCGCTCGTGGATCGCGGTGGTCGAGGAAGGTGCGCTGGGGTTCACCGTCGCGACGCTCGCGCGAAGTCAGCTGGCCGGCATCGGGGCCGGCATCGCGCTCTACTTCGGCGAGCAGTTCGCGAGCATCTTCCTGCCCGACATCGTCAAGTACCTGCCATTCAACGCCGCGACCGCGGTGGTCGAGAACGCCGGGACCGGGGGCGGCGGCATCATCCAGCGCCTCGAGCCAGGCCTGGCCCTGTGGGTCGTCCTCGCATGGCTGTTCGGCTCGCTGTTCGTCGCTGCGCTGTTCACCGAGCGGGCCGACATTTCCGGTTGACGGAGCGCTCTGTCGAATCCGGGGGCTCGTGGCCCGGTGCAAAAATGCGCCGGCTTGCGAGCGTCCTAGTCTCGGACCTGGAAGCTGCGCACGGCGAGGCCAAGCATCACCAGGCCGAACGCGATCAGAATCAGCGCCTCGAGCCAGATCGGGACGATCTGACCGAACAGGCTGACGCCGAGGGGGTCGGCCGCCGATCCCAGGACCGCGCGTCGTAGCGCGTCCATCCCGTAGGTCGCCGGATCGAGGCGCGTCAGGATCGTCATCCAGTCGGGCAGGCCGCTGAGCGGGAACAGGGCCCCCGACAGGAAGAACATCGGCAGCATCAGGAAGTTCATGACGACCTGGAAGCCCTGCATCGAGCGCATCCGGGCCGCGAGTGCCACGCCGAGCGCGGACAGCGCGAAGGCGAGGATGAACGCCAGGACGACGATGCCCAGGATGCTGCCCACGCTGAGCGCGACGCCGATAAGAGGCGCGAGCACGAGCAGGAGCAGGCCCTGGATCATGGCGCGGGTCGCGCCGCCCAGTGTCTTGCCGATCGCGACAGCAGAGCGATCGATCGGTGCGACCAGCACTTCCTTGAGGAAGCCGAACTCGCGGTCCCAGACGACCGACATCGCCCCGAAGATCGAGGTGAACAGGATCGTCATCCCGATGATCCCGGGGTAGATGAACGTCTGGTAGTTGGCGCCACTGGGCCCGAAGCGGGCGCCGCCGATGGCCGAGCTGAGCCCGGTCCCGAAGATGATCAGATACAGCAATGGCTGGGCGAGCGACGCGACGACCTGCGCCCGCTCCCGGGAGTACCGCAGCACGTCGCGGTACCAGATGATGTAGACCGCCCGGGCATTCGACCAGGCCGCCGATGCCGCGCCTCGCCGACGGACCGCAGGCGCGCTGACAACCGTTTCACTCATCGTCGTCCTCCCCACGCGCGGCCCATCATCCGCAGCATGTCCTTGGGGCCCGCTTCCTCTTCCCGGATCGCTCGTCCGGTCAGCTTCAGGAACACGTCATCGAGGCTCGGCCGGCGGAATGCCACCGACTCGACCGGCACGCTGAGCTCCCGCACCAGGCGAGGAACGAAGCCTGCACCGTCGTCGACCTCCACACGGAGCGTGCCGTTGTCGACCATCGGGGCGAGCTGGAACCGCTCCGACAGCTCCGTCGCGGCGGCGTGGTTGTCGGCCGTCGTGATCGTGACGACGTCGCCGCCAACGGTGGCCTTCAGCTCGTCGGGTGTGCCCAGGCCCACGATCGAGCCGTGGTCGATGATCGCGATGCGGTCGCAGTACTCCGCCTCATCCATGTAGTGGGTGGTCATGAAGATCGTGATCTTCTCGCGGTCGCGCAGCGCCTCGAGGTAGCTCCAGATGTGGCGCCGCGTCTGCGGATCCAGGCCGATCGTGGGCTCGTCGAGGAAAAGCACGGTCGGCGTGTGGAGGATGCCTCGGGCGATCTCGAGCCTGCGCCGCATCCCGCCGGAAAACGTCATCACGATCGAGTTCGCCCGGTCGGCGAGATCCACCATCTCCAGGACTTCCGCGATCCGCTGCCCGCGCACGGCGGCCGGGACGTTGTACATGAACGCGTGGAACTCCAGGTTCTCGCGGGCGGTCAGCTGCTGATCGAGCGACGGGTCCTGGAACACGAGGCCGATCCGTGACCGCACACCGGCCGGATCGCGCTCGACGTCGACGCCTGCAACCGCGGCATTGCCGGCGGTTGCCTTCATGAGCGTGCAGAGGATGTTGATCGTGGTGGACTTGCCCGCCCCGTTTGGCCCGAGGAAACCGAAGATCTCGCCCGTCCTGACGGACAGGTCGATGCCCTTGACGGCCTCGATCTCGCCGAACTTTTTCACGAGGCCTTCGGCCGCAATTGCCACTGGTTGATCCATCGGTCCCCTCATCTCGATTCGGCCGGCCATTCCGGGCCGCCGGACAGTTCGCGCTCGTGAAGGCGCAGCCGGGCCGCGTGCAAGGCGCGGAAGCCCTGCAGGAGCGCCTTGAGGTCGCCGGTCGCCAGCTCGGCGAGGAGGCGGGACGTCATCTCGCGGCGCCGCGTCTCCAGGCCGGCAAACACCTCCCGGCCCATGTCCGTCAGCTCGACTCGAACGATGCGCAGGTCTTCAGGCGTCCCTCTGACCCTCCGTACCAGGCCGCCGCGCTCCATTCGCTCCACGATGCCGGTCACGCTGGCGACCGACACGTCGAGGCGATCGGCGAGGTGGCTCATCGCGAGCGCCCCCTCTGCCTCGAGAATCGTGAGGACGTGGAGATGCAGCATGCTCAGCTGCCCACGGACCCACTGCTCGAATGCGGCGCGCCGATCGCGACCGCGCCAGAAGCTCATCTCGCTCGCGAGCTCGGACATCAGGGTCTCGCGAGCGAGCGCAGTGGGCGCCCTGGTTCTGGCGCGGGTATCTGGCTCGGCCTTGATAGTCAATGCGACACAAACAATAAGCGTCCCATTAGACGTCTGTCAAACAGCGGACCTCAGCCCTGCCGACCTCAGCCTTGGCGGTGGTCCCCGGGAGCGACCTCGCCACCTCATGAGAGTCAGCGCCAGCCGGCCAGGATCATGCCCATGACCAGGAACACGATGAGGGTGTAGGAGTTATTGATGAGCCACAGCCGGCTCGACCGGCCGGCAAAGAGGTAGTCCGCCATGGTGGCCGGGAACGTGAAGCCCAGCCATCCCAGAAAGCCGACCTGGAAGCCGGTGGCAAAGGTGGTTGCCCCGATCGCGTGAATGATGGTCGCGATGACGAACGATGAGATGAGAGCACCGACGATCGTGAGTGCGTAGTACGGCCCGGCGGCGGCCAGGTCCTCCTGGCGACGGCCGATGAGCTCCATCCAGCGCGTGCCGAATGCGGGCGGGGAGTACCACAGAAAGCCGATGATGACGTTCGCGGCAGCGGCCACCAGCACCGCCGCCCAGTTCAGGTCCAGCGTAAGCATGCTGATCCTCTCCCTCGGTTTTTGGTTCGTTACGCGGAGTCCGTCAGCCCTTCGTCGACAGCCACCCCCTTCGTCTCATTTGCTGACCGTCAGGCGATCGCCTCATCTGGCTCCCCCAGCCGCGCAGCCTCGGGTTCGGCGCTCACTACGCCCGCCCGATCTCCGCGACCGACCGCCGAGTGCAGCTCCGTGGAGTGGTCGTGGAGCCACCTACGCCAGGCACGGTGGTCGGGTCGGCGGCCGGCAACGAGGTCCCAGAATTTGTGGCCGTGTCCGAACACGCGCAGGTGCGCGAGCTCGTGGACGACGACGGTTTCGAGCGCCTCCGGCGGTGCGAGGACGAGCCGCCAGCTGAAGCTCAGCCGGCCTG
>VBFZ01000126.1 GCA_005880805.1 Chloroflexota bacterium | reverse complement strand
TGTCGCTCACGTCGGTGAGCGCGATCGTGCCGTCGTAGTCGACGAGGATGGCGAGCGGCGGCTGGTCGGGGCGAAGCGGCGGGATCGCGGCAGTCAGGGCGTCACCGCGCACGCCCGGATTCGTGCGATTCGCCTAGCATCGATGCGAGCGTACCGGAGTGGGTGGCCGGCGCCCGACCCAGCGATCAGGAGGTGCTGGATGACCGGGGATCGCAGCGAACGAAGTGTCTCGCTCGAGCTGACGGCTGGCGAGCTTGCCCTGGTCCGTGCCGCGGTGGAGCTGCTTCTCGACGCTGAGGACGACACCGAAACGATCGACGAGCTCAAGGACCTGCTCGCAAGGTTGCGGCGCCTGCCCTGACTGGCGACCACTCGCACCGACGGCCGCCATCGGCCGAGCAACCTCCGGAGACAGTCAGACGGCCGCTCGCGGAGACAGCAGGACGCCCGCCGCCATCGGCAGCGGGCGTCCGGACGCGGATGACCTAGACGGTTTCCTGGTCGAGCTCGAGCGCCTCCTCGTCGGACTCTTCGGTCAGCTTGAGCCAGACGAACAGGCCGGCCAGGACCACGAGCGGAATGACCACCAACGCGCCGAGCGTGATCCCGAGCGCGACGGCGACCGTCTTGAGAGCCTTCATGAGCTACCTCCTGTGCGGGCGTGGATGCAAATGCGCGAGTCGAGAGTCCTTTGTCCGTGTCGATCCCGGGGTCATGAGCCGGCAGCCGCCGGTGTCCCTGAGGCTCCCGAGCCCTCGGCAGCCTCGGTGGTCTTCGGCTGAATTCGAAGGCCGGGCCCGTTCGCGATCATGGCCTCGATGTCCTCGCGGGTGAACTCGGCCAGGGTGTGCTTGCTGCCCTGCTGGCCGCCCATCAACAGTCGAACCACGAACGCGCCGCCCTGCTCGAAGAAGAACACGTCGCGTGGCTTCTGCTCGTCCATGTAGCGCCCGAGGACCCGGAACGCCATCTCGTAGTAGCCGGCCTTCGCCCAGGAAGCCTTGTCGTCGTCCGGCGTCGCCGCGCCGCGGCGGGCAACCGCCTCTTCCATGAACCTCGCGATGTCGTCGTCCAGGAACGTGAGTGTCTCCTTGGCCTGCTGGCCCATCGTCTCGGACCATGCGCCACCGGCCGCCGTCGCCGACACGAGCCCCTGCACGATGAATCCGTCCGGGGCCTCGGCGAGCAGGACCTCCTTCATGCCGCGCTGATCGAGGAAGGCCCCGATCGAACGGAAGACCTCCTCGAAGTCCTGGCGGGGACTGCCCTCGTAGATCCGCATCTGCCCTCCCGATGTGGCGTCCCGATGTGGCGTGACGGTCGCCCTCGCCGCGCCGTCTCGCCCGCCGTCAGGTGCCGGTCGTGCGGTCGATCAGGCCCTGCTCCTTGGCGCGGCGGTCACTGACCCGGAAGATCAGTGACGAGGCGAGTGTAACCAGCGCTCCGGTCAGCAGCAAGGCCACGATGATCTCCCCGGACGTGGGCCGGTCATGGCCGAAGACCTCCGCGAAAAGGGAGCCTGGCCCGCCGATCGACGTCTGCCCGCCCGGGAACAGAGCCTGCCGCGCGCCGCCCAGCCACCATGTGAGCGGGTTGAGCAATCCGAGGACCTGGGCCGCTGCCGGCAGCACGCTCAGCGGAAACACGGCGCCTACGATCAGGAACAGCGCGCCCGCCGCCGCTTCCGGGTACGACCACGCTTCCTGCCGGGTCTGCATGCAGACCGCCGCCATGACGATGCCGAACGCCACGATCGACGCCAGGCCGCCGATCATGACGAGCACGAGCAGCGGCCAGTCCACGGCGCCGATGTCGAAACGGATGCCGAGCACCACGATGCCGACGATCAGCGTAATCAGCGCACCCATGGCGCCAACGCCGATCCGCGCGACGCCGCGCCCCAGCAGCACGACGATGAAATCGCTCGGGCTGACGTACAGGTACTTGAGCATGCGGTAGCGCTCGCGGTCCTCGAGGATCGACTGGGCGAGGCCCGACATCCCGCTGATGACGAAGGCCCACAGGGCGCTGCCGAGCACGACGAACCCGCGGAAGTCAACGTGCTTGCGAGCGGCTTGGCCACCGAGTAGATGAAGAACAGGACCGGATCGGTCCAGTTGGCCTCCATCAGCCAGCCGAGGCGGGCCGCAGTGAGGAAGCTTCGCCAGAGATGCCCGGTGTCGGTGTCGGGCACCCGGGACGGATCGAAGCGCCCCGCGTTCTCGCGAGCCTTGGCGGCGGCCGTCATCGACGAGGTCGCCGTCATCGGCCGCGCGCCGACAGCCGCCCCTCCTGGCGGGCGCGTCGCTCCAGGGAGCGAAGCATCAGCCGCGCGACCCAGATGAACACGACCGTCATCACGACCAGGATCAGCGCCTCGACCGCGGGCGGTGGCGTTCCGGTTGGTCCCGGGCCGGTCGCGAATGCGAGCTGCCGCATGGCATCGAGTCCGACGGCGAGCGGGATGGTGGCGATGGCCAGCGCACCGATCATCCCCAGCCGGCCGACCGGGAAGTTCAGGCCCGAGATGAAGTAGACCGGCTCGACCATGAGCTGGGTGAGGTGCCACGCCTCACGACCCCACATCAGGAAGAGGCTCGAGAGCGCCATGCCCATGCCGTACAGCGCCGAAAGCGTGAGGAAAAACACGAGGAGCAGCAGAAACCACTGCGACACAGCGAACTGGACGCCGTAGAGGACCGTCGCGATCAGGAGAACGGCGGCCGCCCGCGTTGAGCTCATGACGAGTCCACCGATCGCCATCCCGAACAGCACGCTCATGACGTCCATCGGCGCGGCGAAGAACAGCTCCAGGTTGCCCTGGTCCTTGTCCCAGTAAAGCTGCGCGGCCATCATCCAGACCACGTTCAGCCAAAAGGCCGTCATCGCGCCGCCCAACACGACGAAGCCGATGTACTCCGGCGGAGCCTTGAGCGCCCGGTAGACGAACACGAACGCCGACGTGCTCAGGAACGGCAGCAGGATCTCGAACGCCAGCCAAGACTTCTCGCGGCTGATCCCCCGGACGCGCGGGTAGGCCCGTCCCGCGACGCTGCGCAGGTTGTTGAGGATGACCTGGCGGCGATCCCAGTTCGCTGCCTCGGCAGGACTCCGTGTCGCCCGATGGACATAGAGCGAGGTCTCGGCCATCAGGCGACCTCCTCCTCGCGGGGCTCGGCACTGTCAGCAGTCGGCTCGGGGGCGGCCTGGCCGTTCTCCGCGGGTTCGTCCTCGAACCCACGCCCGACCAGCTCCACGAACACGTCCTCGAGACTGGGCTCGGACTTTTCCAGGGCCACGATGCGCGCACCCAGGCCGCCGAGCGCGCCGACGACCCCGCTCAGGGCGGTGTCGTCCCGGAGCGCGAGATTGACGGCCACAGTGTGGCGCTCCTCCTGTTCGCCGCTCGTCCCGTTCGTCGCGGCGACCGCGCTCACAACACCGGGCAGGCGGCTCAGGACCGCGGGCCCTCCGTCGAGCCGGTCCAGCTCGAGGCGAAACAACGACTCGCGCTGCACGCGGCGCTTGAGCTCCTCCGGGCTCCCGATCGCGAGGATCCGCCCGTGGTCCACGATCGCGACGCGCTCGCAGAGCTCGTCTGCCTCTGCCATGTAGTGGGTCGTGAGCAGGACCGTTCGTCCCTCGACGGCGGCCTTCCAGTCGACAATGAGCTCGCGGATGGTGCGGGCCGCTGAAACGTCCAAGCCGAGCGTCGGCTCGTCGAGGAAGAAGATCCACGGGTCGTTGAGCAGGCCGCGAGCCATGTTCAGCTTCTGGCGCTGCCCGGTAGACAGGGAGTGGACCTGCTGGTCGCGCTGCTCCGAGAGTCCGACCGCGTCGATCAGCTCGTCCACGCGGCGCCAGCCTTCGCGCGGCGCCAGGCCGTAGAACTGGCTGAACATCCACAGCTGCTCCCGGACGTGCAGCAGGCCGTAGCCGGACTGCTCACCGCCAGCAACCATGTTCATGATCCGCCGGATCTTTCGGGTGTCGGTCGCGACGTCGAAGCCGAACACCCGCGCCGTTCCGCTGCTGGGCAGCAGCAGCGTGGTGAGGATCTTGATGAGCGTCGTCTTGCCGGCGCCGTTCGGCCCGAGCAGCCCGAAGAACTCGCCCGGACCGACCTCGAGGTCGATTCCGTCGAGCGCGACGACATCCTTTGGCTTCGCCCGGTAGACCCGACGGATGCCGCGTGTCTCGATCGCGGGAGGGACGCTGGAGGGCATGAAACAGCTCGGCTGGAGGGGTTGGCTGGACCCGAGAGTCTACCAGCCGGCGGCTTCGACTGGAAGATGGTTATCGAACGTGTGGGCGACAGCAATCAAACTCGGCATGGCCAAATGGCCCCCACGCAGATCCCGGGGCCAAGGTGTCGCAGGCCCTCGACGGCGTCCTCGCCGTCAGCGGTCAGTCGCCAGGGCGACGGCCAGCTCTCCTGCGCCGCGGGCGTTGTTGACGATCAGGGTCTTGTTGGCCCTGATCGAGTCGCCTCCTGTGAGCTCGGCAACGCGCGCCAGGAGCCAGGGCGTTGTCGCAGAACCCGAGACACCATGGATTTCGGCATCATCGAGTGCCCGGTTGATCGCGTCCCGTGCCTTCTCGGGCGCGAGGGCGTCAGCCTCGGGCAGTGGCACGCACACGAGCATCCCCGCGTCGAGGCCGAGGTCGAGGTGCATGCGGGCGAGACGTGCTGCGGCCCGCACGTCGGGGACGGTTGCCGGCGAAGCGACGCCGCTCGAGCGGGTGAAGAAGCCCGGGATCTCGCCCGATCCGATCGTCAGGACCGGCACACCTCGCGTCTCGAGGTATTCGATCGTCGCTCGAACGTCGAGGATCGCCTTGGGACCAGCGCATACGACGACGACGGGAGTCCGCGCGAGCTCCTCGACGTCGGACGAGATGTCGAAAGACGGCGTTGGGCCTCCGAGCGAGCCGCGATGGACGCCCCCGATCCCGCCGGTCGCGAAGACCTGAACCCCGACGGCACGCGCGGCCATCATCGTCGCCGAGACGGTCGTGCCGGCCCAGCCGGACGTGGACAGCGCTGCCGCGAGTGTCGACCGGGATGCCTTCGCGATGGTCCCGGCTGCCGCCGTTGCAAGCTCCTCGAGCTGGTCGCCGCCGAGTCCGAACAGGAGCTCCCCGTTGTGGATCGCGACGGTCGCCGCTACAGCGCCGCTCTTACGAACGGCCGATTCGGCCCCGGTCGCAACCTCGAGGTTGTCCGGATATGGGAGGCCATGCGTGATGAGGGTCGATTCGAGCGCAACGATGGGACGGCCGCCAGCCAGGGCGTCGGCCACCTCCTCCCCCAGCACGATGCGGTCGCGGAGCGCTTGCCGATCGCGCAGCGTAAGCCACCCACTCAACGAAGGACGAGCTCCGGGCGGGGACCGGTCAGGTGACGCGCCGCTGCACGATGACCGGCCAGGGTCGCTCGCTGTAGTGCGCCGACCGGGGCGCTCCCCGCACCGAGCGAGGCCAGCCAGCTGACGATGAAACCGGCGTCGAACGCGTCGCCAGCGCCGGTCGTGTCGTTCACAGCGAGCGGTCGCGTGGCGACCTCGAAGCGCAGCTGTGTCGTTCCGTCGAGGGCGAGCACCGTGGCGCCTTCACGGCCACGCTTGATCACCACGATCGGGGCAAGCTCGAGCAGGTCTTCCACACGTCCGGTGCCCAGGAGCGCGTCGGCTTCGAGACCCGTGGCAAACAAGAGATCCGCGGCAACGCGCCCGATCAGCAACCCGGCGCGCCGACGGCCGCTCGCGAGCAGCGGCCGAGTCGAGGCAAGGTCGAGGCTCACGAGCGCCCCGCCGCCCCGCGCCATCTCGAGGGCCCGGACGGCCGCGCTCCCAAGCGGTTCGCCCAGCAGCGAGTAGGCCGGCAGATGGAACAAGGCCGTCCGCTCGAACCAGTCGGCGTGGAGATCGTCGGGCTCCAGGCGGTCGGCCGCGCCCCGGTCCGCGACGAACGAGCGCTCGCCATCGGGCCCCACCAGGACGCCGATCCGCCCGCTTGGGATACCACTCACGCGAACCGCCCGGACGTTCACACCATCGCGCGAGATCGACTCGACGAGCGCCCGCCCGATTGCATCGCGACCCACGGCGCAGATGAGCCGTGCTCGCGCGCCCAGACGCGCAAGCCAGCGCGCGGTCGTCGCCGCGGATCCGCCCTGCCGGAGGCGAACCTGGCCGGCAACGTCGGTCGACCGCGCGAGTGGGCGCTCGGGTTCGAGGACGGCGTCGAGCAGCAGGTCGCCGAGGACCACCACATGTGATCGGCGGAGCCTGCGGAGAACCGCTCCGCGGCGGGTTTGGTGGGCCACCGTCGAGGGCTGATCGGGCACGGGGCCGAGGATAGCCGACGCCATTTCGGGACCCACCCGTCGGCGGTGGAAGGGTCCCGCAACGGCGTGCCGGTGCCAAACGGCGAACCTGCGACCAGCTGCGCCTACAATGCCGAGCATTCCCCCGCGCGCCGCCTGTCCGCGCATCCCAGTACGTACCGCGGTCGCGCATCAGACAGCTTGAGTTGGCGGGCCATGACGATCGCTGCCGAAAGCCTGGAACGGCTCTCCATCGACACCATCCGGACGCTCTCGATCGACGCGGTCCAGAAGGCTGTATCCGGCCATCCCGGCACCCCGATGGGCGCCGCCCCGTCCGCCTTCGTAATCTGGACCCGGTTCCTCCGGCACGCTCCGACGCACCCCGACTGGCCGGACCGCGACCGCTTCGTGCTGTCGGCGGGGCACGCCAGCATGCTCCTCTACTCCCTGCTGTTTCTGACCGGATACGGGCTCACGCTCGAGGACCTGATGCAGTTCCGGCAGTGGGCTTCGCGGACTCCCGGACATCCCGAGTTCGGGCTGACGCCGGGGGTCGAAGCAACGACCGGCCCCCTCGGCCAGGGTTTCGCGAACGGCGTCGGCATGGCGATGGCCGAGCGGCGGCTGGCGGCGGAGTTCAATCGCCCGGGCCAGGCAATCGTCGATCACCGAGTCTATGGGCTGTGCTCGGATGGCGACCTCCAGGAGGGGATCGCGTCAGAGGCGGCCTCGCTGGCTGGCCACCTTCGGCTGGGCAAGCTCACCTACGTCTACGACGACAACCACGTTCAGCTCGATGGGCCGACGGCGATGGCCTGGTCGGAGGACGTGCTCAAGCGATTCGACGCGTACGGCTGGCACACCCAGCGCGTCGAGGATGGCAACGACACCGACGGGATCGCGCGCGCCGTCCAGATCGCCAACGACGACGAGCGGCCGAGCCTGATTGCCGTCCGCTCGCACATCGGGTACGGGTCCCCGCATCGACAGGACTCGCAGAAGGCGCACGGCCAGGCGCTCGGCGAGGACGAGGTCCGCCTCGTCAAGGAGAACTACGGCTGGGATCCGGACGCCCACTTCTACGTCCCCGACGATGCGCTTGCCAATTTCCGTCGGGCGGTGCCGCGCGGCGAGGAGCTCGTCGAGGAGTGGGAGCAGCGGCTGGCGGACTACGAGACGGCGTTCCCGGCCGAGGCCGCAGAGCTCCGGCGCCGGCTCGCTGCGGACCTGCCGAGGGACTGGGACAGTGGCCTGAAGACGTACCAGCCCGGCGAGGAGCTGGCCACGCGGCAGGCGAGCCAGCAGGCCATCCAGGCGCTGGCAGGGCCCGTCCCGGAACTGTTCGGCGGATCGGCGGACCTTTCCGAGTCGAACCTGACGATCATCAAGGACGCCGGTGACTTCGGCCCGCAGGAGAACGGGCGGAACATCTGGTTCGGGGTGCGAGAGCACGCGATGGGCGGCACCACAAATGGGATCGCCTACCACGGGGGCTTCATCCCCTATGCCGGCACGTTCCTGACCTTCAGCGACTACATGCGGGGTGCGGTGAGACTGGGGGCGCTCTCGGGCCTGCACGTCATCTACGTCTGGACCCACGACTCGGTGGGCCTGGGCGAGGACGGTCCCACCCATCAGTCTGTCGAGCACTATGCGGCGCTTCGGGCAATGCCAAACCTGTGGTTCATCCGGCCCGGCGATGCGAACGAGACGACCGCCGCGTGGCGGATGGCCGTTCAGCGGCGCGGAGGTCCGGTCGGACTCTCACTTACGAGGCAGAAGCTGCCGACCCTCGCCGGAACTGCCGAAAAGGCGCGCGACGGCGTCGCCCGGGGCGGTTACGTCCTGCGTGAGTCGAACGGCGGTCCGGGAGGCATTGACCTCCTCCTCCTCGCGACAGGTTCGGAGCTGCAGCTGGCGTTCGGCGCTCGATGCCGTGCTGGGAGCTGTTCGAGGCGCAGGACGAGGCCTATCGCGATTCGGTCATTCCGCCGTCGGTGACCAGGAGGGTCTCGGTCGAGGCGGGCGCGACGATCGGCTGGGATCGCTGGGTGGGGCCGGAGGGCGCGATCATCGGCCTCGACCACTACGGGGCGTCGGCGCCGGGTGGCGTGATCTTCGAGCGGTTCGGGTTCACGGTCGACCGGGTCACGGACATCGGCCGCCGGGTCGTTCGCGAAGGATTCCACGGCCGCGTCCCGACGCTGCAGCCCGGGCACCTTCCGGCCATCGGACCGGACGGTATGCCGTCCGTCACGGCCAGGGTCACCGAGCACGGCGGAGAAGGGAGCCCAATGCCTGGATCGGACGGTCGCGACGATGGTCGCGTGGATCGATCCGGCGTCGACCGCGAGTCCGGTTCCGACCCCGGCCACAGCTGACCCGCACCGGGAGGGGCGACGATGCGGATTGCATTCGCAGCCGATCACGCGGGAGCGGCGCTCAAGCGCGAGCTGATCGACCGCCTGCGAGAGCTCGCCCCGAGCCATGAGCTGACGGACCTGGGCGGTGACGGCGCCGACCCGCACGACGACTACCCCGACTTCGCGGAGCGGCTCGGCCTCGCTGTCCGCGACGGCCAGGCCGAGCGCGGGATTCTCATCTGCGGCAGCGGCGTGGGCGCGTCGATCGCGGCAAACAAGGTCCGTGGCGTCCGCGCGGCTGTGTGCCATGACACGTACTCGGCGCACCAGGGTGTCGAGCACGACGACATGAACATCCTGACGCTCGGTTCGCGCGTGATCGGGCTGGAACTGGCGGTCGAATTGTCGGTCGCGTTCCTCGCGGCGCGCTTCTCCGGCGAGGAGCGCCACGCACGCCGCCTCCGAAAGGTGCTTGCGATCGAAGCCCGCGGCGAGTAGGGCGGGACCCGCAACGAACCGTCCACGTGGCTGATTGATTGGAGGCCGCGACCTCGGAGGCAGGTGACCGCGGGGAAGGCAGCCCACCGCGTGCCTGGTGGCTCGGGCGACCCAGACGACCGTCTCCGGACCGCGAGCCGGTCTGCTCGGTAGCTCCGCCGCGGCGGGGCTCAGGTACGTGCGTCCTTCATGTGAATGTTGCACGTCAGACTCGCGCGTAGCCCGTGCGCCGTCACGCCACTCCCACGCTGAGCCCTGGCTCCGCGCACCATCGCGACGGGAAAGACAGACAATGCTCCCGGCGGTTGTGCCGGAACCCGATCAGTTGCACGCGGAACCCGATCTGTTGCACACGGAGCCCGATCCCTGGCACGGGAACCCGATCTGTAGCACGTCAGAACGAGGCGTTTCGATGAGCGATCCGGCAGCGGCGGCGGAAGCCGTCCCGAACCTGTCTTTCGGCAGCGAGGAAGCCCAGGCGGCATTCGAGTCCGCCGTCGCGCGGGCACGCGACGAGCGCTGGGCGGAGCGGCTGATGGATCGCGACACGACGCTCTGGTCGAATGACCCTCACGTGCAGGCCGCGATTGCCGAACGCCTCGGCTGGCTCGATGCGCCGGAGCATTTCACCAATGACATTCCCGCCCTCGAAGGCTTCGGCGACGGCATCCGGGACGCCGGTTTCACCAATGCGATCGTCGCCGGCATGGGCGGCAGCAGCCTCGCGCCCGACGTCCTGCACCGGACGTTCGGCTCGGGCGAGGACTGGCTCGGCCTGCGCGTCCTCGACTCGACCGATCCCGACGCAGTCGCCGCGGCCGTGGACGACCTCGATCCGCTCGCGACGCTGTTCATCGTCGCCTCGAAGTCGGGCACGACCACGGAGCCGCTCGCCTTCCAGGCGGATGCCTGGGACAGGATCGAGAAGGCGCTTCGGGCACACCATGCGCCGCGCCGGGAGCACCCGGGCGAGTTGATGGTGGCGATCACCGATCCCGGCAAGAGCGTCGCCGCCATTCCGCACCACGACGACCTGCGCGAGGTGTTTCTGAACCCGCCCGATATCGGCGGTCGGTATTCGGCGCTCACCTACGTCGGCCTCGTTCCGGCCTCGCTGATCGGCCTCGATCTCGATGCGCTTCTTGCCTCTGGCGACGCGATGCTGGGCCGCTGCCGGGAGCCGGAGCCGCTGGACAATCCGGGAGTCTCGCTGGGCCTGGCGATCGGTTCCCTTGCGCGGGGCGGGCGCGACAAGCTCACCTTCGTGCCCGATCCGGAGATCGAAAGCTTCGGCGCATGGGCCGAGCAGCTCATCGCCGAGAGCACGGGCAAGCACGGCGTGGGAATCGTGCCGGTCGACGGCGAGCCGCTTGGCCCACCCGAGGTCTACGGACCCGATCGCGTGTTCGTCCGCCTGACCCTCGAAGGCTCGGCCGGCCCCTCGAGCGCGGAGCACGACGCCGGAACACTTCTGCGTGAGCTCGAGGAGGCCGGTCATCCGGTCATCCGGATCCACCTGCCCGACCCCATCGACATCGGCGGCGAGTTCGTCCGCTGGGAGGTCGCCACGGCAATCGCGGGGGCGGTCCTCGGGATCGACCCGTTCGATCAGCCGAACGTCGAGGAAGCCAAGGAGAACACGCGCCGGCTCCTCGCCCAGCGCGGCCGTCGCGGGCAGACCGAAGGTGCCGCGGCCGAGATCCTCGGCGACGGCCCGGAGGTTCCCGCTCCCGAATCGGTCAATGCCCTGGCGTCCGGCGACGGCCTGACGCTGATCGGCGACGCGCCCCTGCGACTCTCGAAGTCGCGCGACAGCGTCATCGGGGAGCTGCAACGCCACATCGAGCGGATGAAGCCGAACGCCTACCTCGCCCTCCAGGCCTTCATCGCGCCGTCGGGGTCGCGAGACGCGGCCCTGACGCACATCCGCACGCTGCTGCGCGCCCGCACCCAACGCGCGACGACCGTGGGCTACGGACCGCGCTTCCTGCATTCCACCGGACAACTGCACAAGGGCGGTGCGCCGATCGGATGGTTCCTTCAGCTGACTGCCGACCACCCGAACGACCGGCCGATTCCCGGCTGGCCGTATACCTTTGGCGAGCTCATCGACGCCCAGGCGGCAGGGGACTTCCAGACGATCGAGGCGCACGACCTGCCGATCCTTCGCGTCCACCTGGGATCGGACGCGGACGCTGGCCTGGCCGCGCTCGGACGCGCACTCGAACGCGCGCTCCCGTCGGCGCCGGGCCGCTGAACTGGGAGGGATAAACGTGAGCACGGTCGCAGAGCAGCGCGCGTCAGGCCCGCAGGGAGGTTCCACCTCGATGCGCATCGGGTTCATCGGCCTCGGCCGGATGGGCGCCAACATGGTTCGGCGGCTCATCCGGGACGGCCACGACATCGTGGCCTACAACCGCACCGCGGAGAAGACGAAGGAGATCGAGGGTGAGGGAGCCGAGGGCTCGTACTCGCTCGAGGAGCTGGTCGGGAAGCTCGAGAAGCCGCGCGCCGTCTGGATCATGGTGCCGGCGGGCGACGCGACGGAGGCCCAGATCGACGAGCTGATGGAGCTCCTGGAGCCGGGCGACACGATCATCGACGGCGGGAACTCGAACTTCCACGACTCGAGACGACGACACGACAAGGTCGCCGAAAAGGGCCTGAAGTTCATCGATGCCGGCGTCAGCGGCGGCATCTGGGGCCTCGCCAACGGCTTCTGCCTGATGGTCGGTGGCGACGCCGATGCGGTGCAGCCGCTCGAGCCCATATTCCGGTCGCTCGCTCCGCCGGACGGCTACCTGCACGTCGGCGCGGCGGGCGCTGGCCACTACGTGAAGATGGTCCATAACGGCATCGAGTACGGGATGATGCAGTCCTACGCGGAGGGCTTCGAGATCCTGCACGCTTCCGAGTACGAGCTGGACCTGGGGGGCATCTCGAAGCTCTGGAACCACGGCTCGGTCGTTCGGTCGTGGCTATTGGAGCTCGCCGAGCGCGCGTTCGAGTCGGACCAGGATCTCACCCACCTGAGGGGATGGGTCGAGGATTCCGGCGAGGGCCGCTGGACCGTCCAGGAGGCGATCGACCTGAACGTGCCGGCGCCGGCCATCACGTTGGCGCTCCTGACGCGCCTCCGCTCACGCCAGGAGGACTCCTACGGCGCCAAGGTCCTGGCCGCGCTCCGCAACGAGTTCGGCGGCCACGCCGTCAAAACCGAGTGACGCGGTGACCAGCGAGTGACGGTCACCAAAGAGCCGACCCGGAAGGGACCCCCAGCGCCCGAGGCTCCCGTCGGTGCCCCGGCCCGGCCGGGCAAGGAGCAGCCGCGCACGATGCGCGACCTCCGGCTCGCTCACGAAGGGAAGCGGCGGGCGGTCACGCGTCCGGTCGAGAACCCGCTGCGCGAGGGGCTTCGGCTGGAGCGCATGCCCGAGCCATTCGCGTTCGTGCTGTTCGGGGGAACCGGCGACCTCGCACACCGCAAGGTCATCCCGGCCCTCTACCAGCTGTGGCGCACGAACCTGCTCCCGCACGAGTACGCACTGGTCGCAGTCGGCCGCCGCCCGTACACCGACGACACGTTCCGATCCGACATCAGGGCCTCCCTCGACAAGTATTCGCGAACGCTCCCGGTCGATGAGGAGGCGTGGGCGGGCTTCGCCGAGCGGCTGACCTACCACCAGGGTGACTTCTCCGACCCCGCATCGTTCGATCGCCTCGTCCAGCGCCTGCAGCGGGTCGAGCGCGAGCAGGGCACACGCGGCAACGCACTCTTCTACCTGGCGACGCACGCGACGGATTTCCCCGAGATCATCAGCCAGCTCGGGCGCGTCGGGCTCGACCACGAGGTCCATGGCGGCGGCTGGCGGCGTGTGATCATCGAGAAGCCGTTCGGCCGCGACCTGGAGTCGGCCATCCGGCTCAACCGCGAGGTCCTGAAGGTCTTCCGGGAGAAGCAGGTCTACCGGATCGACCACTACCTCGGCAAGGAGACCGTCCGCAACCTGCTGGTCTTCCGCTTCGGGAACGGCATCTGGGAGCCGCTCTGGAACCGGCGCTACGTCGACCACGTGCAGATCACCGTTGCCGAGTCGATCGGCGTCGAGAGCCGCGGCGCGTTCTACGAGGAGACGGGTGCGTCACGGGACTTCCTCCAGAACCACCTGATGCAGCTGCTCGCGCTGGTAGCCATGGAGCCGCCCGCCTCGTTTGATGCCGATGCGCTGCGTGACGAGAAGGTCAAGGTGATCCGGGCCATCGCGCCTCCGACCCGCCACGACGTCACGCGCGACATCGTGCGGGGCCAGTACGGCGGGGGCTGGGTGGAGGCCCACGAGGTGCCGGGTTACCGCGAAGAACCCGAGGTGGATCCGCAGTCGGAGACCGAAACGTTCATCGCCACGCGCTTCCAGATCGACGACTGGCGCTGGGCGGGCGTGCCCTTCTACCTGCGAACCGGCAAGCGCCTTCCGAAGCGCGCATCGGAGATCGCGATCCAGTTCAACGAGGTGCCGCACCGGCTGTTCCGCGAGGCGACCGGCGACCCGCAGCCGAACCTGCTGGCGATGCGGATCCAGCCCGACGAGGGCATTCTCCTCCGCTTCGGCGCGAAGGTGCCCGGCCTCGGCATCGACGTCCGATCCGTGAACATGGACTTTACCTACGGCTCGTCGTTCTCGGTGGACTCGCCCGATGCGTACGAGACGCTCATCCTCGACGCGCTCCTGGGTGACGCTTCGCTCTTCACCCGGGCGGACGAGGTCGAGGAGGCGTGGGGCATCGTGACGCCGATCATCGAGTCGTGGGCCGACATGCCGCCGCCGGACTTCCCGAGCTACGAGGCCGGCTCGTGGGGGCCTGAGGCAGCCGATCACCTGCTGGCAAGGGATGGCCGGAGGTGGCGGAGGATCTGATGGCTAAAGGCGACGTCGTTGAGCAGAACGTGCAAGGCGGCGCGCGCGTGAGTGCTCCCTCGGGCGTCGACCTGGGCGGCTTGATCCTCGACAGCGCTCCGCAGAAGCCTGGCGAGACGGTCCTGCGCTGGTCCTCGCGCGCCCACAGCATCGAAGAGATCGACCGCGAGCTGTCGCGCATGTGGGCGATCCCGAAGCTCGTCGCGCGCGTGGACGGGGAGGAGTCGCGGCACATCGCCGCCCGCACCAGCGTGATGAACCTGGTAGTCGTCGCGCGGCGCCCGGAGATCGGCGAACGCTGCTCGGCCACGATCCAGGAGCTGACCGGCCGGCACCCGTCGCGAACCCTCGTCGTCTCGACCGGCGATCCGGACGGCCCGGCGTGGATCAACGCCCACGTCCAGGCGCACTGCATCCTGCCGCGCGAGGACGCGCCCGAAACCTGCGCCGAGATGATCTACCTGACCGCGGGCGGCGACGCGGGACGCCACCTCGGGGCGATCGTCGAGCCGCTGCTCATCCACGACCTGCCGGTCACGATGTGGTGGCCCGGCGAGCCGCCGTTCCGCCTGCCCCTGACGGCCGCCCTCCTGCGGATCACCGATCGCCTCGTCGTGGACGGAGCCTCGTGGGGCGGCGACGGGCTGGCCCGCCTGCGCGAGATGGCCGAGGCGATGGATCGTCTCCGGCTGACCGTTTTCGACTTCGCCCTGGTTCGCCAGTCGCGCTGGCGGGAGGCGATCGCGTCGATCTTCGATACGCCCGAGTGCGTGCCGTACATCCGGGCTGTGCGCCGCATCTCCGTCACGTACGCCACCCACGACCCGACGGGAGCTCCCGGCTCGACTAACGTCGTCAAGCCGGTCTACCACGCGGCGTGGCTCGCATCGCGGCTCGGGCTGTCGATCGTCAAGCCCCTGACGCCGCTTTCCACCCCGGTTTCCGGGCGGCACCGGGCCTCTTCGCGCCCGGGACCCGAGCCGATGCATCGAGGCCTGACGGCCACCCTGCGCGAGGGCAGGAGCGACGTGGCGGTGTACATCCGTCCGGTCATGTCGGGCATGCCAGCAGGGACCACGCTGCGGGTGGAGCTGCTGGCAGAGCGTCGCGGCTCAGAGCTGCGTGCCGACGTCACCGCGGAAGCCGGGACCGTCAGGGTCCGCGTATGGGAGGACGGCGTCGAGCTTCTCGAGCGTGTCTTCCGCGCCGCACGACGGACGGACGTCGACCTGCTCGCCGAGGCGATCGAGGCCGGCGGGCCGGATCCAGTTGCGATCGACGCCATCCGGGTGGCCTCGGAGCTGATCGCGAGCTGATGGACGACGAGACGGTCGGCAACGTCCGGACCTATTCGGTGCCGACGGCTCCCGACACGGGCGAGCCCGAAATCGTCATCCAGCAGGACGCCGAGTCGGTCTCGCGGGAGGCGGCGGAGCGGATCGCGGAGGCGCTCCGATCTTCCGTGGAGACTCGCGGTCGCGTCGACTGGGCGACGACTGGCGGCTCGACCCCGCTCGCGATCTACCAGAACCTCGCCGGGCCGCTGCGAACGGATGTGCCGTGGACCTCGGTTCACCTGTGGTGGGGCGACGACCGCTACGTGCCCCGCGACAACCCGCTGTCCAACGTGCTCATCGCCGACGAGGGGCTGCTCGCCGTCTCGGCCAGGGGAGGGCTGTCGGGCTGGGGCGAGTCCGGCATCGACGTCGACGTCGGGCACGATCCAGGCGTCGACATCCCGCCCGAGAACGTCCATCCGTTCCCGTGCACGATCGCGATCGGCGAGAGCCGCGGGCCCGAGTGGTGCGCCGCGACCTACGTGGCAGAGCTTGGACAGCTGCCGACGGCCGACGGCTGGCCCGTCTTCGACCTCGTGCTGCTGGGCGTCGGACCCGAGGGGCATGTCCTGTCGGTGTTCCCGGACAGCGAGGCCCTGACCTCCGAAAAATGGGCGATGGCGATCCCGGCTCCGACGCACGTCGAGCCACACGTATCGCGCGTCACCGTCAACCCGGCTCTCCTGGGCGTCGCGCGCTCGATCATCGTCGTGGTCACCGGCTCAGCCAAGGCCGGGATCGTGGCCCGGATCTTCAGCGAGGAGCCGGATCCGCGACGCCTGCCTGCTCAGCTCGCGCGCCGGACGGGCGCGACGTGGCTCTTCGACGAAGAGGCCGCAAGCCAGCTGCCCCTTGGAGTCGTAGGCATGCAGGCGAAGTCCTAGCCATGCCCAACATGGATCTCGTCGGCTGGCTGGTCGTCGGTCTGGTGGCCGGTTGGCTATCGGGAATGGTCGTGCCCTTGCGCGCCGTCCAGGGCTGCCTCGCGACGATCCTCCTCGGGGTCCTTGGCGGCCTGGTCGGCGGATACCTGGCGCGTGAGCTGCACCTCGGCGACCCGAGCGGCTTCCTTGGCGCCGTGCTGGTGGCCTTCGTGGGAGCCGTCCTCGTGCGATTCATGATCGGCGCCGTGGTCGGTCGCGAGCGGGCGTGAGGCGGGCGCAAGCGTGAAGGCTGCCCTGCCCAACCGGGAACGGGTGCACGGGCTGCGGGCTACCATCGGCGCATGACCGGATCGACAACGGCCGAAGGCGCCGCCGCACGCGAAGCAGCCCCGGCCGAAACCTCCGCGGACAGCCGCCCGTACTCCCCCGGTTTGGCCGGCGTCCTTGCCGGCGAAACGGCGATCGCGGTCGTCGACGGCGAGCGGGGACGCCTCTTCTATCGCGGGTACCCGATCGGCGAGCTCGTCGAGCGAGGGACGTTCGCGCAGGTCGCGGAGCTGCTGTGGACCGGCGAGTGGCCTGGCAAGGCGACGCTCGTTGCCGAGCCTGCGCCCCCGGCCGTCCTCAATTCGCTGCGCCTGCTGCCGCCTGAATCCGCTCCGATGGACGTCCTTCGGTCGGCGATCTCGACCTGGGGCGCGATCGAGAAGCTGGGCTGGCCGCCGACGGTCGAGCAGGCTCGACGCCTGACCGCCATCGCACCCACAGCCCTGGCGGCGTTCGGGCGCCTGCGCCAGAAGAAGGATCCCGTCGAACCGGATCCCTCGCTCCCCCTGCCCGCCAACTTCCTGTACATGCTCAATGGCGAACGCCCGGATGAGGCGTCTGCCAGGGCGCTGGACGCGTACTTCATCGTCGCCGCCGAGCACGGCTTCAACGCCTCGACGTTCACCGCCCGGGTCATCACTTCGACGCGTTCGGACCTCGCCAGCGCGGTCTGTGGGGCAATCGGCGCGCTGAAGGGACCGCTTCACGGAGGCGCGCCCTCCGGGGTCGTCGACCAGCTGCACGAGATCGGTTCGGTTGATCGCGCGGAGGAGTGGATCCGGGGTGCCCTGGATCGCGGCGAGCGCCTGATGGGCTTCGGACACCGGGTGTATCGCGCCTACGATCCGCGCGCGGCAGCCCTGCGCAAGGTCGCCGAGAGCATGACCGGCATGGCCGACTGGCTGGACCTCGCGGTCAAGGTCGAGGACATCGCGCTCCGGCTGCTCGCCGAGCGGCACCCGGAGCGGCCGCTCAAGACGAACGTGGAGTTCTACACGGCGGCCGTCCTGCAGGGCGTCAAGCTGCCGCCCGAGTTCTATCCGGCCACCTTCGCGCTCGCCCGCAACGCGGGCTGGACTGCGCACGCAATCGAGCAGGCCGCCGCAGACAAGATCATCCGCCCCGACGTCCGTTACGTGGGCCCGCCGGAGAGGCACCTTCCCGGCTAAGCGCGCCGGCTCGGGCCCCGGCGCCGGTTCTGGATCGGCAGCCCGGCGAGGACCAGCGCTCAGTCAGGCGCGGCAACCGCAGGACGTGGCTGTCGCGCGACGGCGAGACTTCCGGCGATGAAGACGGCCCCGCCGAGCAGGAACGGGGCGGCCGCACCCGCCGACACAACGAGCGCCCCCAGGGTTGGGCCGATGACCCCCGCGAGATAGAGCGGCAGGTAGACCAGGTTCAGCGTCTGCGACCGGCGCTCAACCGGGACCTCCGTGGCCAGCAGCCCGAAGACCATGGGTGAGACGACGCCGTAGAGCGCCGAGAAGACGAGTGCGATCGCCGCCAGAGCCGGGACGGTCGGTGCGGCCGGCAGCAGGGCGAACAGGATGCCGGCACCGAGCAACGCACCGATGAGCACCGGGCGAAAGCCGATCCGGTCGCCGAGCGGCCCGCCAACGGGTGCGATCAGCGCGCCCGCCAGCGCCGCGGTGCCAGCAACGAGGCCGATCGCGCTCGCCTCACCTATTGGGCCATTGATCCGCTCGACCAGGACCGGCACGTACGGGCGCGCAATCTGCTGGGCCAGGAATGCCGTCCCGAAGATGGCGAAGATCCGGCGCACCGATGGATCGGCCAGGACGCCGCGCACGGCACCAAACGCCAGCTCAAGCGATCGTCCCTGAGGAATCACAGGTGGCCGGACCTCCCGCGAGCCAACGGCAACCAGCAGCGCGGTCGCGACCGACAGGCCGGCCGATACCGCGAAGACGGCAGGCAAACCCCAGCCCAGGCCGTCGACGATGAAGCCGCCGAGCACGGGACCGACCGCGAACCCGATCGGGCCGCTCGCGCCGAACACGGCCAGGGCGGTGCCCAGCCGGTGGACCGGCGCCGAATCACGGATGGCCCCGAGCATCACCCCGGTATTGCCCAGCTGGAGGCCAATCAGCAGCAGGCTCGCGGCGAGCTGCCACGGCTCGCGCGAGAGCGCGACGGCCGCCAACACCACGGCCTCGACGATCGCGGATCGAGTGATCACCACCTTGCGGCTGTACTTGTCGGCCCACACTCCCCAGAGCGGCACGAGCGGCATGCCCACGACGAAGATCAGCGAACTCAGCAGGCCCACGAACGGGAGTCGCTCCGCCTCGGGAACGCCCATCTCCCGGAGGTATGCCGGCAGGAAGGCGAAGATCTGGCTGACGCCGAGGCCCTCCACCATCGACGTCACCCAGAAGACACCGAGGAGCACGCGCCAGTCCTGGTTGGGTTGCCGATGGGCTTCGGCGACAGGACCGGGCAGGAGGGTCGGCTCGGCTTCGGCGGACATGGACCGAGAGGCTACTCGAACCGCCCGGGCCTGCCTGACGTTCCGTTCGATGACGGGCCTAAGATGCCGGTGGACGGAGGTGACTCGTGCTCGCTCGCTTCCTCACGCGGCTGATCGACGGCCAGGCCGCCTGGGCCCGGCCCTTCGGCGACTTCAACCATCGCTGGCTGCTCGCGCTGTTCGGCCCGATCCGGCCGGTGAAGGATTTCCTGAACGGGACCTGGCTGGGTCATCCCGTGCACGCCGCCGTGACGGACGTCCCGATCGGCTTGTTCACCGGGGTCATCCTGCTCGACCTCCTGAACGAGCGCGCCGCGGCGGACGCAGTGCTTGTCCTGGGCATCCTGGCGATGGTGGCAGCTGCCGTGATCGGTCTTGCCGACTACACCGATACCGACGGGACCGCCCGCCTGCGGGCCACCGTCCACGGGACGCTCATGGTCGTGACATTGCTTGTTTACCTGCTCTCACTCGCCCTCCGGGTGGGAAATCCCGTGGACCGAACCGCACCGGTGATCGTCTCGTTGCTGGCCTACGGCCTCATCACGGCCGGAGCATACGTGGGTGGCGACGTGGTCTACGCGCTGGGCAACATGGTCAGCCGCCACGCCTTCCGCGGCGCGGGCGCGAAATGGCTCCCGGTCGAGCTGCCAATGCCGGCAAGCGAGTTGCCGGAGGGCACACCAACGAAGGCGAAGCTGGGCGTCAACAACCTCGTCCTGGTCCGAATGGGCACGACGATTCATGCACTCCACGAGCAGTGCGCCCACGCGGGAGGCCCGCTGTCAGCCGGGACGATCGTGGACGGATGCATCCAGTGCCCGTGGCACGGCTCGCGGTTTCGGCTGGAAAACGGCTACCTGGCGCGTGGGCCGGCCGTCTATGACCAGCCGGCCTATGAGGTCCGGGCGACCGAAAAGGGTGGGCTGGAGGCGCGCCGCCGATCGACCTAGCCTGCTCGTGGAAGTCGCAATTCCGGAAGGCGCGCTCGTCGTGCTCATCGGCGTCGCCGGTTCGGGAAAGTCGACGTTCGCCGCGCGCCACTTCCATCCCGATGAGGTCCTTTCGTCGGACGCGTTTCGAGGGATCGTCGGCGAAGGCGAGTGGGACCAGGCCGTTTCGCGACCGGCATTCGCCGCCCTGCACCGAGCGCTGGACAGGCGGCTCTCGGCGGGACGCACGTCGGTTGTCGATGCCACGAATGTGACCGACTGGTCGAGAGGAGTGCTCTTGGCGCGTGCGCGGTCAAGCAGCCGGCCTGCACTGGCTGTCGTATTCGATCTGCCGCTGGCCGTCTGCCTCGAGCAGAACGCCGAGCGGGGAGGAAGCGGACGAGGCGTGCCGCCCTTCGCGATTCGGCGGCAGTACCGGGAGCTGGGGCGTTCCTTGCGCGACCCGGCCGGACTCCTCCACGAGGGCTTCGAAGAGGTCTACCGCCTGCGAAGTCGCTCGGAAGTCGAGGCCGTGCACGTCGTGCGCTCCGGGCCCACGAGCGGGGCATCGGGGTTGCTACCCTTTGCCGCGGCCACCGAGAGGGAGGACCCGAGCGAAGCATGAGCGCGACCCGAACAGCGCCTGGATGAGCGAGCGAGGCTGGCGAAGGCTGACCGTCGCCCTCGGCGCCGTGCTTGCCGTCCTTCTCGGACTCACCACCCTCGTCGTCCTCTTTCCGGTCGGATCGGGGAAGCCTCCGCCAACGTCCGCGGCCTTCGCGAGCCAGCCGCCTTTGTCGTCGGCGGATCCGCAGAGCACCTCACCAAGACCCTCGGCCAGGGTTTCGCCGTCACCCGGGGCGTCGCCGTCGGTTTCGCCGTCGCCGGCAGCCCCGTCCGTACCCGCCGCGACGATCGTCTTCAGGCAGATCCGGCTCGACGCGGGCATCGATCCGGTCGGCAAGGCACGGACGGTCACCTTCAACTCCGATGGCGCAGGAACGGTCACGGCGCGGGTGAGCCACAGCAGTCCACTGTCGTCGACCCGCGTCTGCGTGGCGCCAACGGGTCGCTCGGCCGTCTGCCACAACGGATCGACCGGAACCGTCTCCCGTTCCTCCACCGCTCGAAGGACGAGCTGGACGGTGAGCCTGGCCGGTGTCGGCATCAGCACGCCGACGATCGACCTCACGATCTCATTCAGGGCGACTCATCCCTCCGTCAAGCTCACGGGCTTCCGATTCGACGGGACAAGCCAACAGGGCAACAACGGGTTCGTCGCGCGGATCAAGGCGCGGGCCAACGGGAAGCTGGCGATCGAAGCAGGCTGGGGTGGGAAGCGGTTCGACTACAGCCTGGCCGTTCGGGACGTCAGCGCGGGCGGCGCGGCCGCGAGCCAGCCGGGGACGGGCACGGGCGCGAAGAAAGCGTTCGACGTCACGGCGCCGGACTCGTGGGAGCTCGCCCTGGCAAACAGCCAGGATCCGGGCGTCGGTCGCGTCGACCTCACCGCAACGATCGCCTGGCCCTAGGGGCCCGATCGGCCCCGAGCCTCTCCGGCTGGAGGCTCCTGTCAGGCGCTGGTTGGCGCCGCCTTGCGAGTCGGACGGGCACCGTCTCCGGGCGCTGCATCGCCGGACTCGGCGACCGCCTCAACGACATCCTGGCCCTTGGGAGCGGGCAGCTCCACCACCAGGTCCGCTGAGGTGTCGTAGCGCTCCGAGGTGGTCAGGAAAATCACCTGGAAGTCGGACGCGAGATCGCGCAGCAGCTCGAGCGAACGGAGTGCGCGCGCGTCGTCGAATGTGACGAAGGGATCGTCGAAGATCAGCGGCGGGCGCCGGTCGCGGGTCAACAGCCGGACGAGACCGATTCGGGCCGTGAGATACAGCTGGTCGAGCGTCCCCTGCGAAAGCTCCGAGGTCACGGCCCAGTCGCCCTTCTCGGGCGCGAACAGCGAGATGTCGAGGGTCCGGTCGTCGACCTGGACCCGCCGGTAACGCCCACCCGTCACCCGTGCCAGGTCACCGACCATCCTTTTCTCAAGGAAGCGCGTCGCCGTTCGCATCGTGGCGCGCTCGGCGTCGTCGATCGCCTGGAGCGTCAGCCGGTAGACACGCTCCCGGCGCTGCAGGCTTGCCAGGCCCTCGCGTGCAGCCTCCAGTCGCTCTGCGGCGCCTGCAACGGCCTCCGCGTCCACGGTGTTGGCCTCGACACGCGCCCGCGCGTTCGCCTCGTCGTCCCGAGTGCGGTCGACAACGCCCTCCTGGTCCCGTACTTCGACTTCGAGTCGCTCACGGGCCCGCGGCTCCTTGGCAATCGGGCCGAGTGCCTCGAGGGCGTGGGCCTTCTGCTCCATCTCGAGGGACGCCGAGTCGCGCATCGGCGCGAGGGCGTCGACCGGCTCCTTCCCCACGAGGCCCTCGAGCTGGCCGGTCAGCCGCTGGATCAGCTGGACGTGCTCCTCCTCGCGATGGAGGAGACCTTCCGCGGCGTCCACGTCCTCCAGGCCCAGTGCTTCGAGTTGAGTCGCCGTCTCCGCCTGCGCCTCCTTGAGCTCCTGCTCCATCTGCGAGCGGCCGCGAAGTCGGCGGTCGATTTCCGCGTAGCGCAGCTCGGCCTGCCGTCGGAGGTCGCTCCCAATGCGTCGTTGGCGGATCCCGAGGTAGGCGAGGACGGCGCCCAGGGCGACAGCGCCGACACCGGTGACGAGTGGAACCGGGTCGGCCCCCGCCAGGATTCGGTTGTAGGCGAAGAAGACCAGGTAGGCGATGAACGCTACGCCTCCGATGATCAGCGCGGTGGCGGCGAGTCCGATCGGTCGCCAGGTATTCGTGGCCTCCTTCATGTCGAAGTGGACGTCGACCTCGCCCTCCAGCGCAGAGGTCAACTCGCGAATGCGCGTATCCAGCGTCCGCAGCCGCGTCACGATCTGCCGCAGGACGGTGAGCGGGTTCGCGGAGGGATGCGCATCGTGCAGCTTCGCGAGCTGCTCCGAGACTTCGACGGCCGTCTTGTAGCGCTCGAACCGTTCGCGGGCGGCATCGCGCTCGGCGTGCAGTCGCTCGGCCTGACGGGCCTTCTCCAGCATCGCGCGCCGCTCGGCGAGATCGGCCTCGTCGCGAGCGCGGCGGTCCCTGGCTTCGGCAAGCGCGTCGCGGTCTTCCTCGAGCTGCGCGAGTCCCTCCTCGCCTGCCGCGACGCTGGCCTCCAGCTCGGCGACGGTTTGACCGGCCTCCTTGAGTCGCCCGGGGAACTTGTCGCCGCCCTTGGTCAGGTCGTGGATGGCCCGCTCGAGCTTCTTGCGGGCGGCCGACGTGCCACGGTCGGCCCCGCTGATCGAGGCCTGGAGCCGGTCGCGCAGGGCGGCCTCGTCGCGCGCGAGGTCGGCGACCTCGTGGTGGCGGACCGACGCGGTGGACCGGAAGAACGCCTCGGTCGGGATGCCGGTCAGTTCGGCGAGCGTCTCGTCGGCCTTCGCGGGGTCGGTGATGACGTCCCCGTTGAGCTCGAGGCGGACCGTCCCCTTCGGCCCGAGGAAGGCCTTTTCCAGGACGCCCTTCCGCGTTCCTTCATCGTCTTCCGTCGTGAACTCGAGTCGGATGACAGGCCGGGTTTCGGGCTGGGCATCCCATGGCCGGTGGGACTCGAGGTCACCGTTCGTCGACGTCACCTTCCGGGTGAGTGCCAACTCGAGTGCCCGCTGGATCGTCGTCTTGCCGGCCTCGTTCGGGCCGCGGACGACCGTGAGGCCTGGTGCGAAATCCATGTCCAGGTCACGGTAGCGGCGCATGTCGCGGATCTGGCAACGGGTGATCCTCACAGCGTCACCTCGTGGCCTGTCAGCAGCAGCCGGCCGAGGCGCAGGGAATCACGCAGCTCACCTGCCTCGCTCTGGTCGGGCGCCTTCTCGCTCTCGGCGATGCTGGCTTCCATGTTTCGAATGAAAGCGCCGAGGATCGTGTCCGGCGGCGGGAGCGGCCCCTCGGTGAGCGCCGCCATCGACGCATCGCGCGACCTCGTCGAGATGGACGTCCAGGTCGTCGGCGCGCACGCCGGTCAACCGAACGTCGAAGACCAGGTCGGGGTCGGCCTTCGCGGCCAGCTGTTCGATGAGCGCAGGCTGGCTCGGCAGCCGGCCCGCGTCGACGTCGACCTTCTCGAAGCGTGTCCGACCCACAACCCGTTCCTCGATCGCGACTGTCCTGGTGTCGCCGCGCTTGTCGAGCGTCACGAGCAGGACCTTGCCGGCGCCGTCCTGGCCGATCGCCACCGACTCCGGCGCCCCGCTGTAGGCAAACGCCACATCCCCCGCCTTCCCGCTCTGCGCCGAGTGCCAGTGCCCCAGCGCGAGGTAGTCGAGGCCGGACAGGCTGATCTCATCCCGCGTGACGACGACCTCATCGCCGTCGGTCCGTCCGGGGATCGAGACGGCTCCGTGAACGACCCCGATCCGCCACGTCGGCGCGTCCTCAGGGAGCTGGAAGTCGGCGAGCGGACTCTGGGGCGCGCGCTTGGTCGCGAAGACCCGGCTGTACACCGCCGCGTCGAGGGCCTTGAAGGCGACCGAGGGCCGATCCGGGGTGAGAACGACGATCCGGTCGGTGTCCGCGGGCAGGCCGGCGAACGCTGCCAGGTCATACGCGCGGTATACGGACGCCCGGTCGTATACGTCGTGCGTGCCCGGGATGATCACTGTGCGAATCGCGGCCTCGGCGAGCCGTCCGAATTCCTTGGCGACGCGCTCGACGGATCGTCTTGGCTGCGTGTTGGAGTCGAACAGGTCGCCGGCGATCAGGAAGAGGTCGACCTTCTCGGCAAGCGCGAGGTCAACGCTCGCCCGGAAGGCATCGAACTGCCGCTCGCGCTGGGCCGTCGCCTGCTCACCAAGGTCCGCGTGGCGCGCACCAAGGTGGACATCCGCAGTGTGCAGGAGTCGAAGCATCGGCCGGGCGCGTCTCCCTCTGTATCACTCGACCACCTGCCCGAACCGGAGCGCCCTCCCCTCGGCGAGCCCGCGTGTCGACCCGCCTCGGTTCCGGTGCGAGCGAGGTGCCCCCAATGGCCTCGCTCGCCCGACCCGAGCATCGGCCCGCATTGTGACAGGTTGATCGGCACGGCTGCGACCAGTAAACGTGGGATTTCAGCGTTTGCTGCCGCAAGGCCGAACCCGGGCGAGGGTGGTATCCTGCGGCCGCACATTCACCGGTGCGCCCGCAACAGGGTCCTTGTCATCGGCATCTGGGTCGTGCGGGCCCCCGGAATCCTCCCCGGCCTCGCCGTCCCGCCGCGGACACCCCTGCGAGGGACGCGCCATCGCATCACACGCGCTTGGGAGGCACCCCGTGACGTACACCGATCGAACCCTGACCTGCGTCGACTGTGGCGTGGAGTTCATCCACTCCGCCGCCGACCAGGAGTTCTACGCGCAGAAGGGGTTCGCCTCGGAGCCGAAGCGCTGCACGAGCTGCCGAGCCAGCCGTCGTGCGGCCCGCGAGACCGGCTACGACCTTCGCGACATTGGCGGCCCGCGCGGCTACGAGCGCGGGGACGACCGCCCGATCCGTGAGTACTTCGCGGTGATCTGCTCATCCTGCGGCAACCAGGCCCAGGTCCCGTTCAAGCCCCGAATGGACCGGCCGGTGTATTGCTCGGACTGCTTCCGCACCGTCAAGACCTAAACAGGAACCGCCGCGGCCTGGCCACTGGCAGCGGTAGATGACCGCCCCGGGGGAGTCAGTTCACGGACAGCGTAGGAACCGTCCGGAAAAGCGACGATGGCCGGTCGTTCCAGCTGACCTGACAAGCACGGTCACCCCGTGCCAGCTCGATCAGCGGCCCTTCCGGCCTTCGCGCACGAGTGTCGACGGTGCCGGCCGTCTCGTCTCGTTACCCATCGATACCGGCGATGGGTCCCGCGGGTTCAGTGGGAACTCAGCGCAGCCCATCGAGCGCGGGTTTCTGGGCGCGCCGATCAGAGCCGCAAGCCCTCGCCAGCCCGGTGGGAACGGCGCCCGTCCCGAGGGCGCGGCGATCAGAGTCGGAAGCTCTCGCCGGCCCGGTGTCGCTGGCGTCGTCGACCTCGCCAGACCGTCACCCGAGCCTCGCCGTGCACCTGCCAGCCTCCCTCCCGCCCGACCAGGGCCGTCCGTTCGTCGATCCCCAATACCACCGTCCCCGACGGAGCCTGGAGCGCCATGAGCGCGGTGAATGGCTCAGGCCAGGCGTTGTAGTGCGGGAGCACCGTTGTTCCTGGAACGACTCCCAGGGCGGCCCGCCAGCGGAGCGGCCACGGCAGCATCAACCGTCGGAGGTTCACCTGGCAGCCACCCAACACCATCGCGCCCGCTGAGCAGCCGGCCAGCACGGCGCCCCGCTCGTTGGCCGCCAGCGCCGCCGACCACACGGCACTTTCCGACAACGCGTCGAGCAGGTATCCCGGCTTTCCCCCTGAAAAGTAGATGAGGTCGGCCTCGCCCACGGCCTGGGCGTTCGCGGGGTCGTCGGCCTCTTCCCTGCTCCGAACGAGAACCGCTTCGACTTCTGCGCCAATCGAGGTGAAGTGCTCGACGCCCAGCGACGCCCAGCGCTGGAAGATCTCTTCGCCGTCCGGGTACGACGCGGTCGGGACGATCGCAACACGCGGCCTGTCCGAGCCGCTGGCATCCAGCAATCCGCGATCGAACGCGGCCATCTCCGGCAGGAATTCGCCGGCTCCGACCAAGGCCACGCTTCCGCGCATCGCCGCGGAGTCTACGAGGGATGCGACGCGGGGACAGGACGCCGAAATCGCCCGCGGAACGAGCATGCCGCTCACGCGGCCCCATGCGCGACTTGTGTCCGGAGGGGTCTGGCGGCGACCATGCGCGGCATGACCGTGAAGCAGCGCTGGACGATGGTTGCCGTCATCCTCGGATCGGCGATCGTGTTCCTGGACGGCACCGTCGTGAACGTCGCGCTGCCGAAGATCGGGCGCGAGCTGCCGGCGACCGTCATCGGCGTCCTCGAGGGCCAGACCTACGTCAACAGCGGCTACCTGGCGACCCTGTCGGCACTCCTGATCCTGTCGGGCGCCCTGAACGACTTCTACGGCCGCCGCCGGATGTTCGCGATCGGGCTGGTCGGCTTCGGGGTCACGTCGGTCCTGTGCGGGCTGGCGCCCAGCCTCGAGCTGCTGGTGCTGTTCCGGGTGTTCCAGGGAGCGGCGGGCGCGGTGCTCGTGCCGGGCTCGCTTTCGATCATCACCGCGACCTTCGATGGTGCGGCCCGAGCCAGGGCGTTCGGGATCTGGGCAGCCGCGACCTCGGCCACCACGACGCTCGGGCCCATCCTGGGCGGCTTCCTCGTCGACACGCTCTCCTGGAGGGTCGCCTTCCTGATCAACGTTCCGCTCGTCGTCCTGGGGCTGTACGCCACGCTCGCCCACATGGACGAAACGCGGGACGAGAGCGCCTCCGGCCGATTCGACTGGCTGGGCGCGTTCGTGATCGCGGTTGCCGTCGGCGGTCTCGCATTCGGGGCCATCCACGGCCAGGAAACGCAATGGAGCGACCCGAGCGCGTTCATCGCCCTGGCGATCGGGGCCGTCGCGCTGGTCGCGTTCCCGTTCCTGATGGCCAGCCGCCCGCACCCGCTCGTGCCGCTCAGCCTGTTCAAGTCGCGAGCGTTCGCGATCATCAATCTGTCGACGTTCCTGATCTACGGCGCGCTGTACGTCGGATTCGGGTTCACGGCCCTGTTCCTGCAGAACGTGTTGGGCTACACAGCGTTTGCCGCCGGGATCGCCGGATTGCCCGTAGGGATTTGCCTGACGTTCCTGTCGACGAGGATCGGGACCCTGGCGGGACGGATGGGCAGCCGAATCTTCCTGACGGTCGGCCCGATCCTCATGGCGATCGCGTCGCTCTGGCTGGTCCGCATCCCCCCATCGTCAGCTCCGTGGCTGGCGCAGGCGGACAAGCCCGCGACCCTGCTGCCGCCGACCAGCTACCTCATCGACTACCTCCCGTACACGCTGATCTTCGGCGTCGGGATCGCATGCGTCGTCGCCCCGCTGACGAGCACGCTCATGAGCTCAATCCCGACCCGCAACGCCGGCCTTGGATCGGCCATCAACAACGCCATTTCGCGGGTGGGACAGCCGCTCCTCGGGGCGGTCATCTTCATCGCGATCAGCGCGGCGTTCTACTCCGGACTCGCCAGCCGTGCACCGAGCGTCGACGTCTCCGCGCCCAGCGTTCGGCACGACTTGCCGCCACTGAACCAGCCCGTGGTGTCGGTACCTCCCACGGTCGTGGAGGCCTCGAAGGAAGCGTCGACCGACGCCTTCCACCTCGCCATGGCAATCACGGCCGTCCTGCTGCTGGGCGGAGCCGCGGTCAACGCTGTCGGGATTCGCGACGTCCGGCAGGCCGCCGCAGCCGGTCCGGCGGGCGAGCGGTCACCCGAGGAGGCCGCGGCTGGTCCCTAGGAGGCGGTCGGCCCCCGGGCCGCCGACCTGGGAATCAAAGAGCCCGGTCGATGTGACCGGGCTCTAAATTAAGTCGGAATGGAGCTCAGGCCGCCGCCTGGCTGCTCTGCCATTCCTGGTAGGAGTACCAGGCCATCATGCCGGCGCCGACGACGGTCCCCAGCAGCGAGAGGAGGAGCGTGATCGACGACCCGCCCAGCAGGCTCAGCCACTGCAGGAGCGTGACAACGGCGATGAGGGCCACGATGCCGCTGATCGCGAGCAGGAGCACCGGGATGGGCGCGGGCCAGTTGATGTTCTGGTTCGGCGCGTACTTGAGATAGAGCACCGCCAGGAGAGCGATCGCACCGAGCAGCGCCACCGTGCTGGCACCAATGCCGTATGGGCTTGCGATCCCGATGATCCAGGCCACAACGACGATTCCTGCTCCGATAGCCGCCATCCGCTCGTTGGCGTTGAACTTCTGCCAGATCTCTTGGACCACCCGCCTGCCTCCCTTGGTTGGCTTCGCCAGTCCCGAGCCCGGAACGCCCGGCTGGCCCGGGGCAGAGTAGCAGCCCTTCTCGCACGTTCGCTAGCCCCTTCGTACCAGCGGACAAGGCGTTTTCGTGCCCGCCGAGCACACGCGTCGCCCGGCCCGAGTCGTCTAGGCTGCCCAAATGATTCGCGAGTGGGACGCGGCGACCTACGATCGGGTGGCCGATCCCCAGGCGCGCTGGGGACGCGAGGTCGTCGACCGCCTCGTGCTGAGAGGCGACGAGCGGGTGCTGGATGCCGGCTGCGGTTCGGGGCGGGTCACGGAATACCTTCTGGAGCGGCTGCCGCGGGGCCGCGTGATCGCCCTCGATGTCTCGACGACGATGCTCGAGGAAGCCGGCCGGCGACTCGCGACCGCCTCGGGCCGTGTCGATTTCGTCCTGGCTGATCTCGGCGATCCCCTGCCGGTCGAGCCGCGGGTCGACGCCGTCCTCTCGACCGCGACGTTCCACTGGGTGCCCGATCATGACGCGCTCTTCCGGAACCTCGCCGCGGTGCTGGGACCTGGCGGTCAGCTGGCCGCGCAATGGGGCGGCGCGGGCAACATCGCCTCGATTCGGCGAGTTCTCGAGACGATCGGCGATGGCTGGCTCGGGCCTGCCCACTACGAAACGCCGCAAGCGACCCGCGGACGGCTCGAGCGAGCCGGGTTCACCGACATCCAGGCCTGGCTCCAGCCCCAGCCGACTCGCTTCGAGCCTGGCGAGCCGTTCGAACGGTTCCTTTCGACCGTGATCCTCGGGCCCCAGCTGGCGCGGCTGCCCGCCAGTGAATGGGAGGGGTTCGTGCGCCACGTCGCGAACGCCTTGCCCGGCCCGGAGATCGACTACGTGCGGTTGAACATCCTGGCCCGCCGCAGTGAGAGCGGGACGACCGAGGCCGGTCCCGGCTAGGGCCGGCGCGCGACCACCATCACGACCGGCGCCTGCCACGTGAACGCAGACCGGGGCAGCGTCGCAAGGCGCTCACTCGACCGCTCGCGGAGCCGACCCCGAAGCCGTCGATCGAGCGATCGGAACAGGTCGTACTCGCCGTACTGCTCCAGGAAGTCGACGTACCGCGCGGGGTCGAACTGATATTCGAGCGTCTCCTCGCGCGATCGGACGCTCCTGAAGCCCACGCGCCGCAGCTGATCGGCGGCGGATCGCGCCGAGACGAAGTCGCCACTGCGGTCCTCCGGCGCAGATTCCTCGTCGGGGATCTCCAGCTCGTCGACGACGTCGAAGAACGCCTCGTCCGGCGGAAACGACCGACTCGACACCATCCACGTCACGAATGCGAACGTCCCACCCGGACGCACGACGCGGTGCGCCTCCTCGAACGCGGCCATCCGGTCTGGCACGAGCTGGAACACGAACGACGAGATCGCCGCGTCGAAAGTGGCGTCGTCGTAGGGCAGGCGGTCGGCTTCGCCGACGGCCAATGCGAGGCGGTCCAGCTCGGGCCGGGTGAGCGTCCGATTGGCGCGACCCTGCGCCGCGGCGATCATCCCCCTCGAGGCGTCCGCCGCGGTGACAGCCACGTGGGGCCACTTTCGCACGGCCTCCAGGGCGAGCGTCCCGGTGCCGGTTCCGATGTCGAGGATCCGGAGCCCGTCGGCACCCCTCGGCAGCTCCGGGGCGAGCCGGTCCAGCACCCGCACCGCGGTGGCCTGCAGCACGGGCGCCCACCACATGCCGTAGCGCTCGGCAGCCCGGTCGTATCGATCGCTCATCGCGGACATCCCGCGAATCCTGCCATGGGCGGCCGCTAACGCCGCCGATGTGGTTCAGAAGGGCTTCAGGACCATCAGCCAGGTGATGATCGCGAGGCCGCCCACGCCGATCAGCGCGGTCGTCATCGGTGCCGACGATGCCAGCAGCGTCTCGAGATCACTCGCCGACACC
>VBFZ01000068.1 GCA_005880805.1 Chloroflexota bacterium | reverse complement strand
CCCGACGGCGAGATCCACACCGTGCTCCTCGAGCTCGACGGGCACGGCGCCCACAGCATGGCTGAGTTCCCAGAGGACGAGCGCGCCGGCGTCGTGCGCGAGTCGGGTGATCGCCGGCAGGTCTGCCAGCGCCGACGACCGGTAGTTGACCATGCTCAGCGTGACGAGCGCGACGTCTCCGTCCAGCGCTGCCTCCACGTCGCTCGGCTGCGTCCCCTCGACGGGGTCGGGTTCCAGCCACCTGACGGCGAGATCACGTGCCGCGGCGACACCCTGGAGCACGTACCGGTCGGTCGGGAAGTTCGGGCGGTCGGTCAGGATGGCGCGCCGACCGGTCCGGGCGTCGAGGGCGGCGGCTGCCACGCGATAGAAGTTGACCGTCGTGGAATCGGCCACCACGACTTCGCCCTGTCGCGCGCCCAGCAGCTCCGTCCCGATCAGGTCGCCTACCGTCATCGGCAGGTCCAGCCAGCGATCCCAGCCGTCGATGAGCTCCCGGCCCCATTCGCTGTCGATCAGCTGGTGGAGGCGAGCCTGCGTCGACCTGGGCAGCCGCCCAAGGGAGTTGCCGTCGAGGTAGATCAGGCCCGGATCGTCGATCACGAACCGCTCCCGGAAGGCGCCCAGTGGATCGCCCGCATCCAGTTCTTCGGCGTAGGAGCGGTCGGTCGGCGCCTCGGTCGCGGTCATGCCTTGAGTCTAGAGGTCTCGCGAATGGGACTCTCGGGTGGCTCGGGAACCCTTCCGGCCTAGGTGCTACCCTGCCACCCGTCGCCGGATCCCCGCGGCGGAATCATCCCGAGCGACCACCGCACAGGGAGCAGGATGCCCAGCATCGTCGAGGCCGAGCAGTACCTCTTCACCTCGGAATCGGTCACCGAGGGCCACCCGGACAAGATGTGCGATCAGGTGAGCGACGCGATCCTGGACGCGATCATCGCCGACGATCCGAATGCCCGCGTGGCCTGCGAGGCTGCTACCACGACCGGGCTCGTCATGGTCCTCGGCGAGATCACGACGTCGACCTACGTCGACTTCCAGGCCGTCGTGCGCGACACCGTCCGGGACATCGGCTACACGCGGGCCGACTATGGCTTCGACTACCTGACCTGCGGCACGCTGGTCAGCATCAAGGAGCAGTCGAAGGACATCTCAATGGGCGTCGACTCGGCGCTCGAGGTGCGCGAAGACGCGGCCCCTTCCTACGAGCTCGGCGCCGGCGACCAGGGAATGATGTTCGGATTCGCATGCCGCGAGACCCCGGAGCTGATGCCGCTCCCGATTGCGCTCGCCCACCGTATGGCGCGACGGCTCGCCGAGGTCCGCAAGAGCGGCCAGCTGCCGTACCTCCGGCCGGACGGCAAGACGCAGGTCACGGTCGAGTACGCGCGGGGCGTTCCCCGCAGAGTGCGAACCGTGGTCGTCTCCGCGCAGCACGACCCCGACGCGCGGCAGGAACGAATCCGCCAGGACATCGTCGAGACCCTGATCCTGCCGACGATCCCGCGCGAGCTCCGCAAGAGCGATCCGGTCATGCACGTCAACCCCACCGGCCGCTTCGTGACCGGCGGGCCCATGGGCGACGCAGGCCTCACCGGTCGAAAGATCATCGTCGACAGCTACGGCGGCATGGCCCGCCACGGCGGCGGCGCGTTCAGCGGCAAGGACCCGACGAAGGTCGACCGCTCGGCCGCGTACGCGGCACGGTGGGTGGCCAAGAACGTGGTCGCCGCCGGCCTTGCCGACCGCTTCGAGGTTGAGGTCGCGTACGGCATCGGGATCGCCCACCCCATCAGCATGCAGGTGGAGTCGTTCGGGACAGGCAAGCTTCCGGACGAGGAGATCCAGGCGCTGATCGAACGGCATTTCGACCTGCGCCCGGCCGCGATCATCGACGCGCTCGACCTCCGGCGGCCGATCTACCGGCAGACTGCCGCCTATGGCCACTTCGGACGCCCTGATCTCGACCTGCCGTGGGAGCGCACGGAGAAAGCGGAACTCCTGGCGGCCGAGGCGGGGGTCACCGCGTACAAGCCGGCCACTCGCGTCCAGCGGCCGGCCGAGGTCGTCAGCCGGTCCTGAGGCTTGCACGCGCCACCTCCCGCCGATCGCGTGATCGATCCATCTGACCGCGAACCCCAACGGCGGTGCTGGTGGACCTGATCGGCGCTCCGGCGGAGCGGGCAACGCACGAGTGCGCCGCCGCAGTGCCGATCTAGCCGACGACTAGAATGGGCCGGCCATGTACGCAGTAATCCTGGCCGGTGGCGGCGGGACGCGGCTGTGGCCGCTCAGCTCACCCGGTCGCCCGAAGCCCTTCCTGCCCCTGCTCGGCGACCGCTCGCTCCTGCAGCTGACGGTCGATCGGCTGACCGGCCTCATGCCGCCCGAGGACGTCTTCGTCGTCACCGACCGCCGGTATGGCGAGATCGTGCGAACGCAACTGCCCCAGGTTCGGGTCCTGCCCGAGCCGGTCGGCCGCAATACGGCGGCGGCGATCGCCCTTGCCACGGTGGGCATCGAGCGGCCGGACGACGAGGTCATGCTCGTCCTGCCAGCCGACCACTGGATTGGAAAGGTCGACGTGTTCCAGGGGGTGCTGCGGGGCGCCGCGGCCGTCGCGGAGGGCGCGCTCGACATCGAGGGGCCGCTCGTGACGCTGGGGATCCAGCCGACAGGTCCGTCCAGCGATTACGGGTACCTGCTCCCGAACCTCGACCATGGCGCGGACCTGCACGACCTGCGGGTGTACCCGCTCGACGCCTTCGAGGAGAAGCCCACGCAGGCGCGGGCTCACGACCTCTACGGGCGGTCGGGGACTGCGTGGAATGCCGGCATTTTCGTCTGGCGCCGGGAGGCGATCCGCAGCGCGCTCGAGCGCTACACGTCGCTCATGACCGTCATCGGGCCGGCGTACGGCTCGGAGCTTGCGCTCCAGATGGCATACGACCTCATCAGCCCCCTTTCGATCGACCGGGCGGTCATGGAGGGCGCCGCGCAGGACCATCGCGTCGTCATGGCGTCGATGGACGTCGGCTGGAGCGACGTCGGCAACTGGACCGCGTTGCTCGAGGTGCTGCCGGGCCATCGTGCCGAAGGTGCTCACGGCCGTGTGGTGCCACCGGGCGAGGCGATCGAGCTCGGGGTCGACGACCTGCTCGTCCACTCGACCAACGGCCACCTGATGATGACCGCCGGTCCACAGGAGAGCATTCGGTCCGAATCGCCCATGGCGCTGCTGGCCGGGGCCCGCGCCGACGAACGGGCGCTCGATGCGCTCCTCGAGCGCGTCATCGCACAGGAGAGTGGCACATGACCGAGGTCGCGGCGGCGCCGGCTCCCACCCGGATCGTCTTCGGCACGGACGGCTGGCGGGCTCGGATCGCGGACGAGTTCACTTTCGAGAACGTCCGCCGGTGCGCCGACGGTGTTGCTCGCTACGTCGAACAGGAGGGCCAGCAGTCGAAAGGCGTGGTCATCGCCTACGACCGCCGGTTCGCCTCGGAACACTTCGCCATCGCTGCGGCCGAAGTCCTGCTGGCACGCGACATCCCGGTCGCCTACGCCGTCCACGCGGTGCCGACGCAGATGTCGTCGTACGAGGTGGTCGAGCGGGGAGCGGCAGCCGGCATCGTCATCACGGCCAGCCACAACCCGTGGACCGACAACGGCTTCAAGGTCAAGTCGCCCAGCGGCTCCGCGGCCGGGCCGGAGATCCTCAAGGTTCTCGAGGCGACGATTGCCGAGAACGGCGGCCGCTACATCGAGCAGCGGCCGTTCGCCGACGCGGAGGCCGCCGGACGGGTCGAACGCTTCGACCCCTTTCCGGGCTACGAGCGCTTCCTGCGACGGACGGTCGACTTGGACGCCCTGCGCGCCGCGGACGTCCACGTGCTGGTCGAGCCGATGTGGGGCGCCGGTGCCGGCTGGCTGTCGCGCCTTCTGGGCCGCGGGAAGATCCGCGTCACCGAGATCCACCAGGAGCGCAATCCCTACTTCGGCGGGGTCAACCCCGAGCCTATCCAGCCGCACGTCGACGAGGCGCTCGGGATGCTGGCCGGCAACGGCTACGACCTCGGCCTGCTGCTCGACGGGGACGCCGACCGAGCGGGGGCGGCGGACGAGCGAGGCCGCTTCATCCACCAGCTCGAGGTGACCGGCCTGCTGATGTACTACCTCGCCGAACACCGCGGCCTGCGCGAGCCCGTCGTGAAGAGCGTGAACAACACGTCGATGGCGGAGCGGCTCGGCGAGCGCTACGGCATCAAGGTCTACGAGACGTCGGTCGGCTTCAAGTACATCGGCCCGAAGATGATCGAGACAGGCGCGATGATGGGCGGCGAGGAATCGGGCGGCTTCGGCTTCGGCATGCACCTGCCCGAGCGAGACGGCATCTACGCCGATCTGCTGCTGCTGGACCTGTTCCTCCGCGAGAAGGCTGCCGGTCACTGGCCGGTCTCAAAGGCACTCGAGCACTTCCACGAGATTGCCGGGCCGGCGTTCTACCGGCGTATCGACGTCCACGTGGACCGATCGACATACCCGGCGCTGAAGGAACGGCTCCAGAGCCGACTCAGCCAGTCGCCCCCCTCCGAGCTCAACGGGCGCCGCGTCGTGCAGACGGACCCCCTGGCGACGAATGACGGGTTCAAGTTCTTCGTCGACGACGGATCGTGGCTGCTCATCCGGACGAGCGGCACCGAGCCGCTGGTCCGCGTCTACACCGAGGCGACGTCGGTAGGGGAGCGTGACGCGCTCGTGGCGGTGGGCGAGCAGCTGGTGCGCGGCTCATGAGCGTCACGGAGCAGGCCCGCACGGTCCCCAAGCCGTGGGGCCACGAGCTGATCTGGGTCCAGACCCCGCAGTACGTCGGCAAGATCCTGGTCATCGAGACCGGCAAGCGGCTTTCGATGCAGTACCACCGCAGGAAGGACGAGTCGGTGTACGTGCTGTCGGGGAAGATGCGCCTCCACCTCGAGGACGACGACGGCGTTGTCCGAACGCGCGACCTTGCACCGGGGGAGTTCGCCCGCGTCAAGGTCGGCCGCAAGCACCGCTACGAATCAATCGAGCGGGACGACGTCGTTCGGCTGGAGGATGACTTCGGCCGCGAGGGGACGTCGGCTCCATAGCCCCAGCCCGTCACTCCGTCCGGCTGTACGCCTGTACGGCTGTACGGCTGTACGGCTGTCGGATCGCAGCAGGCCGCGGCGAGGTTTTCACTGGTCCGCCGGGTCCTGTGCGCGCCGACACCAGGTTACCGCGAAACCGCCGATTTGGGGATGACCGGATCGCTCCCGGGCGCTACAGTTTGCCTACGCGACCGCCATCACCGGTCGATGGTGCAGGGACCGGACGGCGGCCACGCCAGCGCCCACCGGGCGACGGAGGTCTCTCAGCGATGCACAGCTCTCTGATCGGCAAGGTCGAGAAGGCGAATCGCTACGCGCGCGAGCTGGACCGGATCACCATCGATCGGCTTTCGCTCACTTTCCGCGGCGATAACGACACGCACCACGTCAATCTCGACGCCGGTTCGTGGCACTGCACCTGCCACTATTTCGAGAGCTGGAACTCGTGCGTCCACCTGCTGACACTCCAGAAGATCTTCGGCGTGATGCTGCCCGAAGAGGCGCAGGTTTCGATCTTCTCGGCCCAGCCGCTGACCGCCTGACCTCCGCGGCCGGGTCGAGCCCGGCCTGCAGCGGGGGCGATTCTTGCCAGCTACCCGGGAGGTGGGTGTTAGGCAAGGCCGAGGGGCCCCCGACAGGCGGCGAGCGGCACTTCGTTAGCTTCGGACGGCTACTCGAGCCCCTGTTTGGGCCACGGTCCACCTCGGAATCTCACATACCACCCGTCCCTTAGTTAGGTGACAAAAGATCGCGGGCCGTTCAATGAACGTCCCGTCTGTTACGCTCCCGCCGACAACTCATATCGACGCCGCTCGGTCGCGAAGCCGGTGAGATTCCGGCACAGTCCCGCTACGGTGAACGCCCAGCCCATTTGAGCTGAGGCCGAAGTCCGGTCGCCGGCCCCGCGGTGTGCTCGAACCTTCGAGAGAAAGGGGTAGGCAGCGTGAACTCGACGATCCAGGCTCCTCCTTCCCGCCGAAGCGAGGGGCCTTTCCATTCGCCGACGGCCCCCAGGACGGCAGGTCTGGTGGCGCTTCTGCTGGGCGCGCTGGCGGCCTGCACCGGCACCGCGACGACCCCGAGCATCTCTCCCTCGACCTTCTCCAGCCCGGCGCCCAGCGCCTCTCCGAGCCCGTCACCCAGCCCTTCGCCCGCCTTCCCACTCACGTTGACCGACGATCAGGGAACCCAGGTCAGCATCCCGGCGAAGCCTGCCCGCATCGTCACCCTCAGCCCGGCGGCAACCGAGACCGTCTTTGCCCTCGGCGAAGGGGCGCGCGTGGTCGGCAAGGTGCAGGACGTCGCCGACTATCCGCCCGAAGCCCACGCAGTCCCTGAAGTCGCCACCTACACCGGGGTGGACGTCGAGAAGATCGTTGCGCTGCGAACCGACCTTGTCCTGGTGGACACGAGCCTTACCAAGCCCGACACGCTCCAGAAGCTTCGCGACGTCGGCATCCCCGTCGTCCAGCTGCTCGCGGCGAACGTCGACGGGGTGCTCGGCGACATCACGCTAATCGGCCGCGCGATCGGCGCCGACGGGCAGGCCGGGGACCTGGTCGCCTCGATGCGGGCGCAGATCGACCAGATCTCGGCGGCCACGCGATCGCTTCCTCATCCGCGGACCTTCTACGAGATCGACGCGACCAAGGAGATCTTCGGACCGACCGACGCCTCCCCGCTCGTCGACCTCATCACGCTCGCGGGCGGCCAGCCGATCACGACGGGTTCCACGACCGTCGCATCGATCCCGCTCGAGAAGCTCGTCGCGGCGGACCCGGAGATCATCGTCCTCGGCGACGCGGCCTATGGGGTCAAGGCCGCTGACGTGGCGCATCGGCCGGGCTGGAGCCGCATGACCGCCGTCCGGAACAACGCGATCCGTCCGGTCAACGACATCGTGATCACGCGACCTGGGCCGCGGCTCGTCGACGGGCTGCGCGACCTCGCGCTGGCGATTCATCCGGACATCGTGCTCGCCGCGGCCTCACCGTCGCCCTCGGCCGGCGAAGGCTCACCGGCACCGTCCGCGACTTCGTCGGCGTACCCGTAGGCCGCCATGTCCGCCCAGTCCGAGGGAATCGCGATCCATCGCGTCACCGTGCGGCGGCACTGGTCCCGCCGCCCGGTTCTCCTGTTCGCCGCGGGTGCGATCGGCCTGCTCGTGGCCCTGGTCCTCGGCGTTGCGCTCGGGACGGTCGCGGTGGCGCCGCTCGACACGATCGGGATCCTGGGCCGCCGGCTCCTTGGCCTGCCGATCGCCCAGACGTGGACGCCTCCCGCCGAGACGATCGTCCTCGACCTGCGCCTGCCGAGGGTGCTCGAGGCCATGGTCGTCGGCCTCGGGTTGTCGGTCGCCGGGACGGCGTTCCAGGGGCTTTTGCGCAATCCGCTGGCCGACCCGTACGTCCTGGGGACGGCCTCGGGGGCTGCACTCGGCGCGGCCATCGCGGTCGTGATCCCGGTGAGGATGCTCGTGCTCGAGTTCGGTCTTCTGCACGGGCTCGCATTTGCCGGAGCGCTGCTCGCCGTGTGGACGGTGTATCGCCTGAGCAGGGCCAGCCCGCTCGCCCCACTGACCGGCCTCGTCCTGACCGGTTATGCCGTGGGGTCGCTCCTGGCGGCCGGGCTGGCCATGGCCATGTACCTCTCCGGGGCCGGCCTCCGGCAGATCTTCGGCTACCTCCTCGGCGGACTCGATGGAGCCTCGTGGGTGCGGCTCGCCGTTGCGGCGCCGCTCATCCTCGTCGCCAGCGGGGCCATCCTGTTTCGCGCCCGGGTCCTGAACGGCTTCCTGCTGGGCGAGGAGACCGCCGCCCACCTCGGCATCGACGTTCGCCGGGAGCGGGCGATCCTGCTCGGCCTCGCGTCGCTCGCAACGGCCGCGGCGGTCGCGGTCAGCGGGCTGATCGGCTTCGTGGGCCTCGTGGTCCCGCACCTCGTTCGGCTGGCGGTCGGCCCGAACGCCAGGCTCGTGCTCCCGCTGTCGGCGCTCGCCGGCGCCAGCCTGCTCGTGTTCGCCGATCTGCTCGCTCGACTGCTCGGGGAGATCCCGGTCGGCGTGGTCACGGCCGTGGTAGGCGCACCGTTCTTTCTCGTGATGCTCCGCCGCGTTCGCACCGGGTACGAGTTGTGATTGCCCTTCCGGTGGCTGAAGCGAACACTTCCGGGGCTCGAGACCTGGCGGTCGATTTCCGGTCGGTGGACGCCGCCTACCGGCGCGTGGACGTCCTGCACGACCTGACCCTCTCGATCCGGCAGGGCGAGCGGGTTGCGCTCATCGGACCCAACGGTGCCGGCAAGTCGACCGTCCTGCGGGTGCTCGCAGGCCTCCTGCAGGCGCGGTCGGGCCAGGTAACCCTGCTCGGAAGGGACGTCGCAACGATCCCGCGACCGGAGGTCGCACGCCAGCTTGCGGTCGTCCCCCAGCTCGCCGCGCTGCCGTTCGCGATGACCGTCGAGGACGTGGTGGGGCTGGGCCGGCTGCCCCACGAGGATCCGTGGCGTGGACAGCGGCCCGCGGACCGCGCGGCGATTGGCGCAGCGATCGAACGCGTCGGTCTCGGCCATCTGCTCGGCCGCGATGCGCGGGAGCTCTCGCTCGGCGAGCGCCAGCTCGTGCTGCTCGCGATGGCCGTGGCCCAGCAGGCGCCCGTGCTCCTGCTCGACGAGCCGACCGTGCACCTGGACCTCGGTCACCAGGTCCAGGTCATGGAACTCCTCGTGGACCTGAACGAGCGCGACCACATCACGATCGTGGCGGTCCTCCACGATCTTGGTCTGGCCGGGCACTTCTTCCCGCGGCTGGTTCTCCTCGACGGTGGCCGAATTGTTGGCGACGGTCCTCCGGATCAAGTCCTGACGGGGGACCAGGTCCGCTCCGTGTTCCGGGTCGACCCCGAGCTCGTCAGGCCCGCTTCCGCGGTAGGTCGAGAAACGGCAGGCGCGTAACCAACGCGTCGACGACGCCGCGGCGACCTTCCACGGTCCACTCGACCCCGACCCGCGTGCCCGGCCGCTCGAAGGCCGGCGGCACGGAGGCGAGCGCGATGGGCTTCTTGAGGATCGGGCTCCAGCCCGTACTCGTCGCGCGACCGATGTGACGCCGGCTGTCGGCGAACACCGGTACCGGCGATCGCGAGACCGTCATCGGCGCTGCGGGCGGGAGACCATGGGCCGCGTAGAGGGCTTCGATGCCCGGCCAGTCGAGCTCGAGGCCGATCAGTCGCCGCGCCGGGCCGCCCGCTGAGTTCTCCCGTTCGAGTGCCCGACGGCCGACGAAGTTCCCGGGCTTGGCAAGGTCGACCAATCGGCCCAGCCCGATCTCGAATGGCGAGTACGCCTGCTCGCTGCTCATGGCGTGGCGCGAGCTCGTGTAATCGACTTCGATCAGGATCAGGCCGGCCTCGAGCCGCACCACGTCGAGCGCGAGCATCCCGGCCGGCCGCAGCCCGAAGGGTCGGCCGGCACGGACGAGCGCATCCCACAGCCTGGGCGCGCTGTTCGCGTCGACCCACAGCTCGTAGCCGAGGTCGCCCGTGTAGCCGGTCCGGCTCACGTCGATGGCCGTTCGGCCGACACGCGACGGTCGTCT
>VBFZ01000067.1:1251-5747 GCA_005880805.1 Chloroflexota bacterium | reverse complement strand
GCCAGGCCCAGCGTGTCGCGCTCGCCCGCGCGCTCATCAACCGACCTGCCGTGCTCCTGCTCGACGAGCCGCTGGGCGCACTGGACCTCAAGCTGCGCAAGCAGATGCAGGTCGAGCTCAAGCGCATCCAGCAGGAAGTGGGCATCACGTTCATTTACGTGACCCACGACCAGGAGGAGGCGATGACGATGTCGGATCGCATCGCCGTCATGAACCATGGTCATTACGAGCAGCTGGGCGACCCCGAGTCCCTGTACGAGCGCCCGACCACCCGTTTCGTGGCCGGGTTCCTCGGTGTTTCCAACCTCCTAGCAGGGATCGCCGACGGGACTGCCGACGGCTACGCGCTCGTCAAGCTGACGGATGAAACGAGAGTCCGAGTACCAGCCGCCCTCGTGAACGGACACGAGGCAGTCGAGATCGGGATCCGCCCCGAGAAGATCCGGGTCCATACAGCGGGAGACACCCCGCCGTCGAACGCCAACCAGCTGCGAGGGGTCATCACGGACACCTCATATGTCGGGGTCAGCACCCAGTACATCGTCCAGGCGCGCGGCGGCCCGCAGCTGACGGTGTACGAGCAGAACATCGAGCGGGCAACCAGAGCGCAGCTCTGTGCGCCGGGGGAAGAGGTGGTGCTCACCTGGTCGCCCGACCATTCGTTTGTCATCAGGGAAAGTCCGGGGTCCGAGCTGGACGCTTGAACACGGGAGACGGACGGCAAGGAGGAAAACACGTGAACGAGGCCAAGACGGGGGTGGAACAGCGAATCGGCCGTCGCGCCTTTCTGAAAGGGTCCGCGCTGGCCGGCTTCGGTGCATTTCTCGCGGCCTGCGCCGGGACGTCGTCGCAGGCCCCCAGCGCCCCTGCCTCGATCAACGTCCCGACGCCCCCGCCGGCGAGCCCGAGCCCGAGCGTAGCTCCGTCGGCGACCCCGAAGCCTGCCCCGACTGGACCGCTGAAGTGGGCACAGTGGCCGGCCTACATCGACCTGGTCGGCAAGGCCGCCGACCTTCTGAAATACCTGCCGGGTTCGTCGCCGACGCTCGAGGCGTTCAAGAAGCAGTACAACGTCGACGTCGATTACGAGGAGAAGATCCAGGCCAACGAGACGTTCCTCGCCACGATCCGGCCGCAACTGGTGGCCGGCGCGCCCACGGGCTGGGACATGATCACGGTCACCGACTGGCTCGCCGCCAAGCTCATCAGCAAGGGCTGGATCGAGAAGATCGACCAGTCGAATGTCCCGAATTGCGTCGCCAACCTTCGTGCGCCGCTCAAGAACCAGCCCTGGGACCCCAATCAGGAGTACCACTACCCGTGGCAATCCGGCATGACCGGCATCGGTTACAACAAGGCGACGCTCACGAAGAACGGCAAACCCGAACCGAAGTCACTCGCCGATCTGTGGGCGCTGCCGCCGGACAAGATCACCTTCCTGAACGAAAAGCGCGACACGTTCGGGCTCGGGTTGCTAAAGCTGGGTAAGAGTGCGGATCCGGCCACGACTACGCTCGCCGATCTGCAGGCGGTCCACGACGACATCAAGCCAATGGCCGACAAGGGCCTTCGCTTCGTCGGGAACGAGTACCTGCAGGATTTCGCCGCGAAGAAGACGTGGGCGGCCATGACCTGGTCCGGCGATCTCGCGTCGTACGGGACGGAGGACGACCACTGGATCGCGCCAACCGAGGGCGTGATGATCTGGACCGACAACGTGCTCATCCCCAAGGGCGCGGCCAACAAGTACACGGCCGAGCTGATGATGAACTTCTGCTACGACCCGACGATTGCGGCCAAGATCGCCAACTACGTCTACTACGTCTCGCCCGTCAACGGGGTGAACGACGCGATCAAGAAGCTGGACCCGTCGGCCGCCAGCAATCCGCTGCTGTTCCCGCCGGCGGACGTCATCGCGCGCATGCATAACTGGCAGTTCTTCAGCGACGAGATCGAGCAGCAACTCAACGACCTCTACCTCGACCTGGCGGGAACCGGCTAGCCGCAGGCCGCCGACCCCACGATGACTGCGCCCGCGCTCGCCCTCAAGGCCTCGAAAGGGGGGCTCCGCCAGCGGATCCGCCCGCTGATTCCCTACCTCCTGCTGGCGCCCGGCATCCTGTGGCTGCTGGTGTTCTTCGTCGTGCCGGCGATCCAGATGTTTCTCATGTCCGTCTCGTCCGGGAGCCTGGACGAGGGGTTCAAGGTCACCTTCTCGACGCGGGCATATGAGCGGGCGCTGACGAGATTCGGTCCGCAGTTCAGCAACTCGCTGCTGTTCGCGGGACTCGCAACTGCGGCCACGTTCCTCATCGGCTTCCCGGTTGCCTACACGATTGCGTTCCGCGGCGGCCGCTACAAGAACTTCCTGCTGTTTCTCGTCATTGCGCCGTTCTTCACCAGCTTTCTGATCCGCACGATCAGCTGGAAGGTGCTCCTCGGGGACGAGGGACCGGTGCTTGGGCCGCTCAAGGACGCACACCTGATCCCGCAAGCAGTCAGCGTTACCGGCACCGCGTTCGCGGTCGTGGCCGGCATTACCTACAACTTTCTGCCGTTCATGGTGCTGCCGCTGTACGTGGCACTCGAAAAGATCGATCCGAAGCTCATCGAGGCCGCCAACGACCTGTACGCGAGCCGTTGGCAGGCGTTCCGCAGGGTGACCTTCCCGTTGGCCCTACCGGGTGTTTTCGCCGGCTCGATCCTGACGTTCATCCCCGCGCTCGGGGACTTCATCAATGCCGAGCTGCTTGGGAACCCGAAGACGCAGATGATCGGCAACGTCATCCAGAGCCGCTTCATCGAAGCGAACGACTACCCGACCGCGGCCGCGCTCTCGTTCATCCTCATGCTGGGAATCCTGTTCGCCGTCACGGTCTACGGCCGAGCCCTCGGCACGGAACAGCTGACGGGGTGAGCGCGTGACGGCCACGGCGGGCGCCCTGGATCGCAGCGAATCGGCGGTGCGCGCGCCGCGACGCGTGCGGCGCCAGCTGTCGAACTGGATGCTGCCGTCGATCACAGCGCTGGCGATCGGCTACCTCCTCGTGCCGATCGTCGTGATGATCATCTTCAGCTTCAACGACTACACGGGCAAGTTCAACTTCATCTGGCGCGGCTTCACGCTCAACGGCTGGCTGCATCCACTCGACTGGCCAGGCCTGTCCGACGCGCTGCGGATCAGCCTGACGGTGGCGGCCATCTCGACGCTCGCCGCGACCGCGCTCGGCACGATGATCGGCCTGGCCCTGATGCGCTACCAGTTCGCCGGCCGGGGCACGATCAATGGACTGATCTTCCTGCCGATGGCGACACCCGAGATCGTGATGGGTGCCAGCCTGCTCACGCTCTTCGTTGCCTCCGGAACGCAGGCCCCGCTCAAGGACGTGATCCCCAAGGGGACGCTCTTTCCCCTCGGTGTCCAGACGATCCTGATCGCACACATCATGTTCAACATCAGCTATGTCGTCGTGACGGTGAAGGCGCGACTGGCCGGTTTCGATCGTCGGCTCGAGGAAGCAGCGATGGACCTAGGCGCCAACGAGTGGGCAACGTTCTGGCGGGTCACGTTCCCCCTGATCCTCCCGGGCGTCGTGGCTGCGGGCCTGCTCGCGTTCTCCCTGTCGATCGACGACTTCGTCATCACGTACTTCGTGTCGGGAACGATCAACACCTTCCCGATCTGGGTGTACACGGTCCAGAAAAACGCGCTGCCGGTGCAGATCAACGTGATCGGCTCGATCGTGTTCCTGTCGGCGGTCGGGTTCGTGGCACTGACGACGCTGCGATCGGGACGCGCGGCTCGCGTGAAGTAGCCGCATGGCGACGGCCGAGCTTCCCGCCCGACAGTCGACCGCGGCTCCCCTGCCCGATCCGGCCGTCATCCCGGCGGCATGAGACATGAACGATGTTCAGCTGCCCGCCGAAGCTGAGCGCCGGCTGACCCGGTTCACGCAGCGGCTCGAACGCCTGGACATCGATCAGCTCCGGATATATGCCCTTCGTCCGCCCGATCGCATGTCGCACCAGCGAGCCATGGAGCGCGCCGAGGTCCTGGCGTTCAAGAGTGGTCGAGACAAGGTCCTGGAGGCCGCTCGGGCGACCGTTCAAGAGTGGCTGATCCGCGTCTTCAACGAGCATCAATATCAGCCGACGATGTTCGGCCTCAACTGGGGGCGAAGCCTCGGGACGGTAGATGACCGCGCCGAGATCGCTCGGACACTCCGCGAGGCGGTTACTGCCCTGATCGTTTGGGACCTCGCCGCCGACCGTGATCGCGCGGAGCTGCTCGGCGCCTGGGGCGGACTCGCAACCTAGCCGTTGACAAAGCCGGTGGTATTGACGACTTCGAAGTCGTCGCCCGTCAGCTGCCCGAGGTCGTGCAGGACGTCGTCGTTCCAGTGCGGATCGGGAGCGCCGGTGATGTACCACGGCGACCCGTTGTCGGCGAGGATCATCCCGTAGCGCTTGAGCGCGGTGAGGATCATCCGTGCCTG
>VBFZ01000067.1:0-1227 GCA_005880805.1 Chloroflexota bacterium | reverse complement strand
CCATCGGTGGACGCGTCGCGCACGAGCCGCTGCCCGCATCGTGGCGCGCCGGATAGATGTGGCCGTCGCAGGTCTGCGGAGCAGTGAACCGGACCGCGTGGAGGATCGCGCTCGCCGCCACCTGGTCGTAACGGACGAGGCCAGGAAGGATCGGCAGGCCGGCCGCGTCGGCGCTCGTCCAGCCGTCGGGGCGCAGCTTGTTCGAGGTCAGCGACCAGGTCGCTCCGGAGCCGGCATGCCACCCGCTCGACGTCTTCACGGCGGCGTAGAGCTCGTACAGGCGGCACGCGTTCGTGTCGACAATTAGCAGGTGGCGATCCGCACCGCCCTCGATCTTCGGATGCGCGGGAATCGGATAGCCGACGTGGTCCGATTCGCTCGAGTAAGTGAAGCCCACGGAGCTCCTGGGGGTCGACGAGCCGACGACGTTGTACGGGATCCCGTAGCCGCTGTAGGAGCCGAAGTCCGGATGCAGGCTGGCGGACAGGCCGATTGCCGCGATCATCGCGTCGGAGTTCGCGGCCACGGGAAGGCCGTCGGCGCGCCGGTTCCAAACGTTGGTCGGCGGGAACATTGGGCAAGCGGATAGCGGCCGGGGAGCCGGCAGCTGTGCTGTCGGTCGCGGTGTCGGCTGCGGCGTGGAGGTTAAAGGCCCTGCGGTCGGACCGGGCGTCGGATGCGTCGCTTTGGGGGTTGAGGTCGGCCGAGGCTTTGGCTTTGCAGACGAGGTCGGGCCAGCCGCCGGAGATGACGATGCGAAGTCAGCCGGGCTGGCGGCAGGTCCTCGCGCGGCGAGCTCAGTCGGTGTCTCCGAGGCCGACATCGGCGACGGCTCGCCCGACTTCGGGCCTCCGGCGCCAGCGCTCGATGAGAGGTTCACCACCAGCGCCAGGATGACGACCGACGTCCCGAGCAGGAACAGGGTTACCGGGCGTCGCCGTCGAGGTTCGTGGCCGCGATCCACGCTGCAACGCTAGGCTGGTGGACCCCCGCGAACGATCGCCCGATGGTCCTGCCGTAAATGGCCGGGAGACGGCGGCGGCCGGACAGGTGGGAGTTGCTGCCGACCGCCGTCGCGGGATCCCGATGCGACCTTCCTACACCGGCCACCTTTCGGGGGTTCCAGGTTCCCCGTCTCGGGTCGGAGGTGACGCTCCGGACTCCGTTTGACTCCCAGGCGAGTCAAATGCACCCACCAGTCCGCGTACATGGTTTCGACTTCGTACG
>VBFZ01000125.1:37483-56458 GCA_005880805.1 Chloroflexota bacterium | reverse complement strand
CGCGACGACTGGGACGACAAGCCCATCGGCGAGCCTGAATCGCCGGCGTGGCCGTCGGGCGCGTAGGAGGCCAACCGATGCAGCAGACGATCGCGGTGGTCCTGAGCGTCGGGAAGGACAGGGTCCAGGAATTCGAGGCAGGGTTTCGCGAGCACGAGCTGCCCGTCTGGCAGGACCTGCTGGACCGGAAGGTGCTCGTCCGCGCGTCGCTCAGCCCGCTCGAGATCACCACGCGGGGCGTCGAAGGCGCGCAGCAGTACATGGTCGTGGCGGTGTTCGCGACCGAAGAGGGCCATCACGAGCACGACAACCACCCGGGCTTCGAGGCCTGGAACAGGATCGCCGACCAGTACCAGGTTGCCGGCGCCCTGGCCTTCGGCGGGGACACGATCCTCTCGGTCGGCGACTGAAAGGCCAACTTCCCGCCGGCTAGTGGCGCTACCCGCGAGGGAAACGCGGTCCGATCGTATCCTTGGTGGATGGGCCTCTATCGACTCGGGGAAGTCAGGAAGATGGCTTCTCCGACGCTGGTGGTCGCCTTCGACAGCTGGGTCGACGCGGGTGGGGCGTCCACCACCGCGGCCGGGCGGCTGGCCGACGACGGTGAAGTCATCGCCACGTTCGACAGCGACCTGCTGTTCGACTACCGATCGCGAAGGCCGACGCTTGACATCATCGACGGGCGGCCGAAGGAACTCACCTGGCCCGAGGTCACGCTCCGCCACGCGAAGATCGGCAAGCGCGACGTGCTTGTCCTCTGGGGTCTCGAGCCGGATTTCCGGTGGCGCGAGCTGGCCGACGACTCGGTCAAGCTCGCCAAGCAGTTCAATGTCGTCGAGTGGATCAGCCTCGGTGCCATTCCGGCCGCCGTCCCCCACACTCGCGCCGTGCCGATCCTGGGCACAGAGTCGCAGCCTGGGCTCCTCCTCGGCGAGGTCCAGCCCGGTCCGAAGGGCCTGCTGCGCGTGCCGTCCGCGGCAATCTCGGTCCTGGACATGGCGATCGCGGTGGCCGGAATTCCCACGGTGGGGTACTTCGCGCAGGTTCCGCACTACGTCAGCGGCGCCTACCCGGCGGCCGCCATCGAGCTGCTGCGAGCGGTCAGCAAGCACCTGGGCCAGGAGCTCGACCTGGAGGAACTGACCGAGGAGGCCAGCCAGCTGCGGACACGCCTGGATGCCGCGATCGCGGTCGACGAGAAGACGCGCCTGTACCTGGAACGCCTCGAGTCGATGGCCGACGAGGCGCGCCTGCCCTCGGGCGACGACCTGATCGCGGACATCGAGCGCTTCCTGCGCGGTGGCGGCGCGGAAGGTGGTAGCCGCGAGCGGTTGAACTAGGGCTGGCGGAAGTCGGGCGGTACCTATCCCGCATTGCGCGTCGCGCAATGGATGTAAGTCGAACACGCTCCCCGACGCGCCATTTCCGGCGATTTCGCCAATTTGGCGAACGTGTTCGTTCCCAAACGAGTGCGTGAGCTGCAATTCGTCCGCTCGGAACAAGTGCGTGAGCTGCAATTCGTCCGCCCGGAGCGCGTGCGCCAGCAGGCACGCTCGGCCGGGCGAGGGACTTCCTGTCGCAGGGCGCTGGTACCAAACGGCAGTCTTCGGCGCGTGCTCGCCTCGGTATCGTCCGAGGCGACTTCCAGGAGGTCCAATGGAGCGTCCCGCTGTCTACCTCGCCGGTCAGGCCGAGAAACGAGGCCTGATCCCGCGCGTCCCCTCGCCCGACAGGCTGCTCGCCGACGTCGAGGCGTGGTTCCAGGCGGAGTACGCGGACGCAGTGCGATCGACGACTTCTCACAAGCTGCCGTCCGGCGCGTCGGAGCTGCTCGTCTCACTCCATCCGGCCGCCGAGAACGTGGGCTTCGTGGCCGGGGAGGGCGGTCGTGTACAGGTGTCGGCGCCGTCGTGGCCAACGGGTCCCGGCTACCACACGTTCGTGTCACACGCGCTGCAGCGGCTCGGGACGGACCTTGAGATCACGTGGGCGCCGCTCGACGCCGAGGACGGCTCTCACGACGAGACCGGCTACTTTGGATCCGGCGACCGCGCGCCGCTGGAGCAGGCGCACCTGGCCTGGCTCTTGACCACGCTCAACATGGCCCGCGACGCACGCCGCAAGGGCAGAACGCTCCATGTCGGGACCCCGGCGGGTGTCCGTTTCACGTTCAACGGCGCCCTCGCCAGTGCGCTCGGGCCCAGGGATGACGCCTGGCTCGAGCGGGCAGTCGAGGACCCCGCCACCGCGATCGACATCCTGCCCTGGTGGGCCGACGTCACCGATGGACGCTATCTCCTGAGCCGGGCGCTGTGCCTGATGTGGAGCGAGGTCCGCTGGCGGCCACCGGCCATCGACAGTGAGCGGGCCCTCCTGAACGAGACGCTCACGCTCCTCCAGCGAGCCTTTCCGCTCGACCCCTCGCTCCCCTTTCCCTGGCGGGAGTGGAAGGAGCTGATCGACCACCGGGGATTCATCGACGGTGCCGCGGAGCAGATCCAGGAGCGAGCGGCGGGCGAGAACGGCAATCGGCCCCCGATCGGCTACCGGCGCCAACCCGTGACGATCGTCCACGAGGGCTGGTCGCTGGAGATCCCGGGCTCCTTCGCGGAACGACGAACGGACGAAGAATGGTGGGGCGGCGAAGGCGGCAGGGGGATCACGCTCGCCGGCACCGAGACCGGCACGGAGGACGGCCCGATGAGCCCGGAGAGCTTCCTCCTGCAGGTCGCGAGCCACTTCGGCTCGGACGCGCTGACTCATCGGGACGGGGAGCTGCTGGGCAAGGCACGGCTCAACGTCGACGACAGCTCCGGCGTCTCGACCGGCGTGCTGGAGGCGTACGCGGCGGTTACCGGGCGGGGGGCCGCGATGCGCGTGGTGTTCGACGACCCGGACGACTGGCCGTGGGCGATGGACGTCTGGAGGGCACTGAGCCCGGCCTGACGCCCACCGCGCGGCTACCGACGGTCGTCAGCCCATTTTCTCGACCCACCGAGATCGCCAGGCGGGCGCCTCGAATGGGTTCGCGAAATACTCGGTGACGTGGGCGATCTTGCCGTCGTGCAGGTCGATGATGTTCACGTAGCTGACGGGAACACCGTCACCGTAGTCGATCGTTCCTTCGAGTACCCAGTGATCGCCGGCGCCGCTGACGCGCCTGATCCTGCCCTTCACACGGGTGCCGGTGCTCTTTTCGTAGTTCTCATTGATCGCCTTGATGTTGTCCCGGCCGCGAATTCGCTCGCCCGCTTGCGGCCAGTCCTCGATGACGTCCTCCGCGGCGAGGTTGTATAGCTCGTCCGAGTACTGGTCGATCGAGTCGGCTTCGAGTGCCTTTCGAAGCTGCTGAATGGTTCCCTCGTTGACCTCGACTGCCATGGTCCGTCTCCTGTTCCCGGGATCGAAGGGTGCCGCCCTCCGGTGACCAGATCATTGTCCGCCTCCCGTCCATCTCCTGACGTGGGGCGGCCGAAATTGCTACAGCGAGAGCCCACCGTCCACGACAAGCGTCTGGCCGGTGATCATCGAGCCCTCGACTGCCAGGAAGAGGATCGCGGCGGCGATGTCGTCGGGGGTGCACATTCGCCGCAGCGGTGTTCGCTCGACCACTGACGTCTTTCGGTCCTCGCGCCAACCGGCCGTCCACGGCGAGTCGACGAGCCCCGGCGCAACCGCGTTCACGCGCACATCGGGTGCGAGCGCGCGCGCAAGGTTGCGGGTGAGGTTGATAAGCCCGGCCTTGCCGGCACCGTAGGCGATCGAGCTACCGACGACGTTCAGCCCGCTGACCGACGCCGTGTTCACGATCGACCCGTGCCTCGCCTTGAGCGCATCTGCGGCAGCGCGCGTACAGCGGAACGGCCCGATCAGGTTGGTCGACAGGACGTTCTGCCAGAACGGCTCGGTGATCGCGTCGAAGTTCGACAGGTCGATCGGTTGGTCCGTGCCGGGCGTCCCGGCGTTGTTGACCAGCACGTCGAGCCCGCCGAGGCGACCGATGGCGTCCTCGACCATGCGCTCGGCCTCGCCCGCGGCCGATACGTCACCGGGTGCGTAGATGACCTTCCAGCCCTCGGCCTGCAGCCGGGCAACGGCTTCGGCTCCGCGAGTGCTGTCGGGTCGGTAGTTCAGGGCCACGGTCGCGCCAGCCCTGGCGAACCACTCAACGGTGGCAAGGCCGATGCCGGAAGATCCGCCCGTCACCAGGACAGCCTTCCCGGTCAGATCGGCGCCGCGCATACCCCGCCTCCGTACCCCACGCGCGCAGCCTAATCGCCCGCCGGGGCCATTACCGTGGACCCGCTCCATCGGCCACAATCTGGGTGAGGGTCCGCGCCACAACCGCTGGTCCAAGGCTGGTCCAAAGAACCGCCGGTCCATCGTAGGAGGGAACGTGGGCGACGGAAGCGTGCTGCGGGTGTTCGCCTTTCGGCCGGTCGGGTCTGAGACGGCGCTCGATGCGTTGTTGCGCGATGACCTCATGCCTCCATTCCTCGAGCTGCCCGGCCTCGTGGATGCGCTGGTTGGCAGGCACAACGAGGGGGCCGGCGACGAGCGGATCGTGGCCTCGGTCTGGGAGTCGCGCGAGGCCATGACCGGCGATCTCGGCGAGGCCTCGCTCGTCGCACCGTTCCAGCTCGAGCAGGCGGGGTCCATCCAGGACGGCCGTCTCGAGGTTCTCCCCGTCGCGGTATCGGTCCGCGTGACGGCGGCTGCGGCGCCGACCATCCTTCGCGTGTTCCGCGGCCGGGTGCAGGAGGGTCAGTTGGACTCCTACGTGCGCCAGGCGCATGACGGGGCGCTCGCGGATGCCGACGCGAGCACCGGCCTGGTCGCGCTCTACCTGGGGATCGAACGACCGGACCGCTTCCTGACCGTGTCGGCATGGATGCACTGGGACGCGATCGAGCGCGCCACCGGCGGCGACGTCCACCACCCGATCGCGACGCGGCATTCCGAGCGCCTCATCACGGCGACCGCGGAACATTACGAAATCCTGCCCAGCACCGCGCGGCCGACTGCAGAGCTGCAGCCGAGTAAAGCGGCCGGGTGAGGGAGCATTTGCGGTGAAGGTCGGTGTCATCGTGCCGCAGGGTTGGCAGGGCGAGTACGACGGGTGGGATTCGGTCGATGCCTGGCGCCGCACCGTCGCGGTGGCGCATCAGGCGGAGCGACTGGGCTTTGAGTCCATCTGGCTGTTCGACCACTTCCATACCATTCCTCGGCCGACGGACGAGATCACGTTCGAGTCCTTCACCGCGCTGTCGGCGCTGGCTGGTCTCACCTCCCGCGTGCGGCTCGGCCACGTCGTGATCTGCACCGGGTTCCGAAATCCGGCCTTGACGGCCAAGACGATCTCGACCCTGGATTCGATCAGCGGCGGGCGGATGGAGCTGGGTATCGGGGCGGGATGGAAACGCGACGAGTGGCAGGCCTACGGGTACGGTTTCCCGGAGACCAAAGTCCGGCTGGCCACGCTGGCGGACCATCTCGAAGTCATCACCCGGATGCTGGCGCCAGGCAAGTCCGAACATGCCACGTACGAGGGGCAGCACGCGCATGTCCGCGACGCGATCAACGTCCCGAAGCCCGTCCAGCAGCCCCGCGTACCGATCATGGTCGGCGGCAACGGCCGGAACGTAACCTGGCGACTCGCCGCGCGTCACGCCGACGAACTCAACGTCGACGGGATGACGCCGCCCGACATCGCGGAGGCACTACCGGTCATCCGCGAGAGGTGCGAGGAGATCGGGCGGGATCCGGCGAGCCTCAGGGTGTCGGCGCACGTGTGGACCGAGCACATGACGGGCGCAGGCCAGCGCCGTGTGGATCAGCTGGCCGCGTTCGCGGAGACCGGGATCAGCCGGATCATGACGATCCTCCGGGAGTCGGCCAGGAGCGACGAGACGCTGGAGTCGTTTGCCGCCGACGTCCGCTCCGCCGGACTGGAGCTGGCCGCGTGACCGCGACCAAAACCCTGTCGTGGCGTGAGCGCAACGTCTGGGTGCCGGACCTCCTCCAACGCCGGACAGGCGCGAGTGTCGAAGAATGGAACCGCCGGATTCGCGAGCTCGGATTCACCGATGAGCGGTCGCTCAGAGGCTGGCTGAGCGAGCAGGGCGTCGCAGGCTACCCGCAGATGATGCTGGTCATGGACCGCTTCGGATATCCGGAGTTCCTCGTCGCGAGCGCCGACGAGCTGATCGACCGGCAGTATGCCGACCGGCAGGCTCTTCGGACGATCCTGGACGCGGTGCTGGCGCGGGTGGTGGCGTTCGCGGACGTCACCATCCAGACGCGCAAGACGTACGTATCGCTTGTCACGCCGAAGCGGACGTTCGCAACGGTCGAGCCGACGACCCGGAGCCGCGTCGACGTTGGGCTCCGGATCCCGGCGGCGGAGGCCCGGGGACGCGCGGAGCCGACGCGGAGCATGGGCCAGAGTGCGATGACCGCGCGCATCGGGCTGACCTCCGTCGACGAGGTCGATGACGAAGTCGAGTCCTGGCTTCTGCGGGCTTACGAGGAGAACTCGTAGGGTCGGTGGAAGGGTCTGGCGATGTCGCCCGCGGGTTCCCGACGGCCGACGTCGAGCTGACCCAGATCCTCGTCGTCAGCGATATCGAGCGATCCCGCGACTGGTATGTGAACGTGCTCGGCGCGGAGCTCTACCGCGAGTACGGTGGGACGTCGGTCGTCCTCCGCTTCCAGGGAGCGTGGCTATTGCTCGTGACGGGCGGCGGGCCGACCGAGGACAAGCCCGACATCACGTTCGTGGCACCGACGGACCCCACGACGGTCAGCCACGCGATCACGCTGCGCGTTCCGGACTGTCGGGCGGCGTACGAGGTCCTTCGCGGGCGCGGGGCTGAATTTCTTACCCCGCCGGTCGCCCGTAGCTGGGAGGTGCGCTGCTTCTTCCGCGACCCCGACGGGCACCTGTTCGAGATCAGCGAGGCCCGGTGACTCAGGCCGGCGCTGACCATGCCTTGCCCTGAACCGGGCGCTGGCTCAGGCCAGCCGCCACTCGATATCCACCGGCACCGCGCGTTGGATGGCGTCAACGACGGGGCAGTGATCGACCGCCCACCGGACCAAGGCATCGACGTCCGTCTGCGAGTCGCCGCCCACCTCCAGCACCACCGAAATCCTGGTGCTGAGTGGCCCTGCCGGGATGGCTTCGTCGAGCCCGAGGATCCCTCGATCGTCCGATTCGCTGTCGACTTCGACCGTGACGCCACTCACCTCGACGCCAGTGGCTGCGGCGCGGATCACGATGAGCGATGCCACGCACGAGGCCTCGGCCGCGCGGAGCATCCAGCCCGGCGATGGTGCGCTGGCAGTCCCGCCGATGCCCTTCGGCATGTCCGTCCTGAGCGCTTCGCCGCCGGGTCCCTCGACCTTGATCGCCAGGCCTTCCTTGACCATCGCACGGGCGTATGAGTCGCGGTAGCGCGCTTCGTCGGGATGCTGGCTGAGGTAGCGGGAGGCGTTCGCCACCGCATCGGCGATCGACATGCGTCGTCCTCGGCTGCGATTCCGTTCGGGGAGAAGGGTGTCAGATCGAGGGCCGGTCGACCCGCCCACCGGCGCCCTTGCCGGCCACGCCGGCGCCGCTCTAACGGATTGGTACCGTCCTGGGTCCGACCCGGACGACTTGTCCTCTTTCCTTCTCGCAAGTATGGGGCGTAGGCTGCCCGGCACGGGTGCGAGAGTGCCCTGCCAGCTGCGCTGGTCGACAAAGGCAAACCCGCGGTGACGCGGGGACGCAAAGCCACGGGACTGAAGGCCGTTCAGCCCTCAGTTAGCCGGGTTGCCGAAACGAGGTGAGCCGTGGTAGCTCGCATCACCTCCCTGCGCGTTCCGCTTGCGCTGGTAACAGTCCTGCGCATCGGGCTCATCGTGGCGATCGCGATGGCGGGGATCGCATCCGTTCGCTGACGACCTGACCTGCCGCCTGCCCGCTCGTCGGGTTACTCGCGGCTCGCGGTTCGCCGTTCGCGGCGCAGGCCATCCTGCCAAATACCCATGCGTCGGGTGTTGGGCAGCTTCGATCGCCCGCGCCCCATGGTTCGAGCCGGTCCTGCTGGGGTAATGTTCCGCGCTGAACGTGGCGCGGGAGAAATCGGCCCGGTCTGACTTGAGCTGACCCGAGCCAGCCCCCACCACCGCGCCCAAGACCCGCCTGGCGGGTATGTGGCAGGTTCGGTGTTGGTCAGGCCCGTGGAGGATGGCGGTCATCCCGGCAGCTCTCCGAGTATCACCCACGGGGATGGCAGAGCCCCGGCAGCTCTCCCGAGTATCACCCACGGGGATGGCAGAGCCCCGGCAGCTTCGAGTGTCAGCTGCGGCGCTGGCACTCAGCCGGGCAACTCTCCGAGCGTCACCTGCGCGGTCGTCGTTGAGCCGTCACTGTGCTCGACCTTGACCGGAACGGTCTGACCAGGCGCGAGGTCGGCCAGGACCGCGGCCAACGTTTCGAGGTCGGGCGTGTCCTTGTCGGCCACGCTGACGATCAAGTCACCCGGCTTGATTCCGGCCCGGGCGGCCGGCCCGCCCGCTTCGACCTCGTACACCAGCACTCCCCCACCGCCCGAGACGTTGGCTGCCCGAATCCCCAGGTACGCGCGATGCGTCGAGACGACCTTGCCGTGCTCGATCAGCTGGGTGGCGATGTCCTTCGCCGCGTTGCTCGGGATGGCGAAACCGATCCCCGGGGCCGTCCCGCCGAGCTGAGGGTCGGTCGCCGCGAGCGTCGGGATCCCGACGACCTCGGCCGAGAGGTTGACCAACGCACCGCCGCTGTTGCCGGGATTGATCGGTGCACTCGTCTGGATCACGCTCGGAAGGGCGGCGCCGCCCGGCTCGGTCACCGTCCGGCCGAGCGCGCTGACGATCCCCTCCGTCACGCTGCTCTGAAGGCCGAGCGGGTTTCCGATCGCCATGACGATGTCGCCGACGACGAGCTTCGAGGAGTCGCCGAAGGTCGCGGGCTTCAGGTTGCCGTCGCTGACGTTGACGACGGCGACGTCGTTGGCGGGGAAGGTCCCAACAAGCGTCGCGTTGAAGCTCTTGCCATCCGCCGTCGTGACCTTGAAACGCGACTCGTTGCCGACGACGTGGGCATTGGTCACGATGTCGCCCTTGCCGTCGAAGACGATCCCGGAGCCGAGACCGCTGGTGGTTTCGATCACCACCACCGATGGGCTCACCTGCTGGACGACGGCCACGTACTGCGACTGCAGCTGGTCGGCAGCACCACCCGAGGCTTCCGGCGAGACGGGTTGTTCGCCGGCCGAAGGCGGGGCCGACGGAGAGCCAGAGGCCGAGGTCGCCGGCTGGCTTGGCGTGGCGCTCGCACCGGGGCTCGTACTCGTTCCACAGGCCGCGAATGCGATCGGGACGACAAGGAGCAAACCGAGCAGCTGGATGCACGGGCGCGCAATCGAGGATGGAATGGCCACGGCGTTCCCCTTCGTGCTGACGGTGCTCCCCGATCGTAGGAAGTCAAGCGTGCCGTCCAGCCGTCCACGCCGTTCCGGCACGCTGCAAACGTGCATCCCGCCAGCATCGTTGACCAGGAGATCAGTAGAACCAGCGGACGATCCAAGCCTCGGGAGGCGGATCGGTGATGTGGGGTGGCACGTGTGCCCGGACGGCACCGACGTTCACCCAGGCCACCGTCTTACGACCCAGGATGTGAACGACTGCGCTGCCAAGCGGTTGGAGGCGGTACAGCGTCTCCGGCGGACAGTCAAAGGTGTCGCTGCACAGGATCGATGGCCAGACGTCGACTCGATCGGTGGTCGCTCCGGTGTCCTGGACTTCTCCTGTCGCGGCCCGGGCAACCGCCATGCACGCTCCGCGCGAGAGGTCGTGGCAGTGTACGAGGGCCGGGTCGAAGGCCCGGGGTTGGGCGGTCGCCTCCGCCGACGCGACGTTCGCGGTGGCGTTTGCCGCTGCCGCCGCAGCAATCGCGGATGGCGCCGACGATGGCGGAGCTGAGATCGGTCGCGCCGAGCTGGCTGTGCCTCGCTCAGCCGCGACGATCCCCACGCCCAGGAAGGCGATGATCGCGGCGGCCGAGATGATCGGCAGCAGCTTCGAACCGTGGGCGACCCGAGTGGGTTCGACCTCGAACTCCACGCAGGAAGCCTACTGCCGTCGCGGGATTCGGACTTCCGGCGCTGGTGCGCCGGCTTTCGAGAAGCGCAACGCCGCTGCGATGCCGGTCACCCTGCGGGGGCGAGCCATCGAACTGCCGGCCGATGAACCATCGCTGTTCCTGTCCGCAGGAAGAGGTCGGCATGTCGTTCAGACCTGACGCCCCACTCGATCCTTCCCAGGTTGAGGACGTTCGCGCCCGGGGTGTGGGCGGACGCGGCATGGTGGTCGGCGGCGGCAGCGCCGTCGGCGTGATCGCGCTCCTGCTGTACGTGCTCCTCACCGGCAATGTCCCTGACGTCAGCCAGATCACGGGACCGAGCGACATCGACTACGGTCCCGGCGCGAGCGCGGCCGCCCAGGAGTGCACCTCCGGGACGCAGGCGAACCAGCGCGAGGATTGCCGGATCGTCGGTTACGTGAACAGCATCCAGGCGTTTTGGAATGACGCTTTCACGCAGTCGAACCAGAGCTACCAGCCCGCGCGGACAGTCCTGTTCACCGGGCAGATCGAGACGGGCTGCGGTCTGGCCACGAGCCAGGTCGGGCCGTTCTACTGCCCGGAGGACGGCAAGGTCTACCTGGATCTCGGTTTCTTCGACCAGCTCCGAACGCAGTTCAGGGCCCAGGGCGGGCCGTTCGCCGAGGCCTATGTTGTCGCACATGAGTACGGGCACCATGTGCAGGACCTCCTGGGCACGCTGTCGAGCACCGGCGGAGGGGCCGGAGCCCAGGGTCCCACGGGTCGCTCGGTGCGGACCGAGCTGCAGGCCGACTGCTTCTCCGGCGTCTGGGCCAATCACGCCTCATCGACGGGCTACCTGAACCCGCTCACACAGAGCGACATCGGGTTGGCTCTCGATGCAGCAGCGGCCGTTGGGGACGATCGGATCCAATCCGAGTTCCAGGGCCACGTGAACCCCGAGAGCTGGACGCACGGCTCCTCGGCCCAGCGCCAGCACTGGTTCAGCGTCGGCTACCAGAGCGGCTCGCCCGCCGACTGCGACACGTTCAGCGGGCCCATCTGAAGCGGACGCCCCGCCACATCGACTACGGCGACAGCCGCTTGAGCCGTTGGCGTGCCTCGACCGGCTTGACGCCGGCGATCAGCCGGACCTGTTCGCGTCCGGGCGGCGGCGGAGGGTTGTTCTCCTACTGCTGGCGCGCGAACCAGATGTTGCCCGGGCCCGCGTAGCTGTTGCCCTCTCCCCACAGGGCGACGGTCTTGCCCGAGGAGTTGATGTCCATCTCGAAGTAATCGCCATAAGGCTGCAGGTAACCGTCCTTCGGAGTGGCGAACTTGTACGTGTACCCGGCGACGAAGGCTGACAGCTTCACCTCGGCCGACCAGGTCGATCCTCCGTCGGTCGACGACCGGTAATAGGTGTTCCAGCGCGCGTTCGGGTCGTCACCGCCGGCGTCGAAACCATTCCGATCGTCCATCCACCCGATCCGGACGTCGCCGCCTGCCCTGGCGGTCAGCGCGGGGAACACGTTGTTCGAGCCCAGGGGCGCCCCGGACACATCCGTCGGCGTGCTCCACGTCACGCCGTGGTCGTTCGATCGGGCGAAGTACACGCGCTGCGGTCCGAATTTCGTCCCATTCGCGTTCCAGAGCACGTACACGCGATCGCTCCCGTCGATGGCGAGTGCCATCTGGCCGCCCCAGAAGGCCCACCCGCCGCACGAGCACTGCGGCGGCGCCTGCGACGTGTCGATCCGAGTGGTGGTCCAGGTGGACCCGTTGTCCAGCGACTTCGTGATGAAGAGGTTCACGGTGCCTTTCGCCTGGCCGTTGTTGTTGTAGCCATTCCAGGCGAAGAAGACCCGGCCCTCAGAGTCCACGGCGCCGCCGCTCGGGAGGGACTGCCCGAACTGCGAGTTCGTCGTTCCGTTCAGGAGGTTGTCGGTCGTCCACGTGGCGCCCCCGTCGTGGGACTGCGACACGAAGATCTTCATGAGCGTGTGGTAGACGAGGTACACGGCTGGCCCGCGGACCGCGAGGATGTCCTTGTCCGTCCCGCGCGACAGCGGCTCGACGAGCATGGTCGTCCAGTGGACGCCGAAGTCGGTCGATTTGGCGACGTACTGGCTGGAGTGGTTGTCCTGCATGTACGACGCGTAGACCGTGCTGCCATCGGCAGGGTCGACCACGATCTGCGGGTCATCCTCGCGGGTGAGGATCGGGAAGGGCGCCCGCGGCGAGCTCCAATTCGCTCCCCCGTCGCTCGAGATCTGAAGATCCATGTGCGGGCTGCCGCAATCGGCGCAGGTGGGATCGATGTCGCCCGCACCGCTGCCCTGGTAATTCACGTAGTGCGTCCAGAACGCATGGACATGCCCGGACTGGTCGGCCGCGATCGACGGTTCCCAGTCATCGCCCCCGGGGAAACCGAGGCGAACCGGCGCGCTAAACGAGGGGGTGGGCGGGACAGCCGCGACCGCGGTCGCCCCGGCCAGCAGTCCGATCGTGGCCAGCAGAACGCCCAAACGACGGGCGCGCGGGTGGGTGTGCATCAGGACCTCCACGGGGACATCGGGATCGGGTCGAGACGAGAACCGAGGCTAACTGCCCTCAAACCCACAGACAAGGCCTCGAGCCCGCCGTTCTCCCGAGCGGAACGCGAACCACTCCACACTGCACCGGAATTCAGTTGACCGCACGCAACGGACCTCCACAATGAGCCGATGACCGCCCGGACAAGCGATCAGCCGGGCTCCTGGGCGCGCATGGTGTCGCCGCGCAGCCTGATCTGGGTATTCCACGTCGCGCTGCCGGTCATCGGGCTGTGGCTGCTGGTCGCACAGCCGCAGCTGGACCTGGTCTGGGAAGACCACGTCGCCCACTTCTGGCTGGTCCTCGTCACGGCGGCGATCAACGTCGGGCTGGCCTTCCTAGTCGGCCAGGCGGCCTACAACCGCGACGACGCGCGGCTCTACCTCGTCTCGCTGGCATTCCTGTCCGCAGCCGGCTTCTTTTCGCTCCATGCGCTGGCCACGCCGGCCGTCATCCTCACTGGCCCGAACGCTGGATTCGTCGTCGCGACGCCGGTGGGCGTCGTCCTGGCCGGGCTCTTCGCGCTTGCCTCGTCGATCGAGTACACGCCCGCCCAGGCGGCCCGCATCCTGCGCCTGCGCCCGCTGCTGACCGGCGGGCTGGTCGTGCTGATCGCCGCCTGGCAGCTGGTGGCATTGGCCGGTGCGACACTCCTGAATGAGCCTATCCCCGCCGATGAAGCTCAGGGTTCGCTTCGCGTCCTGGCGCTCGCCGGCGTCCTGACGTACGCGGCGGCCGCGATCGGCTACTTCCACCTCTATCGCCGGCGGCCTTCAGTCGTGCTGCTCGGTGTCATCACGGCGTTCGTGCTGCTCGCCGAGTCGCTCATCGCCCTGGCGGCGGCCCGCAGCTGGCACGCGTCGTGGTGGGAGTGGCACGTCCTGATGACGCTGGCCTTCGGGTTCGTCGCCTACAGCGCGCACGTCCAGTACCGGCGCGAAGGCCGGGTCACCAGCCTCTTCCGCGCGCTCTCGCTCGAGGAGACGGTTCGCCAACTCCGCGAGGAGTACGCGGCCGCCCTGCAGCGGCTGGTCGGGACGCTCGAGGAGGCGCGCGAGAGCGGGCGGACGACGCCCACGCCCGTGCTTGCTTCCCGTCTGAGCGGATCGTTCGACCTGACGGAGGGCCAGGCCGAGGTTCTCGCCGAGGCCGCGGAGGCGGTCGCGGCGGAGCGCCGCGAGGTCCGCCGTCTGGGGCTGTTTCGCCGCTACCTCTCCCCGGAGGTCGCCGCGGCGCTGCTCGAGGACCCGTCGCAGGCCGCGCTCGGCGGATCCACGGTCGAGATCAGCGTGCTGTTCGCCGACCTGCGGGGCTTCACGCCGTTCAGCGAGCGCTCCCAGCCAGCCGAGGTCGTCGCGTTCCTCAACACCTATTTCGGGGCGGTCGTGCCGATCATCCTCAGGGAGGGCGGCACGATCGTCCAGTTCATCGGCGATGCGATCATGGCGATCTTCAACGCGCCGGTTCGGCAGCCCGACCACCCGGTTCGTGCCGCGCGTGCGGCGCTCGCCTTCCAGGCACGAACCCGTGAGCTGGCCGCCGATCATGCCGACTGGCCGCTGTTCCGAGTCGGCATTGCCACCGGCCCGGCGGTGGTCGGGAACGTCGGCAGCGACGAGGTGCGCAGCTATTCGGCGATTGGGGACACCGTCAACCTCGCGGCGCGGCTGCAAACCTCCGCGCAGGTGGGCCAGGTGGTCGTCAGCCCTGCGACTGCGGCGGCGCTGGTGTCGCGTGCGACCCTACGGCCGATCGGCGCGCTCGCGCTGAAGGGAAAGTCGGCGCCGGTCGAGGCGTACGAGCTGGTGGCGATCCAGGCGGTCGACCCGATGGGCGAGGACGCGCGGACGGACGGGGCTGCGTCGACGGACGGGGCGCCTCTACCGCAACCGACTGCCACGATCGCTCCCACCCAGACCGAATGACGGCCGCCCTTCCGCCGAAGGCGACGGACGCAGCTGGCCTGAAGCCGGCAGACCCGCCCAATCCGAAGTCGACGGAACCGCCCGATGCGGGACTGGTCGCCGAGGTCTTCGGGCTCGGGAAACCGCTCGGCCCGGCCAGGCCGGCGGCGCGCGGTGAGCTCGGTCGAATCTGGCAGCTCGAGACGACAGGCGAGCTCGGTCGTCATCGCGGATCCGGCGCGAAAACCTGGGCTGTCAAGGAGCTCTTCGAACCGACGACCGAGGCGGAGGCTCAATTGGACGTGGCGTTCCAGCTCGCCGCGCTTCGCGCGGGCTTGCCGCTCCCGGAGCCGGTCCTGAAGCCCGACGGGGGCGTGCTCGCAGAAATCGCCCCAGCCGGTGGTCGCTCGATGACCGTCCGCGTCTACCGCTGGGTCGACTTCGCGGATCCGGTCGCCCCCGCCCCGCCGGAGGCCGCCGCTGAGCTGCTGGCTCGCCTGCACGGCCTCGATTGGCCCGGTCCCGGATCGGTGCACGCGTGGTTCACCGAGCCCGTCGGCCCTCCCCGCTGGACCGAGCTGCGCGACGAGGTCGCGGTTGCGGGACCCGCCTGGGCGGAACGATTCCGGGACGCCGTTCCTGAGCTGATTGCCGCGGAGGACCTGCTCCCGCCACCCGCCGCGCCACTTGCCTGGTGCCACCTCGACTTCAACCCGTACAACGTCCTGCGCAACTCAACGGGCCGGGCGGTCATCGTGGACTGGGAAAACTCCGGGCCATGCGCCATCGAGCAGGAGCTGGCGATGGCGGTCATGGACTTCACGGCCGACGAGGCCCAGGCGCTCGCCTTCCTGCGGGCCTACGAAGCGGCCGGTGGACCGGCCCGACTGACCGGCACCCGCTCGTTCGCGACCGCGTTCGCGGTCCAGGGACACCTGATCGACCGCTACGCGAGCGGCGCGATCAGCCGCGACGCCGACGCCGAACAACGTATCCGCTCGGAACGCTGGATCGTCGAGATGCTGGACATGCTCATCACGCTCCCGCGCGTCGAGCGACTGCTCTCGAAGCTGTCATCCTCCGCCTGATGTGGCAGCTCACCGTCCCACCCCTGGAGCTCGTGCTCCGGACCCTGATCGTCTACTTCCTGTTCCTCATCGCCCTGCGCGTGTCGGGCAAGCGCGAGATCGGCCAGTTCACGCTGTTCGACCTGACCCTCGTGCTGCTCGCAGCGAACGCCATGCAGCCCGCGATCACCGGTCCCGACCAGTCGATCCCGGGCGCGGCGGTAATCATCGTCACGATCTTCGGCGTCAACCGCGCGGTCGCCATCGCGCGACGTCGCATCCCGATCGTCAAGCGGGCGCTGGAGCCGCCGGAGCGGCAAGTGGATCCAGGAGGCACTCGACCGCGAGGGCCTCGACGATGACGATCTCGAGGCGGCGCTGCGCGAGCACGGCCTGTCGTCCGTCGATGACATGAGGCTTGCGGTCCTCGAGCCCGACGGGTCGATCAGCATCGTCCCGTTCGACGGCCCATCGGTCCGCATGCGGACCCGCCGCCGCCGCTACCGGCATCAACCGCAGCGTTGAGGAGGAGAGCATGCCTGCCGATCGAACACCGGTGACGGCCCAGGGCGCGCCGCGACCCGGCGGACCCTACTCGCATGGGATCAGGACGGCCGGCCCGCTCCTCTTCCTCGCCGGCCAGGTACCAATCGATCCCGCGACGAACCAGCAGGTCGGCGGTCCGATCGAACAGCAGGCCGGCCAGGCCCTCGAAAACCTGCGAACGGTCGCGGCAGCCGCCGGCGGACGGCTGGAGGACGCGGTCAGCGTTCGCGTCTTCCTCGCCGACATGGCCGACTTCCCGGCCTTGAACGAGGTCTATCGGCGATACTTCGCGGAACCCTTCCCGGCGCGAACGACGATCCAGTCCAACCTGCCGGGCTTCGCGGTCGAGATCGACGCGGTCATCGCCCTTCCCCCGGAGGCGACGTAACCACGGCCGCTCCGGGCCAGGCCCCCGGCGTTGACGCCGATTCTGCCATCGGCACGGCCGCCGACGAGCTGGACACGCCTGCCGTCATCGTCGACCTGGATCGGCTCGAGGCAAACCTCTCGCGCATGGCCGATCGAGCGGCCCGTGCGGGTGTTCGCCTGCGGCCGCACGCCAAGACCCACAAGTCGGCCTGGATCGCATCCGAACAGCTCCGACATGGGGCGGGCGGTCTGACCGTCGCCAAGCTCGGCGAGGCGGAGGCGTTCGTCGATGCCGGCGCGACCGACATCCTGATCGCCTATCCGATCGTCGGAAACCAGAAGCTCGCGCGCCTGCGCGAGCTCGCCCTCAGGGCACGCGTGATCGCGAACCTCGACGACATTGCCGTGGCGGAGGGCCTGTCACGCGTCGCCCGCACCCTTCCGCGGCCGCTCGAGGTCATGCTCGAGGTCGACAGCGGATTGCACCGCGTAGGCCGTGCGCCGGGCGAGTCGAGCGCCGCGACCGGCCGCCAGGTCTCACGGCTGCCCGGCCTCAACCTGCTCGGGTTGCTGACCCACGCCGGCCACTCGTACCGCGCGAAATCGCCCCAGGAACGAGAGGCCATCGCGCTGGACGAGGCGCGGGCGCTGGTCGAGACAGCGGATGCCCTTGCGCAGGACGGGGTGTCAGTTCACGAGATGAGCGTGGGCTCGACGCCGACTGCAGCCTCGCTGGAGCGCGTCAAGTCCGCGTATCCCGCGATCACCGAGATGCGCCCGGGCACCTACGTGTTCAACGACGCCAACCAGGTATCGCTTGGGGTCGCGAGCGAGGACGAATGCGCGTTGCGCGTCCTCGTCACGGTGATCTCGCGGCCTGCGCCCGACCGCATGGTGGTCGACGCCGGGTCGAAGACGCTCGCCGCCGACGCCGGCCAGCAGGCCGGGTTCGGCCGTGTCGTCGGACATCCGGAGTTCCTCGTCGAGCGCCTGAGCGAGGAGCACGCCGTCGTCGTCATCCCGCCCACGGCAACATGCCGCATCGGCGGCCGCCTGGCGATCATCCCCAACCACGCCTGCCCCGTCCCGAACCTGGCAGATTCGGTATTCGGCGTCCGTAGCGGTCGCGTGGAGCGCGTGATCCGGATCGACGCGCGGGGGCGAAACCGCTAAGCGGGCGCTGCCCTACTCGGGGTCGGGTCCGAGCGCGGTTTTGGCCGTCTCCAGAGCCTCCGTCAGCCCGAGCTCGGGTCCGGCGCTGGCGACCGCGGCGCGGACCTCGACCGGCAGGCCGACTGCATTGAGCCAGACGTCGCAGTCCCCGCCGACACGGTCGATGAAGTGGCGCGCCTCGGACTCAGAGGTCTCCGGCAGCAGCACGTAGAAGCGCGCCTCGGCGGTCCGGGCGATCACGTCCGTCTCGCGGGCGCTACGGCGCAAAACGTGCGCGATCGGTCGGGCCAGCTTGCCGATCCACTCGGGATCCAGGTGCGAACCGTGGTTCCTGGCCACGACCGACACGACCGCCACCGATGCCGGTCGGCCATAGCGGCTCACCCGTGCGTCCTCGCGGCCCAGGGCCTCGTGCCAGTCCAGCCGCGTCTGAAGGCCGACGAGCGGATCCTGGGACTTCGGTTCCGGTCGCACCGGTCGCGCACGGCGCGTCCTCTCGCGATGGGGCGGGCCTGAGATGAAGGCTTCGATCGACTCGCCGGCGCGGGCATCCTCGTGGTCGGGCAAGGCGAAACGGCGGGGGCGGTTGCGATCGGTCGAGCGCGGCATGGGGCTCCGGAACGGGGTGGTGGGAGCGAGCGGGTCGCCGGCCCGCGGGGCCACAGGTGCCTGAACCCTCTGCGACCCGAAAACGATAGCGGAGGTTTCTCCGAGCCGCAGAAAAAGGTGGTGCTGGTCAGGCGGGCAGTCCCAGCCTGCGGGCGATCTCCTCTGTCTCCGGTGACGGCTCGATGCCGAGCTCCTTCGCAAGGAGCTCACGCGACCGGCGATAGGCATGCGCCGCCACGGGTCGATCGCCCGCCGTGACGTGGGCTTCGATCGCCAGGCGGAGGGCGGACTCGCGGAACGGGTCGAGGCGGAGGATCGCCTCGGCGTCGCGAGCGGCCTGGCCTGCGTCGCCTTTGACCAGCCAGAGTCGAGCAAGGGACTCGAGCGCCCGAATCCGGATATCGCCGGCCCTGTCGCGAGTCATCGTCGCCCACGGTCCGTCCGCGCCGGGAAGGAAAGGCCGGCTGGCGATCATGCTGGCGGTCAGGGCCTCGGCGCCGCCCGCCTCGAGGTTGCCCTTGGCGATCAGCGTTTCAGCGCGGTGGACGGCCGCTGCGGCGACTTCCAGATCGACCGATGTGCC
>VBFZ01000125.1:19887-37441 GCA_005880805.1 Chloroflexota bacterium | reverse complement strand
TGACGGCGCCCGGCCAGGCAGCGGGCATCTCCCGGGGCCAGAGCTCCTCCGCGATCTCGTCGGGCGAGACGGCGCGTCGGTGCTCCACGGCGAGCATGGCCAGGACCACCCGGCCCTGGCGACCGTGGAGCTGGTCTTCGGTGAGTACCTTCGAGCCCTCGAGGAGCATGGGTCCGAGGACGTGGATCCGCAGTAGCATCCGTTCCAACCTGCCTCCAACCCTGGCGGCCCATCGTAGTCCCGAACCTCACTGAGGAGGACTGGTGGAGCTCGAAGTGAGCTGCGATTGCGGATGGTCATATCGAGGCCCGGAACCCGACGTGGTCCGGGCCACGATCGACCACGGGCGCCAGGCGCACGACCTCGAGTTGACGCCCGAGCAGGCTCGGGCCGCCGCGCGTCCGGCACCGCAACCCCGCAACGCACGCAAACGCTGACCGATCGAAACCAGGCCTCCCATCCTCGAAAGGACGGGAGCTCGATGGCAGAGAACCTCGAAGCAAACAAGGCGCTGGTGCGCCGCCTCTATGCCCGGCTGCAGGGCGCTGGCGACACGGCCGCGGCCGACGAGATCGTGGCGGACGACTACGTCGACCACTCGCTGCCGGGCATCGGCGAGGGCGGACGACCCGAGCTCTACGCCCTGGTGGCCGGCGTCAGAAGCGCGCTGCCGGACGTGGCTCCGGTCGTGGAGCAGGCCGTCGCCGAGGGCGACCTCGTCGCCTGCCGGGTGGTGGCCCGCGGAACCCACACCGGAACGCCGTTCCCGCCCGGCATCCCGGCTTCCGGGCGGTCGCTGACGTGGACGGAGCAGCACACCTATCGCATCGCGAATGGCCGCATCGCCGAGCACTGGGGCGTGGCCGACATGCTGTCCATCCTGCAGCAGCTCGGGGCAGTTCCCCTATCCTGACACGAACTGTCACGAAATCGCGTATGCTGCGCGGGCATGCGCGCGAGTCGCCTGGTTAACCTGCTGCTCCTGCTGCAGACGCGCGGACGCCTGACCGCCGCCGAGCTGTCCGAAGAGCTCGAGGTCTCGGTCCGGACCATCTACCGTGACGTCGATGCCCTGAGCCAGGCCGGCGTTCCGATCTACGCCGAACGCGGACCGGGCGGCGGTGTCCGCCTCGTGGATGGCTACCGGACCCGGTTGACCGGCCTCACGCCCGACGAGGCGGAGGGGCTGTTCCTGTCGGGGCTGCCTGGCCCGGCCGCGGAGCTCGGTCTCGGCACGGTCGTGAGCGCCGCGCAGCTCAAGGTCCTTGCCGCCCTCCCTCCGGAGCTCCGGGCGAGAGCATCGCGCGTCACGCAGCGCTTCCACCTCGACGCACCGGGCTGGTTCCGCTCTGCGGAGGCCGTCTCCCATCTGGAACAGCTCGCCGAAGCGGTCTGGGACGCGCGCCGGATCGAGATCCGCTACCGGCGCGCGGACCGCGTGCAGAACCGCGTCGTCGAGCCGCTCGGCCTGGTGCTGAAGGGCGGCATCTGGTATCTCGTCGCGCGCTCGAACGGCGAGTTCCGCACGTTCCGTGCCTCTCGCGTCGAGGGCGTGACGCTGACCGAGGAGCGCTTCGAGCGACCCGGGGACTTCGACCTGGCCACGCACTGGACCGAGTCGACCGCCGCCTACGAGCGTGACCTGATGCAGGTCGAGATCGAGGTCCTCGTCGAACCCGGGGCGGTCGAACACCTGGGCGAGATGGTCGGCGAATCGGTGCGGCGGACGATGAAACGCCCTCGAAGGCCCGAGGCGGACGGCCGCTACCGGATCCGGTTCCGCCACGAGTCCGTCGGCTGGGCGATGGAAAACCTGCTGCCGCTCGGTGCACGGGTCGAGGTCGTCTCGCCCGACGAGCTGCGGGAGCGTCTGGTCGCCCTCGCCGCCGGGGTTCTCGCCAGATACGGTGGAGGCGAACCGACCCAGCTGTCCGGCTCGCCTCCAGCCGCGTCGGCCCCGGGAGTTAGGGCCTGAGGGGAGATCAGTTCATCCGCCCGTCGTCAGGGGCTGCTCCATGTCCTGCACGCCTCGCTTGGGCATCGATGCCTCGAGGCCGAACAGGTGCCGCAAACGGGCCGCCAGCGGGCTGCGCGTCGCGCGCCGGGCGAGCCCCCTGGCAATGCTTCGCCGCTGCAGCTCACGCTCGATTTCGCGCTCCCGGTCGGCGATCATCGCCCACGCCAACACGTAACTCTGCATCACTCTGACTGCCTCCGTCAGCGCCTGTCGTTCACACCCCAACAATAGGGTGCGATCCTGCCAAAAGCTGTCATGTACTCGCCTTACACACGTTTGGAAACGTGCCGTCAATGTCCTTCTACGCGCAAGTCGAGGAGCGCCGCCTGCAATGAGCCTGTAACCCGTTCACGCCGGCGCGTTCCACCGGCTCGTGCGGCCCGGAGAGCACCATCCGTAGGTCCCACAGACCCGAAGGAGGTCAGTACATGGGCAACAAGCTCGAGGGCAAGCGGATCGCATTCCTGGCCACGAACGGCGTCGAGCAATCGGAGCTGTCCGTGCCGTGGCAGGCGGTCATGAACGAGGGCGCGGCTGTCGACCTCGTGTCGACCAAGCCCGGCCAGATCTACTCCATGCAGCACGACGTCAAGGGCCAGCTGTTCACGGTCGACAAGACGGCGACCGACGCTCAGGCGGCCGACTACGACGCCCTTGTTATCCCGGGCGGCGTCGCCAGCCCTGACCGGCTGAGAACCGATCAGGCAGCGGTCAAGCTGGTCCGCGATTTCATCGGCGCGGGCAAGCCCGTCGCGTCGATCTGCCACGGGCCGTGGATGCTCGTCGAGGCCGACGCGGTGCGCGGCCGGACGGTGACGTCATGGCCGAGCCTCAAGACCGACATCCGGAACGCCGGCGGCGAATGGGTCGACGAAGAGGTACACGTCGATAGCGGCATCGTGACGAGCCGCAAGCCGGACGACCTGTCTGCGTTCTGCGCCAAGGCGATCGAGGAGATCGTGGAAGGCACGCACGCTCGAGAGCCGGCGACGGCCGGAGCGGGAGCTACTCGCTAGTCAGCATCGCACCCCGGGTCGGAACCATTCCGGCCCCGGAGTTCGACCGAACGTCAAAGGCCGAGGGCTTCGACCCTCGGCCTTTTCATTGCCTGCCCCTGGTTCGCCTCGCTCGAGGGTTCGAATGCCTTGGCCTAGGCGGCTTCGTCCAGGATTTCGACCTCGACCAGGGGGCTCGAACGGATCATGCGCTCGATGTCGCGAACCCCCCAGGCCTGGCCGACCTTCTCCATGACCGCGCGGCGCTCGGCTTCGTCGGTGATCGGTCGCGCGCGCGCCGGGAGGTCGGCACTGAGTCCGCGCTTCAGGTGGAAGGTGAACCCGGGATTCGCGAGGAGGTTCGCGTACCAGTCGCGCGGGCCGGGCCGGCCGCTGATGTAGATGTGGCCGTCGAAGTTGTGGTAGACGAGCTCGACGCGATGGGGTCGCGCCGTTCGTCGTCCGGTCGTCGTGATGTCGATCAGGCTGCCCCTGCTGAGCGCCCGTCGAATGGTGTCGTCCAACTCAATCTCCTGGCCCGGGTCCGTTTTGGTTGCATGCCGGCGCTGGCCCGGCGTGGCCCGAGGCCGTTAGTTGCATTCGCAATCATACGTCCAGGTGTCCAGCGATCCGAAATCGTATATCGGGGGAGTCCGATCGCGGCCGAGTGAGCAATGCGAAATCGGAATCCCGTTTCGCAACACGGCGGTTTCGGCGACAGCGCTTTCCGGGGACGTACGAAATCGCAAGGCTCCTTTGGCGCGGGAGAGGTCGTGCTGGGCGATCGCCTACTCGATGTCGATCGTCTCGCGCGACGACGTGGATCGGCGCTCCGAGTCGTCGATCCGGCGGATCCAGAAGTCGACGATTGCCCGGACGCCCATCAGCTGCTCGCGGCCAGCGTTCCGGAAGTGCTGGCTCGCCTCGGGCGGCATCATGCGGTCGAGCATGCTCCTCCCGCGGGCGCGCAGGCTGGTGCGCTCGAGCTGGTCGAGACGCGATTCGAGGGCAGCCATGCGGTCTTCGGAGGTCGCGACGGTGCCCGTGTCGCCCGAGGAGAGGTCGTTGAGTCCCGGGCTCGGCCGTCGGCCGCCGCTCGGTCCCTTTCGCGCGCGCGTCGGATTCTCGTTCATGACTTCCCTCCTCGAGCGCCGGCCTTGCTGCGAGCCTCGAACTCAATCCTGAGCGTCTGGTCCTCCATCCGCGCCGCACGGGTCGGGGCGTCGACGAGCACCCGCGGCAGGATCAGCGTCCGACGCCATCCCCCAACCTGGAGCACGAGCTCGTCCGCGTGGCGGGTGATCTTGACCTCGTCGCGGCTCGTGAACGGAAGCTCGAGCGTAAGCAGGTACGTCCCGTCATCGCGCCGGACCTGGTACGGCCGACCCCGATAGTAGACCGCACTCGGATCGTCATCCCCGAAGAGGGCGAGTCCGACCTCCCGCAGTCGCTCGAAGCCCACCATCTCACGGTCGAAGAAAGGCACGGTCCGCACGGGCACTGGTCCGAATTCGCGTTCGACTTCGGGCAGATAGCGCTGCTGCATCGTGCGCAACGGCGCGAAGTAGCCCCCCGTCTCCGGCGGGAACACGCGGTTGGCGATGACCAGGTCGCTCGGGTAGCCGAACAGGTGGAAGTAGGTGAATGAGCGGCGAGCCTCCGCGATCGAGAGCTTCTCGAGCGCGAGCACGATGCGGACGGACGTGAGGTCGGGGTCGTCGAGCAGACGGTGCAGGTGGTCGAGCCGGACGAGCAGCCGCTCGGCGGCGTGGAAGACGTCCTCCTGGGGGAGCGGCACCCCGATGACCCGCTGGAGGAGCGGGCCGCCCAGGCGGCTCACGCGCCTGCCAATCGGCGCGATCCGCTCGACCCACCAGCGGCTCGCCTCGGGGAGTGAGAGCAGTCTCAGCGTCTCGCCTGTCGGTGCGGCGTCGACGACAATCACGTCGTAGGCCTGGCTGTCGACGTGGTCGGCGATCCACAGCAGGTTGCCGAGCTCGTCCATTCCGGGCAGGACGGTCATCTCCTCGGCCATGACCTCGTCGAGGCCGTGCCAGCTGAACAGCTCCGACACGTAGGCCTGGATCGTGCGCCAGTAGCGCTCGATGTTGTAGTAGACGTCCGGCTGCTGCCCCCACAGGTTGGGCACGAGCTCGGTCGGCTCGGGACCGAGAGGAACGTCGAACGCGTCGGCGAGGCTGTGGGCGATGTCCGTTGAAAGGACGATCGTCTTCAGGCCGCGATCAGCGCACAGGATGGCCGTGGCGGCCGCGACGCTGGTCTTGCCGACGCCGCCTTTGCCGGTGTACAGGACGATCCGGGTCACGCGAGCCTGCCTGCAGAAGAGATTTGGCTGGGGTCGGGCAATGCTACCCCGTTCGGAGCGCCGGGCCTGCTTCGAGCCCGGCGCTCTACGACGGCCCCGACCGAAGACTCAGTGGCAGCTCGTGGAGCCTGAGTCGGCGAATGTCCTGCCGGCGACCGGCACGAAACGCCAGTCGTAGCTCGTGGGATGCAGCGTCAGCTTCAGCACACCGAAGGTCGTGCTGTTGCGGACCTCGCTGTGCGGGCGGATGGTGCGGAACGGGTAGTGGCTGCGCCCGCCGGTTCCCACGACGAATTCGCGGATACCGCGGGCGCTGAGGCTGCCTGATGGCGTCTGCCGTGCGAAGCGTTCGTAGTCGTGGTCGTGCCCATTGATCACGACCTCGGCGTGGGCGGCATACAGGTCGTCCCAGAACGGCCGTACCTCGGCGTCGTTTCCGTGCGTTCCGGAGCTGAACAGCGGGTGGTGCCAGTAGGCGAGCACGCAACTGTGCGGGTGTGCGGCGAGGTCGTGCCGGAGCCAGACCTCCTGCGGCGATCCGCGCTGGCACCCGCCAACGGCCCAGCAGTTCGAATTCAGGGCGTAGATCCGCCACGTCCCGAGGTCGTAGGCGTAGTAGCCCTTCGAGGAGCTACCGGCCCGCACTCCGAAGTAGCCGAAGTAGCCGCGGGCACCCGATGTCATGTACTCGTGGTTGCCGGGCGCTGGACGCGTGCGGCTCTTGAACGCTCCCCACGTGGGGTCGTAGCAGTTCGCGTAGTCGGCGGTGCTGCCGTACTGGTAGGCGTTGTCGCCGGCGTCGAATACCGTGCCCGGGATCTTGCGGATCAGAGCCGCCGTGGCGCTGTCGCCGGTCCCGCCGCACCAGGCGATGTCGCCGGCACCCACGAGCACCGGGTCGCCGACCGCTGTCGCGGATGACGCGAACACCGCGGCAGTCGCAATCGCCAGCGCCCAGGCGCCGACCAAGGGTCGCGAGCGATATAGCTGCCTCGTCCGCCGGGTCGCGAGCAACGCCCAAGTCTTGCATCTCGCAGCCGGCCAGTGCATCCCCCGGACATACCAAATCGGGCTGGCCCGATTCGGTGTTGAAGTGTCGCCCGGCACGACGTCGCGCGATCAGAACGTGTGTTCTATTATGCGTCAATGGCGATCGAGTACCGGGAGGAGCCCTGCAAGGTTGGACTGAACCGCGTGAAGGGCATGCCCTTCCGCTGGTCGCTCAACCCGTACACCGGTTGCGCTCACCGTTGCACGTTCTGCTTCGTGCGCGCCTTCGAGGCACGCGCCGACCGGCCGTTCGACGACCGCTACGGACGCTCGATTCGCGTCAAGGTCAACCTGCCTGAGGTCCTCCGTCGGGAGCTTGCCCGTCGGTCATGGAAGCGCGAGCTGGTGGCGGTCGGCACGGCCACGGACCCGTACCAACCGGCCGAGGGACGCTACCGGCTGACGCGCCGCTGCCTGATCGAGCTGACCGAGGCGCGGACGCCGTTCCACCTCATCACCCGCGGGCCGATGATCGTGCGCGACATCGACGTGCTTGCTGACGCCGCGCGCCGCGCCGACGTATCCGTGACGTTCTCGGTCCCGACGCTCGATCCGGAGATCTGGCGGCGAACGGAGCCCGGGACGGCGCCGCCTCGCCAGCGCCTGCGGGCGCTCCGGCAGCTGGTGGATGCCGGCGTCAAGGCAGGCGTGGGAATGGCGCCGATCCTGCCCGGGCTGTCCGACCGGCCGGATCTTCTCGAGGACGTCGTTCGCGAGGCGCGGGCCGTGGGAGCGACGGGTGTCTGGGCGAACCTGCTCTACCTCCGACCCGGCACGCGCGAGCATTTCATGGCCAACCTGGCCCGTGACTGGCCCGAACTGCTTACCCGCTACCAGGCAATGTACGAGGGCCGCGCATACCTGTCCAAGGCGGTCGCAGAGCCGGTTCGCCGGCATGTCACGCGACTGCAGGAGCGCCACGGGGTGGCCGACCGGCGCCGCGTCCGGCTGGAGCCAATCCCCGAGCTGGAGCCGCTGCAGCTGCAACTGGTCGACGCGGCCGCCGCCTCCGTGACCGCGGTCCCGGAACCCGCGATTCAGCCACCGACGGCCGCCCACGCCTGACAGGCGCCGATCCGGGGCCCGTCGTGGACCCGCAGATCGGCGGCGCTACTTTCGGCGACCGGACTCCGCCTGCTGCGCGCGAATTTCGGCCTTGTGGGCGCGCTTGCCTTCCTGGTAGCGGGTGAGTGCCTCTGGCGAGTCGACGTCCCCGAGGGTGGGGTGCTTTGGCAGCACGTCCTCCCAGCCGGGCGGCCGCACGCCGAGACGCCGGGTCAGGATTGCAACCAGCGTCGCGGCCTTCATCTCGCCGATGCCCGGCAGCCCCAACAGCCTGGCCTTGAGGTCCCTGCCGTCACGCGCCTCATTCCAGACGCGAGAGGGGTCACCGCCGTAGTCGCGTACGAGGGCCGCGCACAGTTCCTGCGTTCGCCTCCCCATGCTGCCCGGGAAGCGATGAAGGGCCGGCCGCCGGCGGAAGGCCTCCTCGAGCGTCGCAGGGTCCATGGCGGCGATGCGTCCCGCGTCCAGGGACCCAATCCGGCGCTTCAGCTCGAGCGGGCCCGAAAAGGCCATCTGGAGCTGGATCTGCTGGTCGAGGACGAAGCCGATCAGCAGCGCCAGCGGCTCGTCGACGAGGAGGCGATCGGCCTCCGGATTGCCCGTGAACGGCAGGGCGCTGACGGCCTGGCTGGTGGTGGCGGCCATGGGCGGATGGTACGCGACAGCCTCAAGGGCAGGGCTGCCGGCCCGGACGAGGGGCGGAGCCCGACCTGGCTGCAGTCCGCCGCAATGCGGCTGCAACACCGTTGAGAGGCGCGCTCGGATCGCGGCGCAAGGCACGGCAGGCGTCCTGCGGCACCCTTGTCCCCGGAATCACCTGGATTGGAGGGTGCTGATGAAAGACGTCATCGCCGAGGTTCAGAAGCAGCTCCCCGGCACCGACAAGGATCGCTACGAGGTCGCGTACGAGCGCGGGCGTGTTCAGGCGCGAAGCGCGCTCGCGACGGTCGGCCTCGTGCTCGGGGTCGCCGTTGGGACGGCGATCATGTTCTTCTTCGATCCGGTCCTGGGCCGCAGGCGCCGCGCGCTCCTCCAGGATCGGGTAACCGCCATTTCGAACGACCTCTCACGCACGGCCGAGAATCGGGCCGAGGACATCAGCAATCGCGCGAAGGGCTTCGCGGCCGAGCACGACATGCCAGGCGCTACAAATCGCGACGAGGCCGAGGCTATCGGAGAGTGATCCCGGCGCAGGTGCGCATGGCAGCAGAATGACCTCGGGCGCGGCGTACCGAGGGAGGTAGAAGGCCGCGGCATCGACACCGACCTCACCCGCGACAGCGGTCGGGACGCCCTGCGCGCGGCAGGCTTCGACCCGGTGTCTCAGGTCGCAATCGACGACACGTGGTCGGCACTTCGGTTCCGGCGGGACCCCGCGCTCCGGGCCGCACGTGCCGCGCGAGGCGCGAAGGGTTACCGGACGGCGAACAACGGCTGACCGCGCTACGCTCCCTCGATCGTGGCCGACCAGTCGGTTGAGCAACCCGAGAGCCCGGCGCAGGTGCAGGATCGTCTGCGTGCCCTGCTGCCACGCCTCTACCGCCTGTTCCCGGCGGGCCAGGTCGCGGTCGTCCGGCTGCACGGACCGATCGTCGGGGGTGGTCGAAGCGCGGACCTGACAGAGCTCGCGCGACACCTCCGCGAATCCTCCCGCGTGCCGGCGGTCGTTCTCGACATCGACTCGCCCGGGGGCTCGGCCACTGCCGCCGATGACCTGTTCCTGGCCTTCCAGCGCCTTGCCGCCCGGAAACCGCTCGTCGCCGCGATCCGCGGTACGGGCGCATCGGGCGCGTACCTCGCCGCCATGGCCGCTCACCGCGTCGTCGCGAACCCGACCGCGATCGTCGGTTCGATCGGCGTCATCTCCACGAGCCCTCGCGTCGTTCACCTCCTGGAGCGGGCAGGCGTGACGGTGACCGAGACCCGCGCCGGTCGGCTGAAGGGCATGGGTGCTCCGTGGCGCGACGAAACGCCGGAGGAACACGAGAAGGAGGAACGCGTCATCGAGGCGTTCTACGACTCGTTCGTCACCCGGGTCGCCGCCGGTCGCAAGTTGAGCGAGGAACGCGCCCGGGAGCTGGCGACCGGAGAGGTCTGGCTGGGCGAGCAGGCGCTGTCGATAGGACTCGTTGACGAGATCGGCGACGTCGAGCGAGCGATCGAGATCGCGGCGGAGCTCGCCAACGTCCCCGCCCGCGGTGCGGCGGTCCGCATGCGCCGGCCGTTCATCGCCCGTCTGGTCGACCGTTTTGCTGGTCGGCTGGCCTCGGCCGTCGCCGACGAGGTCGCCCTGCGGATGTGGGACCGCTTCCGACTGTGACCGCCCCCGCCGGCCCGGCCGGGAGTGCACCGACGGCGGACATAGAGGTTGACGTCCGTCAGCCGTCCGATCAGCGACCGGTCGCGTCGCCCGCGCCCGTGCGCGAGCCCGAGAAGGCGACGGCGGCAGCCACTCCGGATCGACGCCTTGCGCTCGCACGCCACATCGTCCCGATCCTCAACCGAGCCCTGCCGCGCAACGGCGGCCTGACCGTCGAGCTCGCCGAACCCGGCAGCGGCGTCCCCGTCATGGGCAGTGGCGCGCCGCGGTCCCGGGCGATCGTCCGCGATCCCGACGCACTCGGGAGGCTTCTCTCACCGCCCGTGCCGGACACGTTTGGCGAGGCCTACGTCCGGGGCGATCTGGAGATCGAGGGCGACGTCCGGAGCGCGATCCAGGCGGCTGATGCGATCGACCTGCGCAGACTTGGGCCCACCGACGCCCGCCGGGCCGCACGCTGGGGCTTCGAGCTTGCCCAGGCCTCCGGGCGTCCGACAGCGGCCGGGAGGGTGGCCGCACTGACCGGAAAGCGTCACTCGCCGGCCAGGGACATGGCCGCAATCCGCTCCCACTACGACGTGGGCAACGACTTCTACGCCCTGTGGCTCGACCACCGCATGACGTACTCGTGCGCGTACTTCGCGAGCCATGACCAGCCGCTGGATGCGGCGCAGGACGCCAAGCTCGAGCTGATCTGCCGGAAGCTCGACCTGCGCACAGGCCAGCGATTGCTCGACATCGGCTGCGGCTGGGGATCGCTGATCAATTACGCCGCCGACCGTCATGGCGTCGACGCCGTGGGGGTCACCCTGAGCGAGCAGCAGGCCTCGCTGGCGAATGCGCGCGCGGACGCGATCGGACTGGGCGACCGGAGTCGGGCGGAGGTCCTGGACTACCGGGCAGCGGCGACGCTCGGCGAGTTCGACGCGGTGGCCTCGGTCGGGATGTTCGAGCACGTGGGCCGGGCGAACCTGGCTGCCTACTTCGCCGCGGCGTACGGGGTCGTCAAGCCCGGTGGGCTGTTTCTGAGCCATGGAATCGCGAGCGGACGAGGCCGCGCTGCGTTCTCGGAGCGCCTCCGGCCCGGGACGAGCCACTTCGTCGAGCGGCATGTCTTTCCCGACGGGGAGCTCCTGCCGATAGAGGAGACGATCCGCGTCGCCCGAGCGGCCGGCTTCGAGGTCCTCGACGTGCAGTCGCTCCAGCCCCACTACGCGCTCACGCTGGCCGCCTGGGTGAAGGCGCTGGAGCTCAACTGGACCAAGGCCGTGGCGAGATCGAACGACGAGATCGCGCGGACCTGGCGGCTGTACATGTCCGCGGCACGGCTCGGGTTCGAGCGCGGAGAGCTCGACGTCTTCCAGGTCCTGTTTGCGCGACCGCTGGACAAGCAGCGACCGGCCCCCAGGGCGCTGCGCCCCTGGTGGTAGCCACAACGGGGTGAGCCTGGAGCGGTCACCCTCGATCGTCGAGCGACGAGGCCTGTGGCTGCTCGTCGCCATCCTCGTCGTCCTCTGGCTCGCCCGGGCGGTCATCGGGCCGTTCGTCGTCGCTGCGGTGCTCGCCTACGCGTTCACGCCGGTCGTCGGGGCAGTCCAGCGCCGCACGGGCTGGCCGCGGCTGCTTATCGTCGCGATCGGATACATGGTGGCGATCGCCCTTCTGCTGCTGGCCATCGTGGTCCTCGGCCAGAAGCTGCTCGACGAGCTCGGCGCGCTCTCACGACGCGGACCCGATTCGCTTGCTGTCGCCCTCCGCGAAATCATCGGGTCCGACAGCATTGCGGTCGGCGGCCAGTCGATCTCGGTTCTCGAAATCGCCCACCAGTTGCAGGCGGGGATTGCGGCCGCGATCGGGTCGCCCAGCGACGCACTGCACCTCGCGAGCCTGATCGGCGAGTTCGCGTTGAACGCGGTGCTGGCCCTGATCGTCTTGTTCTACTTCCTGCTGGACGGCGACCGGATGAGGGCATTCGCGCTGCGGCTCGTCAGCGTTGACCGGCGGGAGCGCGTCGCCGGCATCCTGGACCGCATCCATGAAGTCCTCGGCCGATGGCTGCGCGGTCAGCTGTTCCTGATCGTGCTCGTCGCATTCGTCGTGTACCTGATCCTCGGGCCGACCCTCCACCTGCCGTTCGCGCTGGCGATCGCCCTGCTGACGGGGGTGCTCGAAATCATCCCCCTCGTCGGCCCGATCGTCGCCACCGCGATTGCCGCGGTTGATGCGCTCGCGCACGGCGGCCCGAACCTGGCGATCACGGTCGTGATCATCTATTTCGTCCTGCGTCAGGTCGAAGACCAACTCGTTTCGCCGGTCGTGATCGGCCGAGCGGTGCACCTGCACCCCGTCGTCACGATCTTCGCGGTGCTCGTCGGCCTGTCGACCTTCGGCGTGCTGGGGGGTCTGCTGGGCGTCCCGGTTGCGGCAGCCCTGAACGTCACGTTTCGCGAGCTGTACCCGACCCAGGACGCGGCGGCGGAATCGGCGATGCAGCCGGCGGGGCCGAGCCCGTGGCAGAGGCGGCCATTCCCGCGGCCAAGGCCACTCGGCCGGCTGAAAGCGCTCCGGTCATCGACCCGAGCGACACGCCACCCTAGGTGCCCCCTCTGCCCGGGCGCTCGTCCCCCCTAGCCTTCGTCGCCCGCCCCGTCACCGCCCTTGTGGTGCTTCTTCCTCGGCGGAGCCGGACGCGGTGTCGGCTTCGGCGTGACCGTGGCGCTCGGCGAGGGCTTCGCCGTCGGACTCGGAGACGGTGTCGTCGCGGCCCCGGCCTCGCGCTCCGGTCCGGAGCTGGATACCCCGCCGAGGCCTGCGGCAGCCACGAACGCGAGGCCCAGCGCGATCAGTGCTGCGGCGCGACGCGTCGGACGTCCGCGAGACACGCCGGACGCGGCTACCTGGGAAAGCGCGGCCACACCGTCGTTCGTGGCTGGACGGGATCCGAGCGATAGGGCGACCGTCGCCGAGCCAGTCGCGGCTTCGCCGTCGGCATCCTGCCCATCTTCGATCGGGCGCGCGAGCACAGGCCGCGCCACGCGGTCGGCGATTTCGGCTCCCCTGCCGCCCGCGGATGGGTTGACGGCAGCTACTGCGGCAACGACCGGGATTGCCCGCCCCTCAACCCCGGGTGCCTCCTCGGCGAGCCAGCGGCGCAGCGACTCCCCCATCTGGCCTGCCGTGCGCGGGCGGTCCACCTGGTCGAACGAGAGCGCCTGGAGCGCGATCCCGGCCAGGCCCACTGGCGCGGCAGGCGACGGTGGCGGGTTGTGCTGCTCCCCGGCCAGTGCGACAGGAGATCGCGCGTGGAAGGGCGGCCGCGCCTCGAGCATCTCGTACAGCACGGTCCCCAGGCCCCAGATGTCGGTTGCCGCGGACGCTGGCTCGCCGGCCAGCTGCTCCGGCGAGAGGTAGCGGAGCGTGCCCATGACCGTACCGGTCGCGGTCGTGTCGGAGCGCGGGCCGGTGAGCGCGGACGCGATCCCGAAGTCGACCAGCCTGGCGCGCCCCTGGGCGTCGATGAGGATGTTTCCCGGTTTCACGTCACGATGGACGACACCCTCGCCGTGGGCGTAGTCGAGCGCTTCGGCGACCTGTGCGGCGACGTCCGCGGCAGGAACCGGGTCGAGCCTGCCACCAAGGGTGATGCGATCGGCGAGCGACTGGCCGGGCACGAGCTCGAGGACGATGGCGGCCCGATCGTCATCGGTCGCGATGTCGTGCACGGTGATGATCCCGGGATGGGCGAGCCTCGCAGCCGACCGCGCCTCGGCGGCGAACCGCGTCCTCGATGCCTGGTCGGGGAGCAGGTGGCGATGCAGGAGCTTGAGGGCGACCTCCCGGTCGAGCTGTTCGTCATGGGCGCGCCATACCTCGGCGCTGCCACCCGCCCCGAGCCGCTCCTCGAGGCGATAGCGCCCGAACAGGACGTCGGGGTCGCGCGTCGTCCTTCGTGAGCGCCTGGGGTCGCGCCGGCGCTCGGCGTTTGCCCGTCGTCGGGCTCCCCGGACACCCTCAGTCGGACGCGTCCGCGTCGTTGCCATCGGGTCAGGTTCGCCGATCACCCCCTCGCCGATCGGAAGCAGGCCGCGTATTCGGCTTGCAGGCAGCTTTCAAGGACGTTCCACCTGCAGGTACCCGGGCCCGTCGATCGCCGCCCTAGGCGCGATCGAAGCGGAACTCCTCCACGTCGCGGATCGGCTCGTAGCCGATCTCCTGGTAGATGTGGTTGGAGGTCGGATTCGTGATGTCCGTAAAGAGGAAGCAGAACCGGCGACCTGCATCGAGCTGCAGCGCGCTCGCGGCCCCCACGCAGGAGCCCGCGTAGCCCCGCCCGCGAAAGCGCGGCGGCGTGTAGACCGGCCCGATCCGAATGCCGTTGGGGGTCTCACCCCCCGCCCCGCACAGGGACACGATCTCGCGGTTTTCCCAGAGGTACATCGTTCGGCCACGGCCCGCGATCCAGCGATCCGCGGCCTCCACCGGGTCGGTTGGGTCCAGGTCGTCCAGTGCCTCCCGCGAAAAGTCGCCGAGCCATCTCGCGAGGAGGTCGCGATCCCCGCCGCTGGCAGCGCGCATGGAGCCTTGGGCCGGATGCGCAGGCTTCCGGACGGTCGTGAGGCGAAAGATGCGCTCCCGCATCGCGAGGCGAGGGCGTAAGCCCGTCCGCTTCGACCAGAGCTCGGCGAAGGCCGTGGCATGCCCGCTCGGCCCGATTACGCCCGGCAGCTCCAGTCCCTGGAGGTGCTCACCGAGCACGGGTAGCGCGCCTGGATCGTCCACCTCCGAGAAAACCAGGTTCCAGGGCGGCGTCATCACCACGACGAGCACCACGGTGGGCCCTCGTTTGACGGTCGCCAGGAGTGGCGGCATCACGAACGCTTCGGGTGCCGTCCGCAGGTTCGAGCAGATCCCGAAGATCAGGTTGTGCTCGGCTTCACGGGCAGCCAGGAACGAGCCGGCCGTCGCGAGAAACGCGTCAACGCCCGTGTAGCGCTCGACCGTGAGACGCGTCATTGCCGGCAGAGGATAGGCGGAGGCGGTCTGCCCGACGCCGTTCGCTATGTTGCCGGCTCGGCGATCCTGTGCTCGACGGCGTACAGGGCGGCCTGTGTCCGGCTGGACAGACCCAGCTTGCCGAGGATGTTGGAGACGTAGGTGCGCGCCGTCCGCTCAGTGATGAAGAGGGCGGCGCCGATCTCCCTGTTGCTCATGCCGTGGCCCAGCAGCGCGAGGACCTCCCGTTCGCGCTCGGTGAGCGGCTCGACCGGGTCCGGCTTGGTCTTGCGCTCGCGCATGCGTTGGGCGAGCAGGCGCGCAACCGCCGCGTCGAGGTGGACCTCGCCGGCATAGGCCGAGCGCACCGCAGCCGCGACCTCCTCGGCCTCGGCGTCCTTCAGGAGGTAGCCGCTCGCACCGGCCTCCAGCGCGGCGGTGACCTTCTCTTCCTCCATGAACGACGTGACCGCGACGATCTCCGTCTCCGGCAGCTCGCCCTTGATCCGGCCGATCGCGGTCAGCCCGTCCATGTTGGGCATGAGCAGGTCCATGAGGATGACGTCCGGCGTCAGCCGGCGAGCGACGGCGACCGCCTCGCTGCCGTCCGACGCCTCGCCGACCACCTCGATGTCGTCCTGCAGGGCGAAGAAGGTTTTCAGGCCCATGCGAACGACGGCGTGGTCGTCGACGAGCAGCACGCGGATCTTCTCGCTGTCAGGCACGTCGTCGCCTCGTTCGCAGGCTCAGGATTGCGCGGCGGTCCGGGCTCGGGCCGCGGCCGAGTCTAGCATCGGCCGCGTACCGGACCGCGCCACGTCACCGATTGCCGTGACGAGGTCATCCGGTGGCGCGCACCTGTCGATGATGCGATCGACGCTGGCTGCGAGGTCGGCGTTCTCGTGCTCGATCGACCAGCCCATGAGCAGGATCCTGGCTCCTGGCTCGACCTGCCGGATCACGGCGACGAGGGCAACGCCGGCATCCACGTCGGGCAGTCGCGGGTCCAGGATCACGACGTCAGGTTGGAGCTCGGTGACCGCCGTCAGCGCCGCACCCTGGTGGCTCGCGCTACCGACGACCGTGAGTCCCGGCGAGAGGCCGAGCACGTCCGCCATGCTCTCGCGGACGCGGTGGTCGGCAACAACGACGAGAACCTTGATGGATCCGGAAGGGGCGTCCGGCGGTGATGTGGCTCTGGGGGCGGTCACGCATCGAGTCTGCCGCCGAATCGGGCCGCCAACCACGGTCGCCTGTCGCGAAACCCCATTGACATTCGTCGGTGGTTCAGCCCCGGCTTCGGTCTCGCTTGGGGCCTAACCAGGTCGGAGTGACGCGAGCACGGCGACCGTGGTGCCGTTGCCTGGGGACGATCGAAGCTCCAGCTGAGCCCCAATCTTTTCGGCCCGCGCGCGCATGCCGGCCAGGCCGAGGTGGCCCGCGGGGATCGCGCCTTCGTCGAAACCGGCACCGTCATCGACGACCGCGAGTCGAACGGCCTCCTCGACCCGGCGGAGCTCGAGGTGCACCTGTCGGGCGCCTGCGTGCTTGACCACGTTGTGCAGGGCCTCCTGAGCGATGCGGTAGAGCGCGTCCTCGACCTCGATCGGCAGGCGCTCGGCGAGGTCGGACTCGAAGAGGATCGGCAGGCCGATCCGGCCCTGCACCGCCGCCGTGTGGGTCCGCAGGGCATGGACCAGGCCGTCCTGCTCGAGGCTGCCCGGCCGCAACTCGAAGATCAGTGCCCGCATCTCGGCCAAGGCATCCCGCTGCAGGTCGCGCAGGATGCCGATCTTCTCGGCCGCCGCGGCCGGATCACGGCCCAGCAGGACCTCGATGCTGCGGGTGATGAGCGTCATCGAGAACAGGGCCTGCGTCACCGAATCGTGGAGCTCGCGGGCGAGGTGTGCCCGTTCGTCGCCGGCGGCCAGGGCGCCGGCCTGATGGCGCAGCTCCACTTCCAGCCGATCGCGCTCGGTCATATCGCGGACAGATCCGTTCGCGCCGGTGAAGCGGCCGTTCAAGACCGTCGTCCGGGCGAGGAACTCGGCTGGAACTGGATGGCCGTCGTTGTGGAGCAGATTTAGACGGCCGCGCAGCTCGTGCGTCCCTTCGTCCATGTCGGCAGTCCAGTCGCGCTCGGCGACGTCGGCCGACGACGGGTGGACGATCGAGCCGAAATGGCCGCCGATCAGCTGCTCCGGCTTCCAGCCGGTGAGCCGCTCGCACGTGTCCGAGATGAAGGTGAACCGTGCCTCGTCGTCGATCGCCCAGACCAGGTCCGGCGAGTTTTCGACCAGGTAGCGGTAGCGCGCCTCGGATTCGCGCCGCAGGCTGTCGAGGCGCTCGGCGGCCAGCGCGATCGCGGCCTGGTCGGCGAGGACCTCGAGCAGGTCGATCTCATCGTCGCTGACCTCGCGCGTCGTTCGCCATGAGATCGCGAGCGTGCCGGCGATCTCATTCTCCGGCCCGCGCACGGGCGCGACAGCCATGGCTCGAAGGCCCAGTCGGGCGGCTGTGAACTGGTCGTCCTCCTCGTGCGGAACGCGCGGGTCGGTCAGGTAATCGGACGTCCACAGGGAGCGACCCAGTCCTGCAGCGAGCCCGTTCATCCCCCCGTGGAGCGGAAACTCCTGGACCTGCAGCCACTCGCGCGTGGCCTCGTCGCCGGTGCCGGCGACCACCACTGGCCGCAGGTACGTCCGGTCGTCCGATATGAGGGTCATGTGCGCGCCATCGGTCTGCAGCAGCCGCTGCGCCTCGTCGACGATCCGCTGGAGCACCTCGTC
>VBFZ01000125.1:11409-19879 GCA_005880805.1 Chloroflexota bacterium | reverse complement strand
CTCGGCTCGTCGCTCGAGCTCGGCGCGCGACGAGGCCAGCTCATCGATGAGCCGGCTGTTGGCGATGGCGACCGATGCGTGGTCGGCGAACAGCCGGAGGAGCTCGACGTCCGACGGGTCGAAGAAGTCCGGCTGGTCGGAGTAGATGCCGAGTACACCGAGCGCCTCGCCATCGGCGATCAGCGGGGCCGCGATGAGCGAGCGGACGCCAATGCGCCGGACCACCTCGTCCGCCCCGGGTGAGTGCACGAACCGCGCGTCAGCTTCGTAGTTCCCCGTCAGCTTGATCTCCCGCTCAGCCACCGCCAATCCGAACAGGCCCTGGCCCACCGGGATCTCGAGGTTGCGGAGGATCGCCCGAACCTCCTCGTCCGTCTCGCCCGCCCCGAATGCCCAGCGGATCATCCCGTCGCGGTCGACGCGGTCGATCAGACCGCCGTCGGCGTTGAGCAGGCGCGTCGCCTCGTTGACCGCGTACTGCAGCAGCTCGTCGGGCTGGCGGATCGATGTCAGGCGCGCGGCGATACCGGACAGCGTCCGCTGGGTGTCCATGCGACGTGCGAGCTGCTCGCGTGACTCGGCGAGGTCCGCGATGAGATCCGCATTCGCGATGGCCGCGGCGGCGTGGTCCGCGAGCGCGCCGACGAGCGCCATGTGGTCCTCGTTGAACGCCTCCCAGCGTCCCGAGAAGACCGACAGGATCCCGATAGCCCGCTCGTCGAGCAACAGCGGGGCCACGAGCAGGGAACGGTAACCAAGGCGCGTGATCACGCGATCCGCGGATGGCGCATGGGTGAACGACCGATCGGCCACGTAGTCGCCGGTCACCATCAGCCGCCGCTCCGACATCGAGCGGGAGATGAGACCGGTGCCGTCGTTGACCTCGACCGAGCGCGCCCAGAACCTGATGTGCCGGCGGCTGGTGCCGGCCTCGTGCGCGTACTTGAGCTTCCCCGATTCCGGGTCCAGCACGCACACGACCGCGCCGCTGGCACCGACCAGGCGAGCTGCCTCCTCGACCGCGTGCTGCAGGACGGATGGGACGTCGGATGCCGGTCGACGACGCCCGACGACCGGCTCGTCGCTCCTCGCGGGATCGCGCCCGGCCCGCGATTCGGGCTCGCGCTCCATGGTGGTGGCCACTGCCGCATGAGGATACGTCCTCCTCCCAGCCTGACCGTCGGGCAGACGGCCGTGCCGGGCATGGACGGATGACGATGTCGGGAGGCGTCCATTTGTCAGTTCGTTTCGGGGCGGATGCCGGGCGTCGGCGCGGGGCGGTTCTGCGAATCTTCGAGTCAGACGGCGCTTCGCCGAACCGCAAGCCCCGCACGGACAAGAAGCCCGAGGGGACCAGGAGGATCACACGAGATGTCGGCCCTGAACCTCGCGCGCCCCAGCCGTTCCGCTCTCGATTACGCGGTCCGCGGCAGCATCGTCGCCCTGACGCTGGCAACCGGCTACATCCACTTCACCCTCGGCGGCCTGCTGTTCCTGGCCAATGCCGCGGGATACGTCACGCTCGCGGTCGCCATGGCACTGCCGATCGCCCTCGCCTCGCGCTACCGCTGGCTGATCCGCCCGGTGCTCGCCGGCTACGCGGCGACCACCATCGTGGGCTGGCTGATCATGGGTCCGCGCTTCGAGCTCGCGTACATCGCCAAGGGCATCGAGCTCGCGCTGATCGCCCTGGTGCTCGTTGAGATGTTCCGCTACGACGGCGGCCCCGTCGCAGTCGCGCGCCGGTTCTTCGGAGAGGTCGCGCACGTCGCTCGGGTCGTGAGTCGCTCGGCGACTGGCTAGGCGCAGGGCTGAGCCTGCCCCTCACTCACTCCGGTGCGACGTGCACACGGACATGACGGGAAGGCTCGCGGCCAGCTAGCTCCCAACCCCCAACGCGACTGAGCCCCGGGTGGAAACGCCGCCCGGGGTTCCGCAAGCCATCGGCCAGTGCCTTTCTCGCGGGACAAATTTTCTTCCCAGGAGAACCAATCCCGGAGTTCGCACGCTGACGTCGCCGATCTGCATCGCACGGGCCGTTCCCGCGCCCCGAAATATCCCGAGGCAAACGTGATACGGGGGATCTTCTGGTCGCCCGCAACTCGAGACCCTGGCAATCGGGGTTTTGTTCTTCTGTGGGCAACGCCCGGCACCGGGACTGCCTCGTCAGCTCGCGGCATCGCCTGACCCCGGCCATGAGTCCTCAGCTCACGGGCAGTGAACGGAGGAACCGTGCCGTCCGGTCGAGGACGTCCTCGAGGACCGGCTTGAGCGTGTGGCCAAGACCGGGAACGAGCTCGCCGTGGGGCAGCCGCGAGACGTCTGCCCGAAGGAGTTCCAGGCGCGCGAAGGGATCAGCTTCGCCCGACAGCAGCAGGACCGGACAGGCGATCTGCGGCCAGTGGGCAATTCGATCGTCGGTGCCCTCCGGGTGGCCGGGACGGTGCAACGGATAGCTGAAGCAGACCAGGCCGGCATAACCGTGTTCCGCGGCGGCGAGGCTCGCGACGCGGCCGCCATAGGAATGCCCACCCACGACGACGTCGCGTGAGGGCGGTGCCAGGCGCAGCAGCACATCAACGGCTTCCTCCGCCTTGCGCTTCGGCAGGTCGATCGCGGTGGCGTCGATCCCCCGTGCGCGGAGGCCCTCGACGAAGGGCGCCATCGAGGCGGCCGTGCCGGACGCCCCATGACCCAGGAAGACGCGAAGGCCCATTCGTCAGCCGCCCGGATGCCCGCGGCAGGCGGCGCGCAACGAACGGCGTGTAGCCCCATCGGCGGGTGCGGTGGCTGGCCCCGACGAGCCATAGGCAGGCGCACAATAGGCGTTCACGCTGGCCTCCTCACCCCCGGGAGGCACATGTTGCCCCATCCGCTCACGGCGCTTCGGCGCCTCATGCTCGTTGGCCTGGTGGCCGCTCTGGTCGCGCCACCGGTCGTCGGAACGAGCACCGGCCGCTATCAGGCCGGCCTCGCGACCGGCGACAGCCTGACGTTCTACGGCCGCGGCTACGGCCATGGCGTCGGCATGAGCCAGTACGGGGCGCGCGGCCGCGCCCTTGTGGGCCATACGGCGACGCAGATCCTCGCCCACTACTACCCGGGAACGATCCTGGGCACCGTCGCCACCACCTCGTCTGTTCGCATCCTCGTCCTCTCGAACTTCAAGCCAACGGCAACCGCGCCGGCGCGCTTCTACGGCCGCAAAGGCCCGTGGACGATCGACGGCATCAGCGCGACGTTCCCGGTGGACGCCCTCCTGCGCGTCGCGCCGCCCGTGGCTCCGTCGACGCTCTGGCGGCTGTACGTCACAGCACCCGACGGCAGTGTGCTCCTGAGGACCACCAGCAGCAGCGGCTTCCGGATGCGGCCAGCATCCAGCGCAACCCGGCTCCAGGTGTGGTCGCGCCCATCCACGTACGACACATATCGCGGCACGGTTCGCGTCCTGCTCCGCTCGACCGGCCTCCTGACGGCGATCAACGAGACGACGCTCGAGCTCTACCTGCGCGGCGTCGTCCCGGCCGAGATGCCCTACACATGGCCTACGGAGGCTCTTCGCGCGCAGGCGATCGCGGCCCGGAGCTACGCGGCTCGACGCCTCCATCCGGCGACAGGGTCGTACGACGTCACCGACACGACGAGCTCCCAGATGTATCTCGGCGTCCTGGCCGAGAAGTCGGCCACGACCGCCGCGATCACGGCGACGGCGGGCAAGGTCGTCCGTAGCGGCAACGCGATTGCGAACGCTGTCTTCCACTCCGATGCTGGCTCTGGGACGGAGAACAACGAGAACGTCTGGACCAGTGCTTCCGGCGCGATCGTTGGCTCGCCGGTTTCCTACCTCCGCGGCGCCGCTGATCGCAACGCGAGCGGCGCCCCCTACGACGCCGGCGCGCCCCATGCGACGTGGAAGACTGCCACTTACACGCTCGAGCAGCTGTCAGCCTTCTTCAGCGAAGACCCGCGCACGGACGTCGGCGACCTCGCATCGATCGACCTTTCCCGGCGTGGCGTGTCGGGTCGGCTTATCAGCGTCACGCTCAACGGTTCGACCGGCGCGAAAACAGTCTCCGGGGAGGTCTTCCGGTCGATCTTCAACACGCGGTCGCCGGCCACCGATCCGGCAATGTGGAGCACGCTCTTCGACGTCGCGCCAATCCCGTGACCCACTGATCCTGTGACCCGCTGATCCCCGGGCGCCAGTCAGATCTCGCGGCGCCGGAAGGAGAAAATCGCCAGTCCGAGCACGGCCGCAACCCACAGCGCGACGTAGAGGAGGTACGCCGGCGCAGGGCCCGACGTTGCAAAGAACGGGTTGGCACTGACCGCCTGGCCGCCGCGGCCGCCGACGAGCTGTCCGAGAAGCGCGATTGACGGCGGCTCGAGGCTGAAGACCGTCCCCTTCCAGAGACCGTCGAGCGGCAGCAGGTAACGGGCCCCGTTGGCGAGCGATGCCACTTCGGGCAGGTTGAGCGCCGCGGCGATCCCGCCAATGACGCCGGCCATCCAGGACAGCCCGAACAGCACGACGCAAATGGCTCCCGCGGCAATCCCGGGCAGGCGCGTCGAGAGGAGGACGCTGATCGTCAGCAGCACGATCGCCTGGCCGGCGAGATAGGCGACGGCAGGAACCGGCTGCGGGGGCAGGTAGTCGGTGACCAGCTTCGTCACTCCGAGCTCGAACACGCCCGCGACCGCCGTGTACGCCACGACGATGATTGCCAGGCCGAGCCAGCGTCCGAGGATCAGCTCAGAGCGGCGAAGCGGCCGGGCGAGGACGGCCAGCAGGACCCCGGACTCCACCTCCGAGGAGATCGATGGCGCGCCAAGGAATGCCGCGCTCATCGCGAGCACGAAGCTGAACATGAAGGCGAGCAGGATCAGGATCTGCGAGACGCCCACCTCGATCTGGACGTCGTTCACGCCATGCCGCTGGGCGCTGTCGATGAGCACCGAGAAGCCCCAGGCCGTGAGCAGAGCGATGACGACGGTCAGGCCCAGGAACGCCCAGAGGATTCGCCGTCGAACAGCCTCCACGAGCGTCAGGCGGACGATGGTCTTCATGACTTGGCGGCCTCCAGCGCCTCCTCGATCTGCAGGAGCGCGAGGAAGCGGTCCTCGAGCGTCGCCCGCCCCGGCTCGACGGCGTGCACCCGGCCCCCGCCCGCCACGATGGTCGCGACGATGTCCGGGACACTCTCCGCCTCGACCGGCCGTATCGTGAGCCAGTCGCCTTCGATCGTGAGCGGCCCGAACCGGCCCAGGCTTGCCTCCGCCTTGCCGTCGAACTCGGTCACCCGAATTCGGACCGAGCGCGAGCCCAGCAGCTCGTCGATGCGGCCCTCCACGATCACTCTGCCGCGATCCACGATCGCCACCCGGTCGCACACCCGCTCGACCTCGCCCAGCAAGTGTGAGTTCAGGAAAACGGTCACTCCGTGCTCGCGAAGATGGTGGATGAGCGCGCGGACGTCCGCACGACCGACCGGATCCAGAGCCGAGGTGGGCTCGTCGAGGAAGACGACCTCCGGGTCGCCCAGCAGCGCGACGGCGATCCCGAGCCGCTGCTGCATCCCCTTCGAGAACGAGCCGACCCGATCGCCGGCGCGGTCGGTCAGCCCGACGAGCTCCAGGACGGACGAGATCTGGCCCGCCCAGCGGTCGGAGGGCACGCCCGCCAGCTCGCAATGAGCGGCGAGAACTTCGCGAGCGCGCAGCCACGACTGGTAGCGGAAGAGCTCCGGCAGGTAGCCGATCCTGCGGCGGGCGGCGAGGTCGCCCAGCGGCGCGCCCAGCACGACGCCCTGACCGCCGGTGGGCCGGGCGAGGCCGAGCAGCAGCTTGACGGCAGTCGTCTTGCCCGCGCCGTTGGGACCAAGGAATCCGAAGACCTCGCCGCGCGGCACGGTCATGGTGAGGCCCGCGAGAGCGATCGTCTCCTTGTAGCGCTTCGCGAGCTCCCGGGTCTCGATCGCAGTGGCGTCGGTCATTGGACATCCATGGTGCCAGACGCTGACGTCGTCGCGGCCTGACGACGCACGCTGGAGGGGTGTGACACACAACGTGGCACGGAGATGGACGACAGTGCGGGCATGGCATCGCTGAAGAAGCCAAGGGAGCACGAAATGGTGATCGCGATGGACTGCCCGTGGTGCGAGAGCGTCCTGCTGACGGACGAATCAGAGTTGGACGATGGGCCTCTCTGCGAGGGGTGCGGCGTCCGCTTCGAGCTTGCTCCGGACCGCCCTGCCGAGCAAAAGTTGGCCGACGCCGCATAGCCGCGGGCTCGCATCGCGAGGCGCGACAATTGTTTCCGTGGAGGAGACGGTCGCGCGGCAGGCGCTTGTCGCGGCGGGAGCGCGGCTTCGGTCGGCAGGCCTGATCGCCGGAACCGAAGGCAACCTTTCACTCCGCCTCGACGGTCGTTCACTGCTGATCACGCCCAGTGGGCGTCGGAAGGACGAACTCGGACCGGGTGATCTCGTCGTACTCGGCCTCGAGAATCAAGCGGCCACTGGCAGTGAGGGAAACCCGAGCTCGGATCTGGCGATTCATCGCCGGATCTACTCCGCCCGGGCCGACGTCTCGGCGGTCGCCCACGCGCATCCTCCAGCCTCGATGGGGCTGACGCTGGCCGGTGAGCGCCCTGATCCGGCGGTCCTGCCCGAGACTGCGCTGTTCTTTCCCCGCCTGCCGTTCGTCCCGCTCGCCACTCCGGGAAGCGCGGAGCTTGCGTATGCCGTCGCGACGTTCCTTGCCGGTGGGGCCTCGGGCGAGGAACTTCCGGTCGCCGTCCTGCTCGAACGTCATGGCGCGATCGCGGTTGGTTCCACGATCGACGAGGCGGTCGATCGCCTCGAGCTCGTGGAGGTGCTCTGCCGTGCCTGGTGGGATGCACGCATGCTCGGATGGGCGCCCACGCCGGCGCCATCGAAATCGGGATCGCAATACTGAGCCCCTCAGAATGCACGGGGTGCGCAGGCCGGGGAGGGCCAAGTCGATGGATCGTGTGATGAGGGCCCAGCTGCTCGCCGAAGGGATCGGCACGTTCCTGTTCTTCTTCGTCGGGGCCGGCTCGATCGTGGCGATGGACTACCAGACCACAAACCAGTCCGCCGGCGCCGGGCTGCTCGGCGTGGCCCTTGCGCACGGCCTAGCGCTGGGGGTGCTGGTGTCCGCCTTCGGGCCGATCTCCGGTGGACATTTCAACCCGGCCGTCACGTTCGGTGTCTGGATCGCTGGGCGCATCGATGGGGCGCGTGCCATCGTCTATGTCGTCGCCCAGCTCGTCGGAGCCGTGGTCGCCGGGCTTGCCTTGCGCGGCATCTTCGCGGAGAACGTCTGGAGGGTGTCGAACATCGGCACGCCTTCGCTCGGGCCAGGAGTCGGAATGGCCACGGGAATCGCCGTGGAAGCGATCCTGACGCTGCTCCTCCTGTTCGCGGTCTTCGGCACGGCGGTCGACCCGCGCGCACCGAAAATCGGGGGCCTGGCCATCGGCCTTGCCGTCGCGGCCGACATCCTGATGGGTGGGCCCCTGACAGGCGCGGCCATGAATCCGGCGCGGTGGTTCGGCCCCGCGGTCGCGTCGGGGCACCTCGACAACGCGCTGGTGTGGATCGTCGGTCCCTTGCTTGGCGCCGCCGTCGCTGCGGCCGTCTACCGCTGGGTGCTCGCCGAGGAGGCGGACCTCGGCCGGACGCCCGCGACACCAGAGCCCTGAACGCCCGGACCGTGCTCGCCTCCTGACCCCGTTGGACGCCTGACCGGCATGCTTCGACGCCACCTCCGCGTCTGGCTCTTGATCGCGGTGGTCGTCGTCCTCGGCGGGGCCTACCTGTACGTGGGGACGCGGATCTACGACGAGCTCTCGGTCGTCCACGCCGGCTGCGATGGCCGCTGGCAGGGCCAGACGCCCGCCAACTTCTCCGTCGGGGGTGTCGACATGACCGGCCTGCGAATGCCCGGGTACGAGGATGTTCGCATCCCAAGTCGCGACCCCGGGGTAACCCTGAGCTCATGGTTCGTTCCTTCAGCGGTGGCGAACGCCCCGGCCGTGGTCGTCGTGCACGGCATGAACTCGTGCAAACGGGAGGCTCGGATCCTGCTTGCCGCTGGACTCCTGCACCGTCACGGCTTCAGTGTGCTGCTGATGGACATGCGCAACCACGGCGATTCGACAGTCCAGAACGGCCATTACGCGGGGGGGACGAAGGAGTACCGCGACGTCCTGGGCGCATGGGACTGGCTGGTGTCCACGAGCGGACTGTCGCCGCACCACGTCGGGCTGATGGGCTTCTCCCTGGGGGCCGCGACGGTCCTCATCGCGACCGGCGAGGAGCAGCGGGTTGCCGCAACGTGGGAGGACAGCTCCTACGCGGAGGTCGGTGAAACGATTCGGGCGGAGCTGGCTCGAAAGGGCTACCCCACCTGGCTCGAGTACGCCGGCTACACGGCCGCGCGGATC
>VBFZ01000125.1:0-11288 GCA_005880805.1 Chloroflexota bacterium | reverse complement strand
TGCCGGGCTCCGGGCACATCGACGCGATCGTCGAACACACCGCCGAGTACGAGCGGCACCTGGTGGACTTCTTCGACTCGACGATCGGGACGCCGGCCGGCGACTGACCGCGCGCCTTCGTCGCCCGGGCATGGCCGGCCGATAGACTGCGCGCATGCCAGGCATCTCCGCCAAGGCGCAGACGTTCGGCGAATCCGTCATCCGGGATATGACGCGGATGGCGATCCGGCACGGCGCCGTCAATCTCGCCCAGGGCTTTCCCGACTTCCCCTGCCCGCCCGAGCTCAAGGCGGCCGCCAAGGCGGCGCTCGACGCCGACATCAACCAGTACGCGATCACCTGGGGCGCCAAGCGCTTCCGGGATGCAATCGCTGCGAAAACGAGCCGGACCTATCCCGGCTGGTCGGTGGATCCCGATACGCAGGTGACCGTGGTCTGCGGCGCGACGGAAGGGATGATCGCAGCCATGCTTGCGGTTCTCGACCCAGGAGACGAGATCGTCGTGTTCGAGCCGTTCTACGAGAACTACGGGCCGGACGCGATCCTCTCCGGAGCCGTTCCACGGTACGTGACGCTGCACGAGCCGGACTGGTCGATCGACGAGGCGGAGCTGCGCGCCGCGTTCGGACCGAAGACCCGGGGCATCGTGCTGACGTCTCCGCACAACCCGACCGGCAAGGTCTTCGACCGCCGGGAGCTCGAGCTGATCGCGGACCTCTGCCGCGAGCACGACGCGGTCGCCTTCACGGACGACATCTACGAGCACATCGTCTACGCGGGCGAGCACATCCCGCTGGCGACGCTGCCGGGCATGGCCGAGCGCACGGTCGCGGTGAACTCGATGTCCAAGACGTACTCGGTCACCGGCTGGCGCGTTGGCTGGGTGATCGCGTCGTCCGAGCTGACCTCCGGCATCCGGAAGGTCCACGACTTCCTGACCGTCGGTGCCGCGGCGCCCCTCCAGGAGGCAGGCGTCGTGGCCCTGTCGCTGCCGGACGACTACTACGCGACGCTCGCAGCCGACTATCGCGAACGGCGGGACGCGCTGCTGCCCGCCCTCGAAGCCGCCGGCTTCCGCGTCTACGTCCCCGACGGCGCGTATTACGTGATGACAGACTTCTCCGGGATCGATCCCGAGCTCGACGACGTCTCATTCGCCCGCCGCCTCGTCGAGGATCCGGGCGTTGCCGCGGTCCCCGGGTCGTCGTTCTACTCGCGCCCCGAGCTCGGCCGCTCGAAGATCCGCTTCGCGTTCCCGAAACGCCTCGAGACGTTGGCCGCCGCGTCCGAACGCCTGGCTCGACTGCGCGTCCCGGCTGCCTGAGGTACGCCTGGCCGACAGCGGCCTACGAGTCCGGGCGTGCGGTTCACGGCCAAGGGCCGCTCCGCGTCAAATACGAGTGTCAGTAGTGTTAGACGCGCGAACGCTCGTCTTCGAGACGAGATCGATGCGGAACGAACGTGACCTGGGACGAACTGGCGCCTGCAAGCGCGTGCCCGCGTCTAACACGACTCCCAGTAGCAGATGACGCAAAGACACGAGATGGACTGGCGGCCAACCGCCGGGGTCAGGCCGACAGGGCTGCGGCCGCGAGCAGCCCGCTGGCGAGGGCGACGGAAACGCTGGCGAGCGTTCCGAGCAGGTAGTACTCCGCGAACCTGCGGTCGTCCAGCTGCTTGAAGCGCGCGAGTGTCTTGGCGGCCACGACGAACCCGATCGCGGCCTGGTTCGCCGTGAGCACGAACGTGACGATCAGGAGGCGCTCGAGGACGCCGATCGCTTCGCCCACGCGCTCCGGGGAAGCGAGGCTCCGGGACCCGGCCGGGGTGACGATGCGAGGCGGGACCGCCGGCTCGGCCCGTGCAACAAAGGGGCCGACGCGGAACGTGTACGCCGTGGCTTGCTCGGCGGCTTCGACGTCGCCCGCCGGCGGACCGCTGTCGCGGGGATCGCCACCCGGGATCACCTCGCGCGGGTTCACGAGGGTCGCCACGAGCAGCGAGCCGGCCCTCACGTTCACGATCGCCAGCGCGAGGATCACGACGCCGGTCAGGATGGCGCGATGGAGGGCTGCCTGGTCGAACCCGCCCAGCGCGCTGGCCCACGCGTTCACCCACCCGGAGTCAAGCGGAGCTCCGCGCAGGAAAACGGCCCAGCCAAAGACGATCACCAGGCCGTGCGCGATCTGGTCGAGGACGAACAAGGCCGCCGGGACCGGCGTCCAGGCCGACCCGAGGCTGGCAGCCACGGCAGGCGCCTCGTGCATCAACGCGGCTTCCTCCAGCGCGGCGGCTTCGACGCGACGTGTCAGCACGACCTTCGAGCGGTCGATGACCGCGTGCACGATCGAAATCGCGAGGAGCGCGACGAGGCCCCGGCCACCGAAGGCGAACGGGACGGGCAACATCGCGACGGCGACGGTGAACCAGTGGGCGGCCAGCCCTCGCCAGGCGCGGGCACCGGTCGCGAACTTGGCGGTCGCGACCCGATCGGTCTGCAGGACGAAGTCGGCGATCAAGTGGGCCAGGACCAGCCAGGCAATCACGAGGACGTCGTTCGCGGTCATCCGTTCGCACCCGCCGGAGCAGCATCCTCCAGTGCCAGGCGCCCGGCGCCGAAGATCGAGCGCAGCGCGGTGGCCAGTCGGTCGATCGGTCGGACTCGCCCCCTCGCGTATGCCACCGAGACGGTCGCCCGTGCGACGCCGAGCTCGGCCGCCACCTCGGCCTGCCGGAGACCCTCGAGCAGCATCAACCTGGCGATGACGCGCTGTCGGGGCGACAGGTCGTCGAGCAACTCGGCGAGCAGCGGTGCGAGGTTGTCGAGCAAGCGGTCCGCGCCGGGTTCCCCGGTACTCATCAGCAGGCGGTCGCGGCGAAATCTTGTCGCCTCGAGCAGCTCACGTGCGCGCAGGAACGCTTCGCCCGTCCGTTCCGTGGCGGGCCCTGTGCCGACCTCGACCTGGCCGAGGGCGACGGCCCAGCGCATCCTCATCGCCTCCGGGTCGAGTGCGGCATGGAGCACGGCCAGCAGTGGATCGGCCGTGGCCGCGAGGAGTCCCTGCAACTCGTCGCCCTGGGTGAACCCGAAGCCTGCAACGCGTTCGTCGGGCGGATAGAGGTCCTCGAGCTCGCTGCACAGCGTCCGCAGCCATGCGCTCGACCGAACGGGATCGCGCCGGGAATCGACGACGTCGCCGAACAGGACGATCCCGCGCGATGCAGTCGACCCCCCTCGGTTCACGTGGAGAGGCTACTCGTGCAGGTTGTAGCCGTCAACGGCTAACCCGGCCCCAATTAGCCGTAACTGGCTACCGGCTTAACCACGGGCGGAGCGAACTCAGACGGGTGCCTGGACTCCAAGCTTGCCGATGACGTCGACGACCATCTCGCGGTGCTCAGGCGATGCAAAGTCGAGGACCGGGCTCGCCGGCAGCACGTGCTCCGACATCGTCCCACCGGTGCGGGCGTAGAGGACTGGATAGATCGCGCCTGTTCCATCGGCCTCGATCGTGATGGCGAGCGCGTCCCCGCCGCCGCTGTCGAGGAAGTGAGCCAGCGGGACGAACCCGTCGTCGCGCAGCCCCGCATCGGGAGAGGCGCTGACGACGCGGGCGAGGTAGGCCCGCTGGTGCCAGATCTCGGGCCCCTGCGTGAGCTCCTCCAGCACGAAGTCGAGGAGACGGTCCGGGTCGACGGACGGCCGCGGCAGCTCGACGCCGAAGCGCGTGGAGGCCAGGTGCCTCGCAAGCACGCGGCCGTTGTAGCGGTGGCCATGCACCGCGCCCGAATTGGCCGGCACGCCGTGCTTCTTCAACCCGCCCGCCGCCTGGGTGATCGTGCCGGCGAAGAAGATCCCGGGCGCAACCGAGCTCTCCCAGAAGGGCGTCAGTGACGGCAGCTTCGAATGCCCGAACGTCGCCACCCCGAGCGACGGCAGGTCGCGCAGCGGGGCCACGAAGCCGGTCGCTGCGATGACGTCGTCCGCGTCGACGTCGAGCTGTTGTCCGTTGTCGGAGCGGCGCGTCCTGACCACGAGCTCCGCGCCGCGGCGTGAGATCGCCTCGATCGATGCGTCGAGAATGAAGACGCCGCCGCCCAGGACGTGATCCTCGTAGGGCTGCACGTAGCGGGCCCGTACCCCGACCAGCGTCTTGGTCACGACGGAGAGCTGGGCGGGGCTGGGCGAGGCGAGCACGATCCGGCGGGCCCACTGGAGGAGCCCGGTGGCCAGCTCGAACGCGGACACCTGCTTCCCGATGATGAAGACGCATTTGCCCGCGTACGTCTCGGCCGGCTTCGTGTCCGCGTAGTGATAGGCGAGTTCCATGCCCGGGGTTGACGGCGCCCACGGCTCCGCGATCCCGACCGCGAAGACGACGGTTGGTGTGCGGTACTCGCCGTCAGGGGTCGTCAGGACGTAGCGGCGACCGTCGCGCGTCTCCTCGACGCGGGTCGACTCCCAAGGACATTCGTAGCGGACACGGATGTCGGTCCGTCGAGCGAAGGCGACAAGATTGGCCTCCATCTCGGCGCGCGCGGGAAAGTAGGACGAGCCGTCCATGAGCGACGGCTGGAGCGCCCGGTTTTCCGGCTCATCGGCCAGCAGGCTGTTCCAGTCGAAGCGCTCGTACGCCCGCGTGCCGCGCTCGACGGGCGCGTAGGGCTTGGTCCACGACAGCAGCCGCTGGAAGAACGGCCAGCGTCGGAACATGCCGCCCGGCGAGGGATCGGCCGACAGCACCGCATGAGGGACACCCAGTCGCGACAGGGCGTAGGAGTGCTGAAGAGCGCCCGGCCCACTCCCGACGACGATCAGCGGATAGTCGCCCGGTGGAAAGGGCCGGTCGGTCAGCTCCGCCACCGGTTCGCGTTTCGCAGACGGCGCGCCTGCGCCTGGAGCATCCGGTACATCACGCGCGGCTGCCCCACGAGGAAGCTCTCGACCGCGGGCCCCGCGAGGAAGAGGGTTCGGACAGGCGTGGTGGCAACGACATCGGCCACCGGCGGCTCGCCCAGGAGGATCGACACCTCTCCAAAGAAATCGCCCCGCGACAGCGTGGCCCGCTGCTGCCCGTCGACCAGGATCGAGCACTGCCCGTCGAGGATCACGAAGAACCCCGAGCCGGTCAGCCCCTGCCGCAGGATTCGCTCGCCTTCGGGGAAGAAGCGCTCTTCGAACGTGTGCGCCACAGACTGCAGTTGGGGGGTCGACAAGTCGGAGAACATCGCGAGTCCCGCGAGCGTGTCGGCAATCTCGTCCTGTCCGGCCATGCGCGTGCGACTCCTCCTCGCGCGGCCCGAAATCGCAGCCGGGCCTGACCTCTCTGTCGGCGCAGATCATCGTATAACCTGCACACGAAGCAGCGAGGGCGAGGTGTCTACGACGATGGCCTTGAGCCGCGAAGAGAAGGCGGACATGCTCCGCCGGGTAGATCTCTTTGCCGCGCTTCCCGAGGACGTCCTCGCCGCCGCGGCGGACCATGCCGTGCAGGTCGAATTCCAGGCCGGTCGAGCGATCGTCCGCCAGGGGGAGGTCGGCACCGGTTTGTTCGTGCTGACCGCAGGCCGCGCCAGGGTCATTCGCGACGGCGAGCAGATCGCCGAGCTCGGGCCGGGCGACTTCTTCGGCGAGCTTTCGGTGATCGACCAGGAGCCGCGGATCGCGCAGGTCGTGGCGGAGGAGCCCGTGACCTGCCTCGCGCTCGCGTCGTGGGACTTTGAGAAGATCCTCACCGAGGCGCCGTCGGCGGCGCTCACCCTTCTCCGCACCGTGACGCGTCGTCTGCGCGCGACGGGCGAGCAGCACCACCACTGACCGAGGCCACGGGCGCCCCGGCTGCGGGCGCCCCGGAAAGGTCGCCGACGATGAGCTCCGCAACCGAGGGCACCGCCGCCCACTCGCCATCGGCAACGCTCCGCCCGGGAACGGTGACGTTCCTGTTCACCGACATCGAGGGCTCCACTCGGCTGCTCCAGGAACTCGGTCCCGAGCGGTACGGAACCGTCCTCGACGCCCACCGTCGCCTGATCGGCTCGGCCTGCAACGCGGAGGACGGAAGGGTCTTCGGCTCCGAGGGCGATGCGCTGTTCATGGCGTACGACAGCGCGGTTCGGGCGGTTGCCGGGGCGGCCCACGCCCAGCGGGCCCTTTCCTCATACGACTGGCCCGACGGCAGGGACGTTCGCGTGCGGATGGCCGCCCACACGGGAGAGCCCATCCCGACCGCGGACGGCAACTACGTCGGCCTCGACCTCCATCGCGTGGCCCGGCTCCTGTCCGCCGGCCATGGCGGCCAGGTCCTTGTCTCCGAGACGACCCGCGCGCTCGTCGAGAACTCGCTACGCGACGACCTGTCCCTCCGCGACCTGGGCGAGCACCGCCTCAAGGACCTGTCACGGCCGGAGCGCATCTGGCAGCTTGTGATCCAGGGCCTGCCGTCGGAGTTCGAGGCGCTGCGTTCGCTCGACGCCGTCCGCAACAACCTGCCAACCCAGCTCACGAGCTTCATCGGTCGCCGCCGCGAGGTGGCCGAAGCCGGCCGGCTCCTGGCAGCCAACCGCCTCCTGACTCTGACCGGCCCGGGAGGGACCGGCAAGACCCGGTTGTCGCTGCAGGTCGCCGCCGAGGTGGCCGACCAGTTCCGCGACGGGGTGTTCTTCGTTCCGCTGGAGCCGATCAGCGACCCGGCCCTCGTCCCATCGACGATCGCCGCCACACTCGGCGTCCAGGACTCGAGCAACCGCCCGGCCCTCGATCGGCTCCTCGACCACCTGAAGGAGCGCCAGGTCCTGCTCGTCCTGGATAACTTCGAACAGGTCGTTGGTGGGGCGCCGGCCGTGGGCGAGATCCTGCGTGCCAGCCCTGGCTCGAAGGCCATCGTCACGAGCCGCGCTCCGCTGCGGGTTTCCGGGGAGCAGGAGTTCGCGGTGCCGCCCCTCGGCCTGCCACCGTCGGCCTCAGCGGGTGTGGAGGCGCTCACCCAGTACGAGGGGGTGACGCTGTTCATCGAGCGGGCGATCGCGGTTCGCTCCGACTTCCAGGTGACAAACGCCAACGCGCCCGCGGTGGCCATGATCTGCTCCCGGCTGGACGGCCTGCCGCTCGCCATCGAGCTTGCCGCGGCACGGATCCGGCTCCTGCCGCCGGAAGCCATCCTCGAGCGGCTCGAGCATCGTCTGAGCCTCCCCGGTGGCGTTGTTGCCCGCGACCTCCCAGCGCGGCAGCAAACGCTCCGCGGCGCCATCGCGTGGAGTCACGACCTCCTGGACGAGGCGGGCAAGCGCCTGTATGCGCGGTGCGGGGTGTTCGTGGGCGGGTTCGGCTTGACCGAGGCGGAATTGATCTGCGGGCCGGCCGAGGAGCTCGGGATCGACGTCCTCGACGGCCTGGCGTCCCTGGCCGACCAGAGCCTCCTGCGCCAGGACGATGTCGGCGGGCAACCCCGCTTCCGGATGCTGGAAACGATCCGCGAGTTCGCCCTCGAGCAGCTCGCATCCAGTGGCGAGGAGACAGAGATCAGGCGCCGCCACGCAGAGGCGTACCTGGCGCTGGTTCGTGGTGCCGAGCCGGAGCTCCTCGGAAAGGACCAGACCCGCTGGCTCGATGTCCTGGAGCGAGAGCACGACAACATCCGGGCGGCGCTGACCTGGGCATCGGAATCCGGCGAGGTGGAGATGGCCGTCGCCATCGCGTCATCCTTCTGGCGCTTCTGGCACATGCGCGGGCACCTCGGAGAGGGTGCCTCGCGGATGGCATCGCTCATGGACCTGACCCGGGACAGCGACGACCCGGAGTTGCGTTTCCGGATGCTAACGACAATGGGTGGTGTCGTTTACTGGCAGGGCGAGCTTCCGACTGCTGCCACCTACTACGACGGGGCGCTCGCGATCGCGCGCGCGCTTGGCGACAGGAAGCGCCTTGCCGACGCTCTTTACAACGCCGCCTTCCCGTACTTCGTGAGCAGCGCAGACCTGCCGCGAGCCGGCGAATACGCCGCCGAAGGCCTGGCCCTCTTCAGGGAGCTCGGTGACGAAGCCGGTATCGCGAAGGCACTCTGGGCCGTCGCCAACGTCCACCGGCTGCGCGCCGAATATCAATCCGCCATCCCCGTGCTCGAGGAGGCCGCCGATCGCTTTCGTCGCCTGGGCGACCAGTTCAACCTCGCCTGGTCGCTCCACACGCTCGGCCTCGTCTATTTCCACCTCGACGACATGGCGACCGCTGCCCGCTACTGGCGCGAGAGCCTCGAGACGTTCGCGGCGGCGCGGGACCTATCGGGCATCGCGATGGGCTTCGACAACCACGCGTCGATCGCGAGCCGGGCCGGAGACCACATCCGCGCGCTGCGCCTGGCCGCAGCGTCCAGCGCGCTTACGTCCGCGAGCGGAGCGGGCCTGCGCTCCGTGATCAACGCGATGGAGGGACGCGGAGCGCAGCTCGAAGCCGTATCGCCCGAGGAGGCCGAGCGGGCGGTTGCCGAGGGGCAGGCACTGACGGTCGACCAGGCGATCGCGTATGCGCTCGAAGGGACCTGGCCGGAGCGGTTGGCAGCCCCGGTCCCGGAACCCGGCTGACCAACTGATCCCGGCGCTGAGCTGACCCGCAGACGCCCAATCCCGGAACACGGCCGCGGCAGCGCACATGACGGCGGCGTATCCTCCGGCGATGACCGCTGAGCCCACTGCCCAACCCGTCAATCCACCCTCCGTCGGAGCTGCCGGTGCTGGCGCCGCCGGTAGTGCGGACGCCCCGCGCGAGCGCGAGAAAACCGCGATTCCGCGCAACCCCGGGCGGCGGGATCTGGGCATGAAGGCGACGCTCCTGTTCCCGGACAAGGACATCGTCGAGCGTTTCTACGTGCCCCTCATCTACACGGCTTGCCGCACCTGCTATTCGGAGCTGGAGCCGGACGAGATCTTCCGGCGGGCGGTCGACCGGGAAGTCGACCCCGCGAAGCAGCAGAAGCTCATCCAGGGCGTGATCGAGTCAGGGCACGGCTCGACGATCGAGCACGTCGTCTTCACGTTCGGGATCAGCGGCGTGTCGCGCACGTTGTCGCACCAGCTGGTCCGGCACCGCGCGGGGGTCGCCTTCGACCAGCAGAGCCAGCGCTACGTGAAGTACAAGGGCGCGTCGACGATGTTGCCGGCCACGCTGGAGGACGCCGAGCCTGAGCTCCGCCGCCGGTACGAGGACCAGATCGAGGGCTCACTCGGTCTGTACGGCGACCTGCTCGAGGCCGGCATCCCGGGCGAGGATGCGCGCTTCGTGTTCCCGAACGCCACCCGAACGAACCTGGTGATGACGACCAACCTTCGGGCCCTGATCCACATGTCCGGCCTTCGGTTGTGCACGATGGCCCAGTGGGAGATCCGCCGGCTGTTCCAGCTCATCCGCCACGAGATCTTCAACGTGTCGCCGTTCCTCGGGTCGTTCCTGGCCCCGAAATGCGTGCCGCTGGGCTACTGCGACGAAATGAACAACCGCGACGGGCATTGCCCGATCCGGCCGCACAAGGACGTCGTGCTGGCGGCGTGGGCCGAGAAGGCGAAGAGTGCACGAACGTCCGTCCGGGAGTCGGGCGCGACGTAGACTCCCGCGCCGTAGGCCTCCCGCCTCACACCGGCGGACGTCGCCGAGCCGTCTGCGGACGTCGCGAAGGTCGTCTCGCTCGGACTGCGTCATCTACTACTGACAGTCGTGTTAGACGCAGGGAGCGCCACCCGCCGGCCCGATTTCATCCCGGCTCACGTTCAGGGGCCGGGATGAATCCGCGCCGTTGCAAGGCCGAACGAGCCTTCCGCCGCTTCTACCACTACTGACGCTCATAGTTGACGCAGAGCGCCCTTGGCCAGGTGCAGCGCGGGTGCGAGGCTCTCGTCCGGACCCGCGACCCGCCGTCAGGACTCGGGACCCTCGTCAGGACTCGCCCAGGTCCCGAATGAAGCGCCGGATGACCCGAGCCAGCCGAGGGCCGGCCTCCGCGCCGGCCGCGAGCACCTCTTCGTGGGTCAGAGGGGCACCGCTGTACCCGGCGCCCGCGTTCGTGATCAGCGAGATACCGCACACCTGCAGCCCCGCCCAGCGCGCGGCGATCGCCTCGAGGACGGTTGACATCCCGACCGCGTCGGCGCCGAGTGTGCGCAGCATCCGAACCTCGGCCGGGGTCTCGTAGCTGGGGCCCAGGAGGCCGGCGTAGACACCCGTCGAAAGCTCGACCCCTTCGGTCTCCCCGGCGCGGTGCAGCGCACGCTGGAGGTCCGGCGTCCAGACGTCGGTCAGGTCGGGGAATCGCGGCCCCAGCGCATCGTCGTTCGCGCCGAGCAACGGCGTGCGGCCCGTCAGGTTGAGGTGGTCGGCGATGACCATGAGCGTCCCCGGTCCGAACGAAGGGTTGACGCCCCCGGCCGCGTTCGTGAGGACCACGACGCGCGCCCCGAGCCGACCCATGAGGAGAACCGGCTGGACGACGAGCCCGGCATCGTTGCCTTCGTACAGGTGCAGCCGCCCCTGGAGCATGACGACCGGGGCGCCCTCGAGCGATCCAAGCAGCAGCCGACCGACGTGGCCCGGCGCGGTCGCAGCCGGCCAGCCAGGCATTTCGGAGAACGGGATCGACACGCGATCGAGGAGCTCGTCGGCCAGGCCTCCCAGCCCCGAGCCCAGGACGAGGCCGACCTGTGGCACGAGGTCGCTCCGTGCCCGCACGGCGGCCTCGAGGGCCGTCAGGCGCGCGGGCTGCTCGTCAGGCGGAATCGGGGTACGGACGTCGGGCTGGGAACCGGACATGCGGGCCTCAACATACGCGTCCAGGGGGTAGACGGCGAGGAGGCCCGCGGGCTTCGTCAGCCCGGCGGAAGTATCGACACCGGGATGCCGATCACGTCCCGCCAGGCCGACCCCCGGGGGCGGCTGGGAAGCCGCCGCGAGCGGGTAATGAAGCGCCCGAAGTGACCGGTCGGGATCAAAGGCCCTTGATGTGATCTCGGTTTCTTCGGTCCTGACGGCCGCTTCGGGCAACACGAACGATACGGGCCGTATCTAGGGATGGTCAACGAGGTTATCCACCAGATTGCCGGTGGGCGTCGCACCGCTGTCCACCACTTCTGCACGGCTGTGGACGGGAGGTGGACAACGCCGCCCGCGAGCCTCTGTGCGAGTCGACGGCGAAGACGACGAGCACGGCAAGGACCGGAGACATGCCGCGCGCCGACGCGCGCCGCCGAGTCCTATCCGCCGACGGCGAACATCTCCACCTTGGGCAGGTTCGTCGTCGCCGCCGACC
>VBFZ01000066.1 GCA_005880805.1 Chloroflexota bacterium | reverse complement strand
TGATCTCGAAGTCGTCGTACAGCGGGCCACAGTCCCGGCGGACCATCGCAGGACCACCCCCGGAATACGGACAGCTCGCGGCACTGATCGCGTAGAGGAGGGCGGCCCGGTTGCGGGAGGTCTCTCGAGCGATCACCTCGTCGGGCGGGTAGTGGTCCTGCCAGACCGTCGGCTGGTCCTTGGGGTAGAGCTCCCACGTGTAGGAGAAGATGCGGTAGCGGCCATACATCCAATCGGTCTCGTCGCCGTCGCTTACGTACAGGTCGCTCGACTGTTCGGGCTTGTAGCCGTTCCGCGAGGCCATCCCCTTGCCCAGGGCGACCAGCCCCGTGTAGTCCTCGGTCGTCATGTCGATCGGGATGTTCTTGGTCGTGTAGCCGTACGGCCAAAGGATCAGCTCGTCGTTCGTATGGAGGGCGATGTGGACCTTGATCTGCTGGCGCCCGTCGATGACGCGGCTCTTCACGAAATCGCGGATGACACGCGTCTCCGGGGCGGAGAAGGGCGCCCGGCCTCGGTAGGTGAGTGACGACGTGCTGCCCGACGACCCGCCACAGCATCCCCAGTGGTAGTCGTAGTTGCGGTTCAGGTCCGTGCCCACGTACGACGAGCCGGTGTTCGGCTGCCGATTCTTTCGCCAGGCGCGGTAGGGATTGCCGGTCAGGTCGTACTCGAAACCATCGGGGTTGACCGCGAACACGATCCAGATTTCGCGGCTGTTGACGAGGTTCCGGACTGTGCTGCTCGTCGCGTACTCGTGGGTGAGCATGCGCAGCAGGTAGAGCGCCTGCTCGGTCGTCAGGTGCTCGCGCGCGTGGTGCAGCGCATCGATGAAGACCTCGGGCTCCGACTCGTCGACGTTGACGTTGTCGGAGACCTTGGCCGCCCAGATGTCGCGCCCCTGGTAGCTCTTGCCGATCGAGAAGACGTGCACGAGGCTGGGGTAAGCGGCCTCGGTCGCCTTGATCTCGGCGACCATCTCGGGGTAGTTGTGGTACCGCGAGTCGTAGGACGGGAAGTTCGGGGCGGCAGCCGTCGCGGGCGCGACAACACCCCACAGAATCAGGAGGCCGGCGAGAAGCAGGGCGGCGCTCGATGGCCGGCGCATCGCGGGAAGGGTGACGGAACCGCAGGGCCCGTGGCAACCCCCTTTTGGACCATGTTTCGGCCCTGACCTTGGGGGCCGCACCGGTCGCGTGATAGGGTGTGCGGGGTGCTCAGTTCTTGCCGAGCAAGCCTCCCAAGCGGGAGTAGCTCAGTTGGTAGAGCGTCAGCCTTCCAAGCTGAATGTCGCGGGTTCGAGACCCGTCTCCCGCTCCACTCTCCTAGGGCCTGATGATCGTCTTGCCGGATTCTCGGCGAGGGGTGCCGTCTAGGAGCGCGAGGCCGCCTTTCAGGTCCACGCGGCGGCTGATGATGTCGGCCATCGGAAGACGGCCTGCCGCCATGAGGTCGATCACCCGGCCGAAGGCTCCCGAGCCCGAGTGACCGATCGAGCCGTGCATCGAAGCGCTGCGGACGATCAGCCATTCGGGGTCGAGGTCTACGCGATGTGGGCCACGCCCGAGTAGGACGAGCCGCCCACCAGGGGCGAGCGTCGAGGCCATCTGCTCGGTGACGCCCGCCGCGCCGCTTGCCTCAACCCAGACGTCGAGGCCCTTCCCGCGCGACGATTCGCGAGCCTGCGTCGCGATGCCCTCCGAGCCCAGAGCCGAAGGATCGTAGGCCTCGTCGGCGCCGACCTTGCGGGCCAGCCCGCGGCGCCCGTCGCTGACCTCGAACGCCAGGATCCTGCCCGCGCCTGATGCTCGCGCCAGCGCGATCGCGGCCAGGCCGATCGGACCGGCACCTACGACACCGACGCGCGAACCGGGCTGGAAGCCGCCCGCGCTGACGAACAGCCCGATGTAGGCGACGGCGGTCGGCTCGACCAGGGCACCGAGCTCGAACGCCCGGTCGGCCGGAAAGCCCGCCTCGAACAATGGCGCGAGCGACCAGCAGTAGCGGGCTCGCGTCGCGACGAACTCCGCGTGCGCACCATCGAACGTGAAGCCCAGCTCCTCCAGGCGGGTGCAGTTGTTCGGCCGACCCGACCGGCAGGCGAAGCACTCGCCGCACCAGGCGATCTCCTCCGCGCAGACGGCGTCTCCGACCACCAGATCCCGAACCTCCGACCCCACCGCCTCGACGACGCCTGAGAACTCGTGGCCGGTCACGACGGGCGTACCGACCATGCCCGGATACAGCATGTAACCGTCTGGGTCGCGCTCCGCGAAATGGAGGTCCGAACCGCAGATGCCGACCGCCCGGACCCGGATAACGACTTCGTCGGCGGCCGGCGAAGGGTCGGCGCGCTGCTCGAGTGTGATCTTCGGCTCCCGCCAGGCTCGGCTACCGCGACTGGCGACACGGATCCCGGAGCTGCCGCGACCCTCAGCGACTGCCCCGTCCGCATCGCGCGGCTGCCACTGAGCCCGCAGGACCAGGGCGTTCACCAGTGGTTCGCCTCGAACCGCACGAACTCGAGGGTGTTGCCGAACGGGTCGATCGCGAAGAAGCGCAGCCGGCCGGGGATCTCGCCGTCGTCGTCGGCCGTACGGACGCCGTTGTCGTCGAGGTGGCGCCGCAGTCCGGCGACGTCGTCGACCCGGAAGCACGGGTGGCGGCGCGATTCGGGGTTGACTGCGACGCCTCCAGGCTCGCTGAACAGGTGCAGCTCCTGGTCCCCGATTCGGAACCACAGGCCCCTGTTCCGCAGCGCTGGCGGCCGGTCGACCTCACGCAGGCCCAGGATCTCGACGTAGAACCGGCGCCCTTCGCGGAGAGCCTCGTCGTCGGGCGGGATCGGCAGGCTGACGTGCTGAATCTGCCTGATCTCATAGCTCATGGCGCACTCCTCACGATGCGATCGCCTCGATCGGTGGGGCGTCCTCGGGCCGGCTGCCTTCCGGCGGCGGCGCCACCGCATCGGCATCGACATTCACCGCAGGCGGCCGGACACCCGCAGCGGCCAGCCACGTGACGAGCTGTCGATGGACCGCTGGGGCACCGACGAGCGTCCCGACCGGTGCCGACCATTCGCGCGGGTACAGCACGAACGCCTTCGTCTGCCAGCCACCGGCCCCGCCATGACTGCCAACCAGCTCCTCGAACGCGGCCACCTCGTCGGTTTCCGGATCGAGCGCCGAGTTCAGGACGATGTCGCCCACAGTAGGCATCGAATCGAGGCGGCGAAGATTGTCCGCAGCGTGCGGCCCGAAGGGCGCCAGCGGATCGACGCCTTCGACCCTGCCCTCATCGAGATAGTTACGGCCGCGCGGCCCAATCGCCACCGCGCCGTGATCAGCCGACCTGACGAGCAGAAAGCCGATGCCCTCGTGACGGGCAAGCCCATCGATCAGGCGCGGGTAGAGCTCCGCCAGCCGCTCGAGCGTGAGCCGTTCGGGCCTCGCGTTGAAGTAGACGAGCGCGAGGTTGCCGGACGCGCAGACGACCAAATCAGGGCGTTCGGCCTCGGCGTCCTTCTGCTCGGCTCGATCGCCCCGCCCGGGGCCGAGCTCCACGGCGCCTTCGCTCGACCGGCTGGCCAGTGCCCTGGAGATGACGCGACCGCCGAAGCCTGCCGCGCGGCCGAGCTCCGTCAGGAGGCCGTTGATGGGCCCCCAGGCTTCCACCGGCGCAGTCTCGGCCTTGACCTCCTGGCCACCGCCGATGAGGTCGCGGATGACCTCCTCGACGGTCTTGCCATGCCGCTGGCGGAACGTGGCGCCCATGCTCTGGCCGTGATCGGACAGGACGACGAATCGATACGGCCGGGGTGCCTCCGACGCGACCCGCTCGAGGCCCCCGAGAACGTGGTCCACTCCGTCCAGCGCCTCGAGCGATTCCGCGCGCTCCGGTCCGGCATGGTGGGCGATCTCGTCGTAGTCGACAAAGTCGGCATAGATGATGGGCGTGCCCTGCAGCATCCGCTCCACGATGAGCGACGTGGTGACGTGCCGCAGGAACACGTTGGTCACGCCGCGGAGCAGGGGATAGGCGCCGCCGCGCTCGATCCGCGGTTCCACCCCGGCCAGCCGCTGGCGGCGTGCCTGCCAGACTTCCTTGCCCGCCTCACCGATCGTAAGGACGACGGCCCGGGCGAACGCGAACGGGCTGACGAAGAAGTAGAACCAGCTGCGCGTCGGGCCCAGCGCTTCAACGGGATGCGTCATGCGCGACATCGTCAGGAGGCTCTCCCCCGCGCCGCCGGAGAACAGGTTGCCCACGCTCGTCCCCTGACCGGCCAACAGCGGGTCCCCGCCGGCGTAGCGGCCCTCGATCTCGGCGGCGTCGGACGGACGGTTGGAGACCAGGAGCCGTCCCGAAGCCTTCTCGTACCAGCGGAACGCCGGGATTCCATCGTTCGAGCCGAGCAGGATGCCCGCCTGGCTGGCCGACGTCTGCGACGGGAGCTGGCACTCCCAGCCGATGAGCCTGTGGGATCTCGAGCGCAGCCAGCGAGCCATCGTCGGAATGCGGCCAGCCCTGATCTGATTGACGACGACGGGGTGGGAGAGGCCGTCGATCTGGATGATCACGACGCCGGGCACGTCCGATTTCGCGGCTCCCTGGGCGGCCAAAAGCCGG
>VBFZ01000001.1:13223-15693 GCA_005880805.1 Chloroflexota bacterium | reverse complement strand
GGTGGCCGCGGGGTCCTGGAGCACGAGGAACTTCTCGAGGTAGCGTTCGGAGTGCCGGCCGCTCTTGAGCTGGAAGTGGCCCTCCTTCAACGCTCCTGAGCGCCGGAAGACGTCCTCCGTGCGGCGCGCGATCTCGGCCCGCGCCGCCAGTTCGACGCTGCTTTTCACGGTGGTCATTCAGCCGAGTCTAGCGGCCGAAGACGATCCGCCCGGCCGGCGCGCTCCCGGTGCTCGTAGCGCCCTGTACGCTCTGCCCCCGATGACCTCCGATGCCGACACCGTCATCCAGACCACCGGGCTCACGAAGCGCTTCGGGGGCGTCGACGCGGTCAACGGCATCGACTTCCAGGTTCGGCACGGGGACGTCTACGGTTTCCTCGGGCCGAACGGATCGGGAAAAACCACCACGATCCGACTACTGCTCGGCCTGATCAGCCCGACCCGCGGGGGCTGCTCGATCTTCGGCGAGCCGGTCCTGCCAGGAGCAGCCGCCCTCAGGTGCGTGGGTGCGCTGGTCGAGCGGCCGGCGTTCTATCCGTACCTCTCGGCCGTCGACAACCTGCTCCTGTACGCCGCGGCGCGGGGAATCGACCGCGACCGCGCGACCAGGCTCGTCGGGCCCGCGCTCGAACGCGTCGGCCTCACCGAGGCGGCCCGGCGGAAACTCGCCGGCTATTCGACCGGGATGCGACAGCGGCTCGGCATCGGGACCGCACTGCTCGACGGGCCGGAGCTGATCGTCCTCGACGAGCCAACGAACGGCCTGGACCCCGGCGGCGTGGTCGAGGTCCGGCAGCTGATCGCGAGCCTCGCCCGGGAGGGTGCCACGATCTTCCTGTCCAGCCACGTCTTGACGGAGGTCGAACAGCTGTGCGACCGGGTAGCCATCCTGGTCCGGGGCCGGATCGTGTCCGAGGGCTCGACCAGGGACATGCTGGGCGAGGGCGAGCGACTCTTCCTGCGGTTCGAAACGGGCGATGAAGCGGGCCGCGCCGCGACCCTTCTCAACCAGCGAGACATCGCCTTCGAGCGCCTCGACGACGCGCCGGCGCTCCTCGTGTCGGCGCCAGCCTCGGAGGGTGCGCGCGTCAACCGGCTCCTGGGGGAGGCCGGGCTGTACCCGGGCGAGCTGTCGGTCCGGCGTCCGTCGCTCGAATCGGTCTTCCTGGAGCTGACGGGCGATCGGGCCGTCGAGCCGACTGCCTCGGCGCCGGATGCGCCCGCGGCGCCGGCGACGGTCACGTGACCTTGACATGAGCGGCTTCCTACGGGCCGACTGGATTCGCTTCCGGCACCGGCGCGACGTGCTGGTCATCGCGCTCGCGCTCCCGGTCCTGGCCGTGGTCGGCTATGCGAGCGGGCTGACGAGCAGCGGCAACCAGTTCAGCTTCGACCCGGATTTCTCTCCGCCGCCTGAGATCCTCGCGGCCATGGCCGCCGAGCGGCAGCGTTTCGCCTTCCCGCAGAGCGTCCTGACCCTGCTCGGCTCGACGGGCATCGGACTCCTGGCGCTCGTGTACCTCGCCGTGGCGACGGTCGGCGACGAGATCGGCTGGTCCACGATCCGCCTCTCACTGCTGGCGTCGAGCGATCGCCGGCGGTTCCTGGCCAGTCGCTTCGTGGCGCTCGGCGTGGTCACGGCATGGATCGTGGGCAGCCTCTTCGTGCTGGGCGTCGTCCTCCCGTTCGCGGCGAAGGCGCTCGGAGCGGACCTGCCGACTGCGCCCGCGATCGACGCGCTCGGCACGGTCGGGTACGTGGCTTCGATCCTCCTGGTTGCCGCGTCAGCACTTTCGTTCGGGATCCTGGTCGCGCTGCTGACGAGATCCGGGCCGGCGGCGCTCGTCGTGGCCGTGATCTACACGCTGGTCGAGGCGGCGTTCGGCAGCCTGCCGATCTGGCAGCGAGACGACCTGCTGGCCTGGCTGCCGACCCTCCTGTTCACCACAGCCTCGGCCGCGCTCCTCGACCAGGCGAACCGCGCGGCGGCAGCCGTGCGGCCCTTCGAGGAGCTGATCGGCAGCCCGCCGCCCGAGCAGCCGCTGCCGCACGTCCTGTCGATTCAGGCGGGAATGCTCGTGGTCCTCGCGTGGGGGGCACTCTTCCTTACTGCCGCGTTCCTACGGATGCGGCGGATGGATATCCCCGAATAGGGCAGCGCGCCGGTCATGGGCGCTTGAACGCGAGGCGTCGTCGCTCAGGGCCGGTATTCGACCCCCTTCGAAGACGGCGCGTCGGGCCGCCGAGGCAGCGCCGTGCCGATCAGCGGCCCATAGCTCGACAGTCCGCGCCGGGCACACTCCTCGGCAAGCTCGTCGATCAGGCGGACTGGCAGCGTCGGGTCCGCGAAGATCGCGGTGCCGACCTGCACGGCGATCGCACCGGCCGCGAGGTAGTCAAGGACGTCGGCCAGCTCCGTCACGCCGCCGATCGCCACGACCGGGATGTCGACGATCTGGGCGACCTCGTA
>VBFZ01000001.1:3482-13171 GCA_005880805.1 Chloroflexota bacterium | reverse complement strand
GAGTGCGATGCCCGACAACGTGTTCACGGCAGTCAGGGCATCCGCGCCCGCGTCGGCAATGGCACGCGCGATCGGTCGGACATCCGCGACGTTGGGAGACAGCTTCACGAGGAGCGGCAGATCGGTCACCCGCCGGACAGCCGCGGTGACCTCGCCCGCCGCGTCGGCGTCGATCGCGAACTGGAGCCCTTCCCTGCCGACGTTGGGGCAGCTGATGTTGAGCTCGATCCCCGCCACGCCCGGTACCCCGTCGAGCCGCCGGCAGACCGCGACGTAGTCGGCCACCGACTCGCCGGCCACGTTGACGATCACCTTCGTGTCCCAGCCGACCCAGGTCGGTGCGTAGCGCTCGACGACCGCCTCGACGCCGGGGTTCTGCAACCCGATCGAGTTCAGCATCCCGGCCGGCGTTTCGGTGACCCTGGGTGTCCGGTTCCCGATCCGCGGCCTCAGCGTCGTCCCCTTGCAGCAGATCGCGCCGAGACGCTGGACGTCGACGACCTCGCCGTACTCGACCCCATACCCGAACGTTCCCGAGGCGACCAGGATCGGGTTCGCGAGGCGAAGGCCGCTTCCCCGCGGCGCGAGGTCGACGGACAGGTCGACCGCCTCAATCGCCTGCGATCGCGTGGCCCGCGGCTCTCCGCTCAGGACTGCCGGATCGATCGCGAGGGAGCGCCCGGTCGGCAACGGAGGGAGCCGGCTCGGTCGCCGCCGCCGGGGGATGGCTGAACGCGTGCCCTGGCTGACCGGCGCTTTACCGGCCGACGTGACGACCTTTCGCTTCGCCTTCACGCCCACCGAACCTCGTTCACCAACCTGCCTCCCAGGCGATTTCCTCGGCGGCAAAGATCGGGCCCTCGCGGCAGACGCGTTGCGGCGTGCCGGCCACCGTCATGACGACGCAGCCGAGGCACGCTCCCACCGCGCACCCCATGTTCTGCTCCATGGACACCTGCAGGAAGGCCTTTCGCCGAGCTTCCGGGGATCCGGTGGCATGGGTTCGCCCTGCGCCGCGCTTGCGCCCGAGGCTCGCGACGCCCAGGCGTGCCCGCCTTCCAGCGGCGAGCGAGGCAAGCGCGCGGAGCATCGGGAACGGTCCGCACGCGAACGCCTGGTCGGCCCACGCCTCGTAGTCCGGGACCAGGTCGGTCACGTGGCCGTGGTGACCCATCGACCCGTCGTCCGTGGCGACAACGTATTCCACCTCGTCGGGCAGGAGTGACGAGGGATAGACGTCGCGCGCGGTCGCCGCGCCGAACAGCATCACGATCTGGCGGCCGGCCCGGAGTGCCTCGTCGGCCAGCAACCTGACGCCGGCCATGCCCAGCCCGCCCGCGATCAGCAGGACGTGCCGGCTCCGGCGGTCGACCTCGAACGGCTTGCCAAGCGGCCCGAGCATGTCGACGGATTCACCTGGCCGCAGCCGCGTCAGCCACTCCGTACCGCCCCCGATCGTCCGGAAGTGGATCGTCAGGATTCCGGTCGCCGCGTCCACCGTGTTGAACGAGAACGGTCGCCGGAGGAGGAGCCCCGCGTAGTCACCCGTCCGGACGTGAACGAACTGCCCGGCGCGCACGCCGGCCGTGAGCGACGGGGCGTGGTAGGACTGCAGCCACTGGCCCGGAAGAATCTCGCGCTGATCGACGAGCTCGGCTGCGGCCAGGCGCATGCTCACCCGCGGCCGCGATCCCCCGTCCCGTTTCGGTGGGCACCGTCGTCTTCGCCGCCGTCGGTCTCGTCCTCGGCCGCATCGGCCGAAGCGCTTGGGCCCTCGCCGTCGACCAGGTCTTCGGCGCCTTCGGACGCCTCGCCCTCCTCCGGGGCAACGGCGGGGTAGGCCTCGGCCAGGGCGTCAGCCAGATCGCCGAAGACATCGGTCGGGTCGTAGAACTCCACGAGCTGGTCCGGGGTCCCGAGCGTCCGCCACTCGCCGTTCGAATCCTCGGGGACGACCTCCGCGCGGAATCCGCCGAACGACTGGAGGGTCAGCCGCTCGTCGTCGTCGTCCACGATGATGAGATCGCCGACCTTGGCGGTGAGGGGCTCTGACGCATCGCCGAACTGCTCGAGCAGGCGTGCTTCCGTCCGCTGGCTGCGCTCCTGGAACGACAGCGCGAGGTCGTACAGCCGACGTGCCGCAGCGTCTTCGTCGGCCGGCTCCTCCTCGACCTGGGTTGCCGCCCACTTGTCGGCCGCCCCGGCGTAGGGATCCTCGCCGTCGAGTCCGGGGGCGACCGATTCCTCGGGCGACACGCCCGCGGTGTCGAGCAGCTCGTCCGTCGCGGTCGGCTCGGGCCGCAGGCCGGCCGCCTCGCGCGACGCCTCTGCGAATGCCGAGTAGACGTCGGCGGGGTTGTAGAGCTCGACGAGCTCAGAGGCCGACTCGATGACCTCGGTCTCGCTCACCCACTCGCCGGTGTCCTCGTCGAGGTACCGGCTTCGGCTCCTGAATGACCCGTCGGGTGCGATGGCGAGGTAGTCGGGGTCCTCGTCGATGAGCGTCAGCCCGCCGATTTCGCGAACGCGGTCCTCGTGGCGCTCGAGAAAGGCGCGCAGCTGGTCTGTCGCCTGGACGATGAAGTCGGCCCGCTCGAGGGCGGCGTCGGCCGCCAGCTCACCGAGCATGTCGTTCCGGTTCGCTGCCATTCCGATCGCCTCCTTTCAGTCGGCCGCCTCGGAGATCGTCCGAGACGGTCCGCTAGTAGCCGTGATACTCGAGGTCGGGTCCCATTCGCTCTCGAAGGAACATCGAGTGGTGCCGTTCGAACAGCCACTCGCCGGCACGATGCCCGAGGGCACGCGTCGCCTCGTTCGCTTCGAGCTTGTCCAGTGTCGCGTAATCCGGCAGGTGGAGCAGGATCACGTTGTCGAAGTCCCAGCCGTAGGCCACGTTGTACCAGCCCACGAACCGGATCCCGAACTTCTGCTCGTACTCGCGCACCTGCCGGGGAAACAGCGTGCGCATGAAGAACTTGAAGAACGGGTCACGGCCGCGGCGAACAGTGAAGTAGGTCGCGAGCACAGGCACGCTGCGGGCGCCCCTCCAGGAAGCGGGTAACGAACGTGGTGGATAGCGCCGGTCATTGTCGCATGGCGCGCTCGGCGCCTTGGCCGTCCTGCAGGCCTAGTCAGGCTCCTGGCCGTGCTCGCCCACCTGGTCCTCGAGCTCTCCAACCGTTCGCGTCCGGCTGGCGAGTGGGCGACGTCGCGAGCGGCGATCCGCGGCAACCAGGCGCATCAGGAAGATCATCGTCTGGCCGGCCACGAGCAGGAACCCGATCGTGATGAACAGCAGCGCCGCGCTCAGCCAGTCGGGCCAGCCCCACCAGACGCTGAACGGCGTGACCACGATGAGGATGGCCAGGATGACCATCTGCAGCCAGAAGCAGCCCAGGCCCGGCCCTCGTGCCGCGTCCAGGGGCTCGCCCTTGTAGGGAACGTTGCGGACCGTGGATGGCGTGCCACCGGGGGCAGGCGCGCTATCGGGTGCAGGCGGGCTATCGGGGGCAGGCGAAGTCGAGGGGTCCGGTGTCGAAGGAGTCACCCCCAAACGATACGGGAGAGCCGGCGATCACCCGGGCGCTGCCTCTGCGGACCGCTCCCCGCGACTGCCGGCCACTACCATCGCGAGGTGCCCCCGGATCCGCGCTTTGCCTGGCACCCCGAGCCGGAACTCATCGGCATCACCGACGAGGCCACGTCCCGGCCACCGCTCGAGCGGCTGGGCGCCGATGCCTGGCGGACAGCCCTCGACTACCTGTACGACGAGGCACTCCGCCGGGCGATCGGAGAGCCTGCCGGCTACGAGGAGCTTCGGCGTCTCTTCTTCGGCCCGAGCGGACGCCCTGCGCCTGCACCGGAGGCGCCGCAGCCCTCGGCCGAGGTGCTCCGGGAATTCACGCGCCGACTGGCGCCCCACCAGCTCAACGCGTGGCATCCGCGGTCTCTGAGCTACTTCACGCCGCCCCCGCTGTGGCTCTCGATCGTCGGCGAGCTCCTGGCACAGGTCACGCAGCAGGGCGTCGACGTCTGGCACGCCGGCCCGTCCGGCGCGTTCGTCGAGGAAGAGGTGATCCGCTGGCTGTGCGACCTGGTCGGCTTCGGCCAGGAGGCGTTCGGGCTGCTGACCAGCGGCGGGGTGATGGCCAATTTCCTCGCGCTGGCCGTTGTGCGCGACGTCCACCTGGCCCGCCTCCTCGAGCTTTCTGCCGCCCCCCGCGGGCGCGCCTTGGAGGGCGTCCGTGTATACGCCTCCGACCAGGCCCATTTCTCGATCGCGCGGGCGCTCGACGAGCTGGGCTTTCCGAGGGACACGCTGCATATCGTCGAGTCGGACGAGGCCTTCCGCCTGAAGCGCGCCACGGTCGCGGACGCGGTCAGCACGGACCGACGTGCGGGCCTCCGTCCGCTGGCGATCGCGGCCGTTGCCGGCTCGACGAACACCGGCTCGGTCGATCGGCTGGCGGAGCTTGCGGACGTCGCCGACCGGGAAGGCTTGTGGCTCCACGTCGACGCGGCGTATGGCGCGGCCGCGTGCCTGTCGGAGCGCGACCGCGCCAGAGTTCCCGACCTCGACCGGGCCGACTCGATCACGATCGATCCACACAAGTGGTTCTTCCAGGCGTACGACATCGGCGGGCTGCTCGTCCGACGGCGGGCCGACCTGCTGGCGACCTTCCACAGCTCGCCCGAGTACTACCGCGGAGCTCTACCGGCGGACGAGCCGGATCCGGCCAGCGAGCCGCTCAACTTCTACCAGCTGGGGATGGAGGGAACCCGCCGCTGGCGCGCGCTGAAGCTGTGGCTCAGCTGGAAGCATCTCGGCACGCAGGGACTGGGACATCTCGTCGAGCAGACGAACGACCTCGCCGCCTACCTGGCCAGGCGGTGTGCGCACAGCGCCGACTTCGAGGTGACGCCGCCAGAGCCCGAGCTCTCGGTCGTGTGCTTCCGGCACATCCCACGCGGGGCTTCGGCGGGCGGAAACGACGCCAATGCCCTTGATCGGCACCAGGATGCCCTCCAGGGCGCGCTCGAGGCGTCCGGCGATGGCTGGCTGTCGACAACCCGGCTCCGCGGTCGAACCTGGCTGCGGGCCGGCATCGTCAACTACCTCACGACCGAAGCCGACGTCGACCGGCTTCTCGACATGTTCCGCGAGCTGGCGCGCGACCTGCCGGCTCCCGCGTCCGGCAGCGGATCCGCGACGACGGGCTGAGGCCCCGCTGCTCTACGAGCCCCGCGATCGAGCGGCCAGGCGGTCCTTCAGCCGGTACCACTCGCCTGCCAGCGGCAGGAACCACGGGCGCCCTTCGTACGGAGCGGGCACCAGCGGAAAGCCGAGCCTGGTGAGCGCCGGGGCAGGCGCGCCACCCAGCCACGCGCCGACCTTCGTGCCGAGGTACGTGGCGAGGGCGATGCCGCTGCCGCAGTAGCCCATCGCGTAGGTGACCCCCGCCAGCTGCCCGGCATGCGGCATGCGGTCGAACGTGAAGCCCACGTTCCCGCCCCACGCGTACTCGATCCGGACGCCCGCCAGCTGCGGGTATACCTCGAGCATGCCCCGCAGCAGGATCGGCGCGGTGCGATCGACGGAGGTCGGGATGAAGCTGGCGCGGCCGCCGAAGGCGAGCCGGCGATCCGCGGTCAGCCGCCAGTAGTACAGGAAGTTCTTCGTGTCGAAGAACACCCTCCCGCGCGGCGACAGCGAGCGTGCCAGCTCCTCGGGGAGCGGCTCGGTTGCGATGATGTAGCTGCCGATCGGGATGATCCGCCGGCGCAGCGCGGGGACGGCGCCGTCCGTGTAACCGTTGGTGCCGACGACCACGTTCCGCGCCAGGACGCCACCCCGATCCGTCTCGACGAGCGTCCGGCCATCCGCCTGCGGCCGAAGTCGACGGACGCGAACTCCCTCGTGCAGCCGGGCCCCGGCCCGTTCTGCAGCCGCGACCAGGCCCGCGAAGTAGCGGGCGGGGTGGAGGCCGCCGCCGCCCTCGATCGCCAGGCCGCCGTAGTACACGTTCGAACCGATCTCTTCGGCAAGGTCCGAGCGGGCGATCACCCGCGCCGAGCCGCCGAGGCGCTCGACAGCCTCGCGTTCCTCCCCCAGACCGCCAGCATGGTCAGGCGACCAGGCGAGCTCCAGGTGGCCGGACGCGACCCACTCCGCGTCGATCGCCTCGTCGGCAATGAGCTGCCCGACCATCGCGCATGCGGAGAGGCTCTCCTGGTAAAGGTCGCGGGCCAGATCCTCGCCGTAGCGTTTGATCAGCGCCTGTGCGCTGAGCTTGTAGCCAGGGTGGACGATCCCCCCGTTGCGGGTCGATGCTCCGAAGCCGAGACCCTCTGCCTCGAGCAGCACGACGCTGGCACCTCCCCGCGCCAGCTCGCGTGCGGCAGCCACGCCCGTGTAGCCACCCCCGACCACGACCACGTCCGCAGCGTCCGGCAGCTCCCCACCGCGGCGATCGGGCGAGGGCGGCGCCTGCTCCTGCCACAGGACGCGGTGAACCATGGACGCAAGCGCGTCGGGGGGTTTGGGCATGACCGGAGGGTAACCGAACGCAGGCAGGCCCGGCCCGCGCTGCTCCTCGCCGGTGGTTCAGGCCTCGAACGCGGCGCGGCCGTCGGCGATAGTCAGGATCACTGCGCCCGGGAGCTCCATCCCGAGCAGCGGCGAATTCTTGCCGCGCGAGAGGAGCGCGCCGGGCTCGACCCGCCAGGTTTCGGATCGGTCGAAGACCACGAGGTCGGCTCGGCGGCCCTCCACGAAGCCGAGATCACCGGGATCACGCCCGAGGAGTGAGCCCAGGACACGCGCGGGTCCGCTGGTCAGGGCCTCGATCAACCGGCGAAGGGGAAGACGGCCGGCCTCCACGGCCACAAGGAGCAGCCCGAGCGCCGTTTCGATGCCGCTGATGCCGGGTGCCGCCTGGCCGAATTCGACCTCCTTGTCCACGACGTTGTGGGGCGCGTGGTCGGTGGCGATCGCATCGGCGGTCCCATCCCGGATGGCCGCGAGACAGGCCGCGGCGTCACCCGGCGAGCGGAGCGGAGGATTGACACGGAGCGAGGTGTCATACGGGGCCCCGACGAGCGCGCCATCCGACCATGGATCGCGCGCCCAGCCGTCCTCCGTCAGGGCCTCCCATGCCCATCGCCGGGCGCCCGCCAGCCACTCGTCGGTCAGCGCGACGTGGTGAGGGGTCACGTCGCACGTCACGGGCAGGCCGTCCGCCTTCGCTCGCCGGACCAGGTCGAGCGATGCGGCGTTCGACAGGTGTGTGAGGTGGAGGCGCGCTCGTGCGTCGTCGCGCAACGCGTCGGCGAACACCGCGAGGTCGCGCGCGACGGCTGCCGTCTCGGCTGCGCGCGGCCAGCCCTTCAATCCCAGGACCGTGGCGACCAGCCCCTCGTTCGCTTCGGCCTCGTTCGTCAGCGACAGGTCCTCCGGGTGATCGATGACCGGGAGTCCGTGCATCGCGGCGTAGAGCAGCGCGTTCCGCAGGATGGCCGGCGAGCGGATCGGCGCGCCGTCGTCGGAGAAGCCGATCGCCCCGCCGTCGGCGAGCGGGCCCAGCTCGGCGAGCTGCTCGCCTGCCCGACCGACGGTCGCAGCGCCATACGGCTTCGTCGAAAACGGCACGCTCGCGCGCCAGAGCACCGGCCGAGTCGATCGGCGGATCGGTGTTCGCCATCAAGCACACCGTGGTGAACCCGCCGTGTGCCGCAGCCGCCGCCCCGCTGGCGACCGTCTCCGCGGCCTCGTTCCCGGGCTCGCGGAAATGTGCGTGGAGGTCGATGAATCCGGGAGCCACGATCACGCCGCCGTCGTCGACGCCCGCCGCCTCATCGCCTTCCAGCCACGTCACGGCTTCGAGGATCCCATCCGAGACGACGAGCTCGCCCGGGCCTTCCCGGTCCGCAAAGGGATCGACGAGCCACGCCTTCGTGATCTGCAGGTCCGACACGATTCGGCCGCCGACCGGGGGAGCGAAGGTCATGGCCTCAAGGGATTGCGCGGGCTGCTCGCCATCGGGCGGTCAGCCGACGCGACCGGCGAGCAGCTGCAGGACAGCCATCCGGACCGCGACGCCGTTGGCGACCTGGTCGGTGATCACGGAGTGCGGCCCGGCTGCGACGTCCGGCGCGATCTCGACGCCTTCGTTCATCGGCCCCGGATGCATGACGAGCACGTCCGGTCGGGCGAGGGCCAGGCGATCGGCGGTCAGGCCGAACCGGTCGGCGTATTCCCACAGCGATGGAAGCAGCCCTGCGGACATCCGCTCGCGCTGGATGCGAAGTGCCATCACGGCATCCGCATCGCGAAGCGCCGCGCGGAGGTCCGACGTGACCGTGAAACGTCCTCCGCGCGCTCCCGCACGGGCCCACGTCTCGAACCCCCGCAGCAGGGTCGAAGGCCCGCACAGCCAGAGGTCGGCGCCGGCCGCGGTCAGCGTCCAGATGTTCGAGCGTGCCACCCGGGAGTGCAGGACGTCGCCGAGGATCACGACCTTCCGCCCGGTGAGATTGGACCCGAAGTGCTCGCGAAGCGTGTACAGGTCGAGGAGCGCCTGGGTGGGGTGCGCGTGGAGGCCGTCGCCGGCATTCAGCACGTGGCCCGAGAAGTGGCGCGCGGCGAGGTACGGCGCACCCGAGACGGAGTGGCGGATCACCAGGAGCCGCGTTCCCAGGGCTTCGAGCGTGCGGATCGTGTCGAGCAGCGATTCGCCCTTCGTCACCGACGACGCGCCCGTCGCGATGTTCACGACATTGGCCGACAGGTTCTTGCCGGCCACCTCGAAGCTCACCCGCGTGCGCGTCGACGCCTCGTAGAAGAGAAGCGTGAGGTTCCAGCCGCGCAGGGCAGGAACCGTGGCGATCGGCCGCCGCAGCACCTCTTTCATCGCGTCCGTTGTACGCATCACCAGGTCCAGGTCCGTCCGTGAGAGCACGTCGGTGTCGAGAAGGTGCCGGTGTCGCCAGGCGGGCGCTTCGGTCCCCCGTTCGACGCCCTCCATCACCTCGGTCGGCAGCTCGGGCTCGAGCTGGACGCTCATCCGACGAGCTCGGCGACCGGCGCCAGGCGCTCGATGTCGACCCCCTCGTCGTCGTCGATCTCGGACAGGCGAACCTTCACGATCTCCTCGCGGGACGTCGGCACGTTCTTGCCGACGTGGTCTGCGCGAATCGGGAGCTCACGGTGACCCCGATCGACGAGCACCGCGAGCCGGATCGCCTGCGGGCGACCGAAATCCACGAGGGCGTCCATGGCTGACCGGATCGTTCGGCCCGTGTACAGCACGTCGTCGACGAGGACGACTGTCACGGCATTGAGGTCGAAGGGAATGTCGGTGCCCTTGACCAGCGGGTGCTGGGCGATGAGCGAGAGGTCGTCGCGGTAGAACGTAATGTCGAGCGCGCCAACCGGAAGGCGGATGCCCTCATGGTCGCTGATCGCGTCCGCCAATCGTCGTGCGAGCGGGACGCCCCGGCGCTGAATCCCAACGAGGACGAGGCCCTCGGTCCCGGCCTGCTTCTCGACGATCTCGTGCGAGATTCGGACGATCGCCCGGCGAATCTCGTCCGCAGTCATGATCCGGCGTGCGTCCGGCTGTGGCACCCGGGCTTCCTCCTTCCCGGCCTCACTGGGCCGGTCGTTAAAGGTCTCGGGAAGGATACCGCGG
>VBFZ01000001.1:0-3390 GCA_005880805.1 Chloroflexota bacterium | reverse complement strand
CTGGAATGAGGCGGATGGGCCGTAATCGTTCACCACCCGCTCGAGGCAGCCTCCCCCGCCGCACACCCTGATCAGCGTGCCGCGCGGGAGCCGCATCGCCGTCGTGCCGTTGTCGTAGAACGATGCAAAGCCCGAAACCGTGTAGCGCGGCGGCTTGATGCTGAGCTGTGCGCTGACGGCCGGCTGGATGGTGTGCGGTCGTCCTGGCACGGGAAGTGCCTGGCCCGGTTGCGCGATCGCGGCGTCCGCCTCGAGGTAGTTCGCGGACCGCTGGGCAGGGTCGAGCGGATCGATCGTCGAGGACGATCCATCATCCGTCGCCTGGATCGAGAACGCCTGGAACGCCGCTGCTTCGATGGCCCGGTCGGGGCTGGGGGTACGCGAGCCCGCAAGGCCTGGCAGAGCGAGCAGCGCGAGCACGACAGTGAGCACCGCGCTCGCGACCAGGGGGCTTGGTCGCACAGCCGCGCCACGATACGGCAAAGGCCCTGATCGTGCACTCGTGAATGCTGCTCCGGCGGCTCGTGGACTGGTGCCGCAACGCCATCAAAGGCCACCGGTCGAGGAGGTTTCCGGTGCACGGACGCACCGGGGAAGCTTTGGTGGAGACGGCGCCTTTAGCGGATGACGACCACCGGTTCGGAGCCGTCGAGCGGTGTGGTTTCGACACGCCCGCGCTCGTTGCCACTCCAGGCGAGGAGCTGGAGGCTGCTTCCCTGGCCATCCTGGCCGGGTGGCGTAGCCCACGTCAGGCGCCCGTCGACGATGGCAAAGCCAGGCAGCGCCGGCGTCGGTGCCAGCAGTGAGCGGTCGTCCTCGATGCCGCCGGTCGGCTGATCGACCGTCAGCAGGCTCAGATGGCCGACGGAGGAATCACGCTCATCCGCGACCCAGGCCGCGAGATGGCTGCCCGATGGATCCCATCGGATGTCCCAGTCCGGGATCGACGAGCCGGCAAGGAGCGTCCCGACGACAGACGAAGGGAGCGGCTGTGGCGAGGTTGTGTCGCTCGATGCGCGACCGGTCAGCTGCGGCCACTGGCCCACCACAAGCCGACCCTGGTCCGGCTCCCAGACCCCGGTGGCGGCGTCGCGGCGAACGGTTCCCGCCCAGTACACGGCGAGCCGACCGGACGAATCGACGACGGGACGCCAGGCCGACCGGGCGAGGGTCGTTTGTGCCCACGTGAGCGGATCGACCAGGAACGATTCGGGCTCGGACGTGGAATCGAGCCCTCGCGACGGCGTGCTGATGGGCGCGCCAGGCGTGGCAGTAGGGGTCACGGAGGGGCTTGGGCTGGCTTCCGGGGTCCCGGCCGGCTTCGAGCTGGGCTCGCTGCTCGCGCCAGGCTTGACGGGACCGGGCGTCGCGCTCGGAGTCTCTGTCGGCTCCGGTGACTCCGAGGCGCTGGCGCTCGGCGAAGGGCTAGCGCCCGGCGAGGCGCTCCCAGGCACCACCGCGGCTACGTCTCGAGGCCGGCTGCCGATCAGATCTCCGCCGGCCCACGCCGAGAACACCGAAGCGTGGTCGGCGGTCACCGCGACGGCCACCGGCGCGCCGACCCGCCACACGAAGATGTCCGCGCCGTGGCTGCCATCGGCCGGACGAGCGGTGAAGGCGAACCACTGGCCGTCGGGAGAGTAGCTGGACGACTGGCCGACGAGGATGACCCCGCTGATGATCGGCTGTGCTCGCTCCCCGGCCGACGGCGACGCTGAGCCAGGCGGAAGGCTGACCGGAACCGTGGCGCTGGGCGTCGGCGAAGGCTCCGACGACGACGGCGACCCGCCCGGACCGCCGGATGCCGTTTGGCTGGCCTGCGAGGTCGGGCTCGGCGGGACTGGCGACTCGCTGGCCGACGGCGAGCTCGGCACCGACGAAGGGCTCGTCGTGGGTGACGGGCTCGGGGCCGAGGTGGACGAAGAGGGTTGTGGGCTGGGCACGTTGATCGAGTAGATCGAGCCGCCACCCGACCCACTCCTGGCCACCACGACCGCCTGACCTTTCACGGTGGGCGAAACGACGATCGCACTCGGTTGAACGGGGATCTGGACGCCCGTGACGGGTCCGGGCGTGATCGGCGCGCAGTCGGGCTGCGCATCGGCCGGGCAGACATGGTCGACGTTCGAGACGTTGATCGTGTACAGGCCGCCTTCCTTGTGGCTGACCCACGCGACGGGGGCCGGGCTGACCAGGAATGGCGTTGGCGCCCTGCTCGCAGCGGCCGCCGACGATCCCGCAGAAGGCGGGAGGCTGGCGAGGGCGGTCTGGGGGCCGGAGCTCAGGCTGCGGAAGGAGCCGACCACGACGACGGCGATGGCCAGGACGCCCGCCAGCATCGCGATCGGAAGCGGCGAGGGGCGGAGGCGGCGAAGCCATGGGGAAGGCTTTTGGCCGGTCGTGGTGTCACGCGTGGAAGGCGGCCGCCCGGGCCCTGCGGCGTCCAGGGCCGCCGATGTTCGTGCCCACAGGTCACGCGGAGGCTGCGGGATCGGCCCATCGCGAAGCGCCCGCAGCTCGGCACGGTCGGCTGCATAGGCCCCCGCAATCGTGGCGCAGGGCACACAACCCTCGAGGTGGTCTTCCAGCCACTGGGCCGAATCTCCATCGAGCGGCTCATCGAGACGCTCGGCGGAAAGCTGCTGTGCAAGCCGATGCGCCTCCTCGGCGTCCCTCGGCTGGCCCCGCAGGGTGCTGTGATCGCCCTCCCTGCGCCAGAAACGCTTCACGATCGGTCGCCACGATCGTGCTGATCGTTCGCACGCAGCCCGCTCCCACCCGAAGAGCGAAGGGAACGCTGTGCCGACGAGGCAGTGCTGGCCCCGGCCCTGGCAGCGGCGGCAGCCTCCGCGACTGCATCACGCTCGCGTTCGGCGGCGAGCGCCTGGCGCAGGCTCTCTGCGAGCTCGAGGCCGGTCAGGTCCTGGAGCTCGGCGAGGAGGAGGGCGGAACGCTGCCGCTCAGGCATTCGACCCAGCGCCCGCTGCATCGGCCCGGAGAGCCGCGCGTCCATGAACAGGTGCTCGGCGGACGGCGCCGCGCCGCGGGATTCACCCGTCCAGGGCACCATCCGGATGATCCGTCGGTGGCGGATGTCATCGAGCGCGACGCGATGGGCGATCTGGTAGAGCCATGCGCGAGCGTGCTCCGGTTCCTGGAGCGTGTCGAAGCGCCGGTAGGCCTTGACGAACGTGTCCTGGGTAAGGTCGGCGGCCAGCTCGCCGTCCCGCACCATCCGCAGCAGGTACGCGTAGATCTCGCCGTTGTGGAGCGCGAACAGCTCCTCGATCCTCGTGCGGACTGACTCTTCGGCCATCGGCTCGCTCATGGGCATCGAGCGCTTGATGGCGATCTCGCCGGTGGTCTCGGCGGCGTACATGACGGCTCCGC
>VBFZ01000263.1 GCA_005880805.1 Chloroflexota bacterium | reverse complement strand
GTCCATCGACCGCCGGCGCGACGTCCCAACGGCGACCTTCAGCCAGCCCGCATGCAGGTCTTCGGGCGTGATCGCCTCGCCTGCCCGCCGCGCAGCGAGGATCGCGGCCTCGTTGAGCAGGTCGGCCAGCTGGGCGCCCGAGAAGCCGTACGTCTTACGGGCCAGGCCCGGCAGGTCGGCCTCGGCCGCGAGCGGCTTGTTGCGCGCGTGAACTTCGAGGATCTCGCGGCGCCCGACGACGTCTGGCAGGCCGACGTGGATCTTGCGGTTGAAGCGGCCGGGCCGGTTGGTCGCGGCGATCACGACGATGTCGTCGGTGGTCGAGAACCCGTCGAGCTCGACCAGCAGCTGGTTGAGTGTCTGCTCGCGCTCCTCGTGGCTGTTTGCGCCGCCTCGTGACTTGCCCAGTGCGTCGAATTCGTCGAAAAAGATCACGCCGCGGCCGAGCTTCCGCGCATGGGCGAACAGCTCGCGGACCCGCCGTGCGCCGACGCCGACGTACTTCTCCACGAACTCGGAGCCCGACGTGTAGTGGAACGGCACGCCGGCCTCGCTGGCCACGGCACGCGCGAGCATCGTCTTGCCGGTGCCGGGCGGGCCCCAGAGCATGATGCCGCGCGGGATGCGGGCGCCCAGGCGATGGAAGCGCTCGGGCGACTTCAGGAACTCGATCGTCTCGGTCAGCTCGAGCTTGGCTTCGTCGCAGCCGGCGACGTCGGCCAGCAGCACGGGGGGCATTGCCCCCGATGAGGTGACGGGTGCGCCCGCCGAATCGGCTGCCGTCGTGGCTTCCTTCGAGGCCGGCATGATCGTCCTGAACTGGGTGGCGGAGTCACGAGCGGCCGGGCTGACCCGGCTGACCATGCGCATCAGGAAGACCATCAGGAGCGTTACGAGCAGGACCGGCACCAGGAGGGTCAGAAGGGATCGGAGCCCGTCTGCCGGACCGCCGGATGAGGTTGTCGGAGAGGTCGAGGACGCGCCGGTCGATCCGACGTCGGACCGGACGCCGGTCTGGATCGCCTTCCACGCCTCGGCCGTGAGCAGGCCGCCGTAACCCATCCGCGACAGCGCCGATGCGGCGTCGGCCGCGGACACATTCAGCGCGATGCGGATCAGCTGTCCGTCGGTGGTCTTGGCGACCAGGACCTGGTCACCGCTCGGATCGGCCGCCGAGGTGTTCGCACCTGCGGGCGCAGCGGTCACGGCGACCACTTCGCCCGCGCCGATGTGGCGCTGCAGGTCGAGGAGCGACCACGTGCCGGAGTAGGTGAAGCTGGGAACGCCCGATGTGGCGCCGGAAGCCGGACCACGGCCGGCCGACGATGGACCCGAGACTGCACCGAGCGGCCAGAAGGCCACCCCGAAGGCGAGGACAACGGCCACGGCGATCGCGACGACCGTGACGCTGATCCTGGGGTGGCGTCGCACGGGGCGGGGAAGGTGCCGGCTCAATCGGCGGAAGCGTTCGAGTCTCAACATGCCTCCGGGTCGCGCTGGGTCGGGAACGATTGATTAGGAGGCACCGAGATTCCCGGAGCCGCCCGGCACGGGGTGGGCCGTATCGTATCTGCAACGAATCGGCCCCGCATCCGCCGTTCGGACGATAGACGTGTGCAACTAGCGGCCGTTACCACTCGACCGTACTGGGCCGGATACGGTGTTCGCGTGGAGGGGGCGCTCACCCCCTTCGCAGCGGCCGGTGGTAGGGCGTCTCACGCCCCTTGGCGAAGGTCCCCCTTTCGACGCAGACTGTCGAATCTCGCTACCTCGTTCGTCGTCATGGTGTGGCGGTCGGCTCGTCCTCGTCGTTCGGCTTAGCAGGAGGTGGATCGATGGCGATCAGCACGCAAACCTTCACCGGCTTCCGACCCGAGGCGATCCAGTTCCTGGCTGACCTCGCCGTCAACAACGACCGCGCCTGGTTCCAGGCCCGCAAGGCCGATTACGAGCGGCTGCTGAAG
>VBFZ01000157.1:1746-7389 GCA_005880805.1 Chloroflexota bacterium | reverse complement strand
GAAGACGCGGCCCGGATGCTCGATCCGAGGCGGCTCGTCGAACGGCCCACGTACCGCCGCGGGATGCGGCCGCAGGCGAAAGCGGATTGGCGGCACAGGCGGAAGCCCGCTCGCGGTGGCCACGTGATCCTTCCCGTGATCGAGCACGCCACTCTCGGCAGCTCGCGCCAGTCGCAGGATGGACCCGCCACCAACCGGCAGGAGCTCCACGAAGCCGGAATCGTCAACTTCCGGGTGCCAGCGGAGCGTACCGTCTGCTCGATCCGGCGCTTAGACCCACCCCACGGGTATCTGGCAGAGCTGCATTGGGGGCCGGGTGAAGCGAGTGGGGGCGGCTTCACGAAGGCGGGAGGACCTCGCTCGCCTTGCCCGGGCCCGGGTGATTCGATAGCATTCGAAAAACCCCGGAGGACCGAACCCATGGCGAAGTATGTCTTTGTGACCGGAGGCGTGACCTCCTCACTGGGGAAAGGCATCACCGCCGCAAGCATCGGTCGGATCCTCAAGGCGCGCGACCTGCGGGTCTCCATCCTCAAGCTCGACCCGTACATCAACGTCGACCCCGGGACCATGTCGCCCTATCAGCACGGCGAGGTCTTTGTTACCGACGACGGCGCCGAGACGGACCTCGACCTGGGCCACTACGAGCGGTTCATCGACGAGAACCTGACCCAGCTCAGCAACGTCACGACCGGGCGCATCTACCAGGCGGTCATCGCCAAGGAGCGCCGCGGCGACTACCTGGGCGGGACCGTGCAAGTGATCCCCCACATCACGAACGAGATCAAGGAGCGGATCACGCGCGTCGCGCGCGACGGAGATCCGGACGTCGTGATCGTGGAAGTCGGCGGGACGGTGGGCGACATCGAGAGCCTGCCGTTCCTCGAGGCGATCCGGCAGATGCGCAAGGACGTCGGCCGGGCGAACGTGCTGTACGTGCACGTGACGCTGCTGCCGGCTCTCGCGGCGACCGGCGAGCTCAAGACCAAGCCGACCCAGCACTCCGTGCGGGAGCTGCGCGCGATCGGCATCCAGCCCGACGTGATCGTCCTCCGTTCGGACCACCCGGTCAGCGACGAGATCCGCGAGAAGATCGCGCTGTTCACCGACGTCGCCACCGAGGCCGTCATCCCGGCCGAGACCGCGGACACGATCTACGAGGTCCCGATCCAGTTCGAGGAGGCGGGGCTGGGCCGGCTCATCGTGCGCGAGCTGGCGCTCGGCGACCCCGAGGCGCACCCGGACCTGGCAGCGTGGCGAACGCTCGTCGAGCGGATCAAGCGCCCGAAGGCCAGCCTGGAGATCGCCCTCGTCGGGAAGTACATCGAGCTGCCTGACGCCTATCTCTCGGTGACCGAGGCGCTCAAGCACGCGGCCTGGGCCAACTCGGTCGACGCGAAGGTCCGCTGGATAGACTCGGAGGCGCTGACCCCCGAGAATGTGGGTGATCACCTGTCGGGCGTCGCCGGGATCCTCGTGCCGGGCGGGTTTGGCCACCGGGGCATCGAGGGCAAGGTCATCGCCGCGCACTACGCGCGCGACAACCGCATCCCGTACCTGGGGCTCTGCCTCGGGCTGCAGTGCGCGGTCATCGAGTTTGCCCGTGACGTGATCGGCACCGGCGATGCCAACTCGACCGAGTTCGACATGTTCACCGAGCACCCGGTGATCGACTTCATGCCCGACCAGCGCGAGCTGGAGGACAAGGGCGGGACGATGCGACTGGGCCTCTATCCCGCGCGCCTGACGCCCGGTTCGAAAGCCGCCGATGCCTACGGCCAGGAGGTCATCTACGAGCGCCACCGGCATCGCTTCGAGGTGAACAACCGGTACCGGCCGACCCTCGAGCAGGCCGGCATGCTCCTGTCCGGCCAATCGCCCGACGGCCGCCTGGTGGAGATCGTCGAGCTCAAGGACCACCCCTGGTTCGTGGCGACGCAGTTCCACCCGGAGTTCAAGTCGCGGCCCGAGCGACCACACCCGCTGTTCGATGGCTTTGTTGCCGCAGCGCTGGCGGCCAGCGGGGGGCAGGCAGAACGCAACCGCCCGACCGGCCAGCCGACGATCGAGGAGGAGCAGGCCGAGGCCGAACCTCAGCGCGCCGGCTGACGCGCCGCCGGATCCCGGCGCTGCCGATTCGACCCGGACCATCGGCCCTGCTGAGAGCGGGACCAACGGCACTAGTCACCGAGACCGCCCGGGAGCAACCTTCATCGTGGCATCGGCCTCACTTGCCGGAGCCTGAGGAGGCTGGCGATGACGACCGCAACGCTGGTCCCATCCGAACGCCAGGCGACCGGGTGGTTCGAGGACTGGCTTGCCGAGCACGGCGTGCCCTATGGGGTCGCAGACACCCGGCCGACCTCGCCGTGGAGCGGCGACGATCAGCCCCCGGTGGCGAAGACCGTCACTGTCATCGACGATCAGGCGAATCCGCATCTCCTCGTCTTCGACGCGGGGGCCTGTCTCGATCTCGATGCCGCCGCTCGCGCACTCAAGTGCCGATGGCTGACGATGCTTGCCGGACCGGACCGGCCCCAGCGCGTCATGGGCCGCCAACTCGAGCCGCTGCCGCCAGTCCCTGAACTGTGCGGCTTTCCAGTGCATGCCGACGAGGAGCTCAGATCCAGCCTGACCCTGACGCTCCATGGCACCGCCGGCCGGCTGCTCACCTTCTCACGAGCGGTCTGGGAGCGTGAGGCCGGGATTCGCTATTTCAGGCTGGCCACGAACTGCTCCGAGTCCACCGAACCGATCGAGTGGTATTAGCCTGCCGAGTTGAGGCCGAGCGGGGATCCGCCATCAGCTCCCCGCTCGGCGAGCGCGAAGCTCCGGTTCGAGACGACCCTTCAGGCGGCGGCCGGAATCTGGACGCCTGGCAGCTCCGACATGACTGCGAAGCCACCGAACAGCACTAGTCCTTCGATGGTGAGGTGCGGAGCCTCGGCCGCCCGGTCGACCTTTGACCGCACATCGCTGACGCCGCCGACACCCCGGACGTTCAGATTGATCGCCCACGTCTCGGGGACCAGGATCTGTCCGCCCCCGAAGATCGCCCGGACCTTGAGCGCGGCCCCGGCCGAGTCGAGCGTGGCCTCTCTTAGATCGATGACGCCCCCGCCGTACCAGCAGTCGACGGTCCCGCCCCGGAAGCTCGTCGCCGTGCTGCGAAACGTCAGAGGCTCGAAGATCGCCCGCACCCGGACTTCGTCCGCATCGGGTGCATCGAGCGGGACGATGCGACGCTTGGTTACGAGCGCTGCGATCGCCGACACGACCGATGTCACCATGAGCGCGGCTGCGAATAGCGCGAACACTCGCCCGAAAGCCTTCATTGCCAGCTCCTCTCCGTCAGATCACGACGCCGGCCGTCGTTCTCGGCACGGAGACCGGCTCTCAATCATGAAATCCCCGCGGCGGCCCCTGGCCAAGGGCTGAACAGCCCGACTCGGCAGGTCCGCTCCAGCGATGCCGTGACCGCCGGCCCGTGCTCGACTCGGTCGATCGAGTCAAGGTTAGTCGCATCGCCGCGATTCATCGAGGAGGGTAGATGATGGGAGCGCGAAGAGCTGCAGATCGATATCAGGGCGACCGGCAAGCTCTGTTCGATCATCTCCACATCCGCGCGGACGGCAGTCGATCGATGGAATTCGCTCGATGGGTCATCATCGACTCGTGGCGACGGCAGAGGCGGCGCGCGTAGTAAGAGAGCCCTTGAGCGGCGAGCTGCTGGCGCGCATCGACGCGTACTGGCGTGCCGCGAACTACCTGTCGGTCGGGCAGATCTACCTGCTTGCCGATCCGCTGCTGCGCGAGCCCCTCCGCCCGGAGCACATCAAGCCGCGCCTGCTCGGGCACTGGGGAACGACGCCCGGACTCAACTTCATCTACGTCCACCTGAACCGGATCATCGTCGAGCGCGACCTCGATGCCCTGTTCATCACCGGCCCCGGCCATGGCGGGCCGGGCCTCGTCGCCAACGCGTACCTCGAGGGCACGTACAGCGAGGTCTACCCCGACGTATCCCCGGACGCGGAAGGGATGGGCCGGCTCTTCAGGCAGTTCTCCTTCCCGGGCGGGATCCCGAGCCACGTCGCGCCGGAGACTCCAGGCTCCATTCACGAGGGCGGCGAGCTTGGCTACTCGCTAGCGCACGCGTACGGGGCGGCCTTCGACAATCCGGATCTCCTGGTCGCGTGCGTAGTGGGTGACGGCGAGGCCGAAACCGGACCGCTGGCAGCGAGCTGGCACTCCAACAAGTTCCTCGACCCAGTCCGGGACGGCGTAGTTCTGCCGATCCTTCACCTGAACGGCTACAAGATCGCCAACCCGACCATTCTGGCCCGGATCCCCGACGACGAGCTCGTCGCGCTGTTCGAAGGCTACGGCCACCGGCCCGTGATCGTGGCGGGCGATGACCCACCCGTCGTTCACCAGGCGATGGCCGCGGCGCTCGATGAGATCGCTGACGAGATCGCGGAGATCCAGCGCAGTGCCCGATCCCCGGGACGCGCCGACTCACGCGATGGATCGGCCGCCCGACCGCGTTGGCCGATGTTGATCCTGCGCACCCCGAAGGGCTGGACCGGACCGCATGAGGTCGACGGACAGGTCGTGGAAGGCACGTTTCGATCGCACCAGGTGCCGCTCACCGAGGTGCGCTCGAACCCGGAGCACCTCGCCGCCCTCGAAGCGTGGATGAAGAGCTACCGGCCCGAGGACCTGTTCGAAGAAAGTGGCGCCCTTCGCCGCGACCTCGCCGACCTTCCACCGCGCGGTACCAAGCGCATGAGCGCGACTCCCCACGCCAATGGCGGCGAGCTGCTGCGCGACCTTCGCATGCCGGACTTCCGCGAATACGCGGTCGCGGTTCCGGCGCTGGGAGCGACGACGGCCGAGGCGACGCGCGTCCTCGGCGCCTTTCTGCGCGACGTCGTTCGGCAAAACCCTGACCGTTTCCGCCTCATGGGGCCCGATGAGACCGCGTCCAATCGCCTCGGTGCCGTCTTTGAGGCCACGGACCGAACATGGGTCGCGCCGATCCTGCCGACCGACGACCATCTCAGCCCGGATGGGCGGGTTATGGAGGTCCTCTCGGAGCACCTCTGCGAGGGCTGGCTGGAGGGCTACCTGCTGACCGGCCGGCACGGCCTCTTCAACTGCTACGAGGCGTTCACCCACATCGTTGACTCGATGTTCAACCAGCACGCCAAGTGGCTCAAAGTGACGCGCGACATCCCATGGCGGCGTCCGATCGCGTCGCTCAACTACCTGCTCTCTTCGCACGTCTGGCGGCAGGATCACAACGGGTTCAGTCACCAGGATCCCGGGTTCATCGACCACGTCGTGAACAAGAAGGCGGAGGTGATCCGGGTCTACCTGCCGCCCGACGCGAACACGCTGCTATCGGTGGCCGACCACTGCCTTCGAAGTCGGAACTACGTGAACGTCATCCTCGCGGGAAAGCAGCCGGCACCCAACTGGTTGGCCATGGACGATGCGGTGCGCCATTGCACGACGGGGATCGGCGCATGGCCCTGGGCCAGCACGGACGAAGGCGGCGAGCCGGACGTCGTCCTGGGCTGCGCCGGTGACGTTCCGACACTGGAAACGCTCGCGGCGGCGGCGCTCATCAGAGAACAC
>VBFZ01000157.1:0-1709 GCA_005880805.1 Chloroflexota bacterium | reverse complement strand
GAGTTCGAGTCGTGAACGTGGTGGACCTCATGCGGCTCCAGCCGCCGAGCGAGCATCCGCACGGCCTCCCGGACGTCGAGTTCGACTCGCTATTCACGACCGATCGGCCGATCGTGTTCGCCTATCACGGTTACCCATGGCTCATCCACCGACTGACCTACCGGCGGACGAACCACGACAACCTGCACGTCCGGGGCTACAAGGAAGAGGGGACCACGACCACACCGTTCGACATGGTCATGCTCAACGACCTCGATCGCTTCCACCTGGTCATGGATGTGATCGACCGGGTGCCGGGTCTGGCATCCCGTGCCTCGGGCGTGCGGCAGCTCATGGCCGAGCGCCGGCTCGAGGCACGGGAGTACACGCGGCGCGTGGGGGACGATCTGCCGGAGATCCGCGACTGGCGCTGGCAGGCATGAGCGGGCTGCTCCGCGAGGGGCAGCGCCCGGGCCCGGTTCTCGTGCTCAACGCCGGCTCCAGCACCCTCAAGGCGAGCGTGCTGCGGCTGCCGGCGCAGAGACCGATGGCGATTGCGTCCGTGACGTGGACTCCGACGGGATCGGGAGGCGAGGCGAAGGCCGCGCTCGGTCGGCTGCTGGCCGAGCTGGGCATTCCGTCCGCCAAGGAGGACTTCGCGGCGATCGGGCATCGCGTCGTCCATGGCGGCGACCGCTTTCGACAGCCGATCCTGATCGACGATGCTGCGCTCGAGGCGATCGGGGAGCTTTCCGAGATCGCGCCGCTGCACAACCCTCCCGCAGCCGCGACGATCCAGGCCGCCCGCCAACGATTTCCGAACGTGCCGCACGTCGCCTGCTTCGACACGGCCTTTCACGCGTCGCTGCCGGAGGCGGCGTACCGGTACCCGGTGCCTGATCGATGGTTTAGCGACTGGGGGATTCGGCGGTTCGGGTTTCACGGCCTGTCGACCGAGTGGGCGGTCGCGCGTTCGGCGGAGCTACTCGGGGTGCCCGCCAGAGACCTTCAGCTTGTCGTGGCGCACCTCGGTAGCGGCTGCTCAGTGACCGCAGTCGATGGCGGACGGTCGGTGGCAACTTCGATGGGATTCACGCCGCTCGAGGGCGTGATGATGGCGACCCGGGCAGGCTCGATCGACCCCGGCGTGCTCCTCTGGCTGGTCTCCCGCGGGCTCGTGACCGTGTCCGATTTGGAGGGCACGCTGAACCACGGGTCAGGCCTGGTCGGGGTGGCGGGCACGGGCGACATGCAGCGCCTCCTCGCCGACGCCCCGAAAGACCCGCGCGCGCGGCTCGCCATCGACATGTTCGTGGAACGCGCGGCTGCCGGGATCGCGGCCGCCACCACCCATCTGCGGCACCTCGACGCCCTCGTCTTCACGGGTGGCATCGGCGAGAACGCGGCGCCCGTCCGTTCCGCCATCGTCCGACGCCTGACTGCAATTGGCGTGCGCCCGGTAGCGGGGCGCGCGTTGACCCGCGATCGAATCCGCTCGCGGCCCGGCCAGCGACCGGCCGTCCTGCGCGTCGAGGCCCGCGAGGACCTCGTCATCGCATCTGCGGCCCTGCAGCTCGTAGGAAAGTAGCGCCAACACGTGACTCTCCCTGCTCACCCGCCGGACAGGGTGGGCGCACGTCGGCTGGACCAGTAGTGCCGTTCGGTCCCTTGTGGCGTGTGACTGCGCTGGTTTCCGGCTACTTCAGGCCGATGGAGCCCCGCATGCCGGC
>VBFZ01000156.1 GCA_005880805.1 Chloroflexota bacterium | reverse complement strand
CTTCGAGCCGCCGGTAGAGCTTCAGGATCAGGCGCTCACCGAAGATGACCGAGCTGTTGCTCTGCTCCGCCCGCGACGGAATCGGGTTCAATGCGTCCGGGGACGAGCCGTGCAGCGCGCGGAGAGCGCGGGTTGGCTGGGCGACCAGGTCGCCGCGCACGCCACGGAGAGTCCGTCGCATCGCGATCGCCTGGAGCAGCCCATTGCTCACCGCCGGGTCCCGCATCCCGTCGAGGAGGACGTCCGGCGACTCGGCGTCGCCCTCGCCGCCGCCGCCCAGGTGGGCGATCAGCGCCGTGGGGGTCTCGAACAGGATCGTCGAGGCTTCCGGCGTCGGCATCGTGACCAGCGGGATCGCGTCGAGGATGTCCGCGCCTTTCACGCGGCGCGCCTTGCCCCGGAACCAGCGGCGCCCCTGGATCCAGCCGGCCAGGGCATCGGCCAGCCGCGGGGCGGTCGGACCCGTCGCGAGGTCAAGGAGCTTCCCGACGGCCGGGAGCACCGGGACGTCCGCGGGCTCGGCGCCGCCTGGCTCCTGCGCGGGCGGTGGCTCGAGCGAAAACCACACGAACGAGTGCGGCCCGAACATCAGGAAATACGGCGCGCGACCGATCGCCGGGAAGTCGACCTGGCCGAACAGCTCGACCGGCCGCCAGCCCTCGAACTCCGACAGGTCCAGCTCCGCGTACTGGACGAAGCGCGACAGGTTGGCCACGACGAGCAGCGTCTCGTCGCCGTAGCGCCGGATGAACGCCAGGACCTTGCGATTGTCGGGCTGGACGAACTCGATCGAGCCGCGACCGAACGCGGGATGCCGCTTGCGGAGCGCGATGAGGCGCTTCATCCACCACAGCAGGGAGTTGGGATTTGCCTGCTGCGTCTCCACGTTGACCGTCTCGTAGTGGTACTCCGGGTCGACGATCACCGGCAGGTACAGCTGCTGGCGGTTGGCCGCCGAGAAGCCCGCGTTGCGATCGCCGCTCCACTGCATCGGGGTGCGAACGCCGTTCCGGTCGCCGAGGAACACGTTGTCGCCCATACCGATCTCGTCGCCGTAGTAGAGGACCGGCGTGCCGGGCAGCGAGAACAGCAGCCCGTTCATCAGCTCGATCCGCCGCCGGTTGTTGCCGAGCAGCGGCGCGAGCCGGCGGCGGATCCCGAGGTTGATCCGCGCCTGCGGATCGTGTGCGTAGGCGCGGTACATGTAGTCGCGTTCCTCGTCGGTGACCATCTCAAGCGTCAGCTCGTCGTGGTTGCGCAGGAACAGCGCCCATTGGGAGGTTTCCGGGATCGGAGGCGTCTGGGCCAGAATGTCGACGATCGGGAAGCGGTCCTCCATCCGGATCGCCATGAACATCCGGGGCATGACCGGGAAGTGGAACGCCATCTGGCACTCGTCGCCCTGCCCGAAGTAGGCGACCGAGTCTTCCGGCCACTGGTTGGCTTCCGCGAGGAGCATGCGCCCGGCAAAGCGGTGGTCGATGTGGGCCCGCAGCTCGCGCAGGAACGCGTGCGTCTCCGGCAGGTTCTCGCCGTTCGTGCCCTCCCGCTCGTACAGATACGGGATTGCATCCAGGCGCAGGCCGTCGACGCCCATCTCCAGCCAGTGGTCCATCACCCGGAAGATGGCGGCCTTGACGCGCGGATTGTCGAAGTTCAGGTCCGGCTGGTGCGAGTAGAAGCGGTGCCAGTAGTAGGCGCCGGCGACCGGGTCCCAGGTCCAGTTCGAGGTCTCGAAGTCCTTGAAGATGATCCGCGCGTCGCGGTATCGCTCGGGCGTATCGCTCCAGACGTAGAAGTCCCGCCACGCGCTGCCCGGCTTCGAGCGCCGCGCACGCTGGAACCAGGGGTGCTGATCCGACGTGTGGTTGCAGACCAGCTCCGTGATGACGCGCAACCCGCGGCGGTGGGCCTCCTTGATCAGGATGCGGAGGTCGCGCAGGCTCCCGTAGTCGGGGTTGACACCGGTGTAGTCGGCGATGTCGTAGCCGTCGTCACGCAGCGGCGAGGGGTAGAAGGGCAGGATCCAGATCGCCGTGATCCCGAGGTCGCGCAGGTAGTCAAGCTTCTCCGTCAGGCCCGCGAAATCGCCCTTCCCGTCGCCATTGCTGTCACGGAACGCCCGGGCGTGGACCTCGTAGATGATCGCGTCCTTGTACCAGAGCGGGTCCTCCGCCGGCAGCACCATGGGCGCCCCGCTGGGCTGCGTGGCACGGGCGGCTGGGCGGGCGGCGACCGCGCTCACAGGAAGTACTCGAAGTCGGTCTCGGAACGGACATGCGGCTTGAGGCTGAGGACCATCGCCGGGCAGCGAGACGGGTCGAGCTCCACCCGGTTCTCCGCCCCCTGCCAGATGACCGTCGTACCCGCCAGCAGGTCGTCCACCTCGAAGGGGTGGCCGGCGTCGATCCCGAGTTCATCCAGCGGCAAATGCAGCATGCCGCTGCGAGTGAGGTGGGGGTCGAGGTTCACGATCGTCAGGACGATGTCGGAGCCGTCCTCCGCCCGCTTCGAGTAGGCCAGCAGCCGTTCGTCGTCCACCGGGTGGAACGCGAGCCGCGCGTTCGAATGCAGGGCCGGATGGGCCCGCCGGATGCGATTGAGTTGCGCGACCAGGGGTGCAAGGCTGTCCGGGCGGTCCAGGTCCCACGCCTTGATCTCGTACTTCTCGGAGTTCAGGTATTCCTCGCTGCCCGGCTCCCGCGCGACGTGCTCCATCAGCTCGTAGGCCGGGCCGTAGATGCCATAGGACGCCGCGAGCGTGGCCGCCAGGACGAGCCGGAACTCGAACGCCGGACGGCCGCCGTACTGGAGGACCTCGTGCAGGATGTCCGGCGTGTTCGGCCAGACGTTCGGTCGGAAGAATTCCTGCACGCCGGAGCGCGTGAGCTCGGTGAAGTAGTCGGCCAGCTCGGCCTTCGTCGTCCGCCAGGTGAAGTAGGTGTACGACTGGGAGAAGCCGAGCTTCGCGAGGCGGTACATCACCTTCGGCCTCGTGAACGCCTCCGCCAGGAAGATCACGTCCGGCTCGTCACGCTTGATGCCGTCGATCAGCCACTCCCAGAAGACGAACGGTTTGGTGTGCGGGTTGTCGACGCGGAAGATGCGGACTCCCTGGCGGATCCAGTAGCGCGTCACGGCGTCGAACTCTGCCCACAGCCCGCGCCACTCCTCCGACTCGAAGTCGAAGGGGTAGATGTCCTGGTATTTCTTGGGCGGGTTCTCCGCGTACTGGATCGTGCCGTCCGGCCGCTGCCGATACCACTGCGGATGCTCACGCACGTACGGATGGTCGGGCGAGCTCTGGAATGCCAGGTCGAGCGCGATGGCGATCCCGCGACGCTCTGCCTCGGCCACCAGCGCGCGGAAGTCCTCCAGCGTTCCGAGCTCGGGATGGATGGCCGTGTGTCCTCCGTCCGGCCCCCCGATCGCCCACGGAACCCCGGGGTTACGCTCCGATCCGCCAGTCGCGTTGTTGGCGCCCTTGCGGAAGGTGCGGCCGACGGGGTGAATCGGCGGCAGGTACAGGACGTCGAACCCCAGTTCGGCCACGTAATCCAGGCGGCCGATCACGTCGAGGAACGTGCCGTGCCGGCCCACCTCCCCGGAGGTGGAGCGCGGGAAGAGCTCGTACCAGGCCGAGAAGCTCGCCCGAACGGGATCGACGACCACCTCCAGCTCCCGTTCGAAGGTCGTCGCCAGCGCCCGGTTGGGGTGGCGCGCCATCAGGTCGGCCAGCTCGTCGTCCAGCGCAAGCTTCACGCGCGATGCGAGCGAACCCTCGCCAACCAGCTCGACGGCCCACGTCTCGAGCCGGGGACCGTCCTCCCGATCCGCGCGCTCCGTCGCTACGTTCACGAGCTGGGCCCCCACGAGCAGGTCCACCGAGACGTCCTGCCCCGCCTCGACGCGTTTCTGCAGGTCGCGCCGCCAGGTCGCGAAGTGGTCGACCCAGGCGCTGACGGAATAGACGTAGCGGCCGAGGTGCGTGACCTCGAACTCGCCCCGCCAGCGGTCGTTGCCGAGGGGCGCCATGGGCGTCTCGGTCCAGCCGCCCACGGTGGCCCGCCGGTGCAGCAGGACGACGCGAACCTCGTCGTGCCCGTCGGCGAACGCATCGGCCTCCACGACCACGCGCTCGCCGAGCGTGCGCTTGATCGGGAAGCGACCGCCATCCACCTGCGGCGCGACGGCCTCCACCACGGCCCTTCGCCGGCCCTCCTCCACCTGGATCGGCACGGCGCGTTCGTACTCCAGCTGAGACCTCATCCGCTGAACGGCCATGGGCACCCCCGGCCGCGCCGAAGGGGCTGCCCGCTGGACCACGGGCCTAGGCTAGCCGATCCCGGCGGCCATACGTAGCGGTCGGCGGTGCTTGCCGATCAGTGGTGTCCCTTCTTCTTGCGACCGCGTCCGGAGGGCCGAGCCGGCCTCGAGCCGTTTGACGGCTCCCGGGTCGCCGTGGTCGGGCCGGCCAGGGCGGAGCGCTTGAGGACGCTGAATGCGTCAACCGAACCGGGCCGCCCGAGGATGTCCTCCGTTCGGCGCCAGACCGAGTCATAACCGAGCTGCCAGGAGTGGCGGTCGTCGGCAAGCATCGCGTCCACCACATCGGCGAGGCGTGCGCGGGCCACGGGGTCGTCGACGGGCACGACCGCCTCGACCCGGCGATCGAGATTGCGCTCCATCAGGTCGGCCGAGCCGATATACCACTCCTGCTGGCCGCCGTTCGCGAACCCGAAGATGCGTGAATGCTCGAGGAACTCGCCGATGATCGAGCGGACCCGGATCCGTTCCGAGCGACCCTCGATGCCGGGGCGGAGCGCGCAGATGCCACGGGCGATCACGTCGACGTCGACGCCCGCGGTGCTCGCCCGATAGAGGGCCTCGATGACCTCCGGGTCGACCAGCGCGTTGACCTTGATCACGATGCGCGCGCCTCGGCGCGCCTGCGCGTGGCCGATCTCGCGCTCGATCAGGTCCGTCAACCCGGTCCGCAGCGTGAGTGGCGCGACGAGCAGCCGCCGGAAGGACTGCTGGCGCGAGTGGCCGGTCAGCACGTTGAACAGGTCGGTGGCATCGGCGCCCAGCTCGGGCCGGCATGACAGGAGGCCCAGATCCACGTACTGGCGAGCGGTGCGCGTGTTGTAGTTCCCGGTCCCGATGTGGACGTAGCGTCGGAGGCCATCGCCCTCCCGACGGACGACCAGGGCGACCTTCGAATGCGTCTTGAGCCCGACCAGCCCGTACACGACATGGGCGCCCGCCTGCTCCAGCTTGCGGGCCCAGACGATGTTCGCCTCCTCGTCGAAGCGTGCCTTGATCTCGACGAGCACCACGACCTGCTTGCCTTGCTCGGCGGCGCGAATGAGCTCGCGCACGATCGGCGAATCGCCGCTGGTCCGGTAGAGGGTCTGCTTGATCGTGAGGACGTCGGGATCGTCGACGGCCTGGCTGATGAAGCGCTGGACGGACGCGGTGAAGCTCTCGTAGGGG
>VBFZ01000155.1 GCA_005880805.1 Chloroflexota bacterium | reverse complement strand
TCCCGGCCCCGATGTCGGGCCAGCTCCTGGCGAACGGCCGACCGATATCTGTCCAGGAGCTCGCGCCATGGCTCGGCGCCCATGTCCACGATGGCCTGGGTCGACTCGACGATGTCGGTGAACAGCAGCGCCAGCCGGCTGCGTGCCGGGAGCACGCGGTCCACGATCGGGTGTAGCCATCGCCGTACCGGCCCGAAGGCGAGCCCGGCCCCCAGGCCCAGGACCGCCGCGACAAGGTCGGAGCGCTCCCCGACCACCGATACCACCGCCCGCTGGGCCAAGAGGTTCGCCACCCCGAATACCACCAGAAGCACCGCGCTGACCGCCGAGTATAGAACCGTCCGGTTTAGCAGCAGGTCCAGGTCGTAGAGCCGATAGCGCAGCATCGCCACCGCGAAGCCGACGGGCATGGCGATCCCGAAGCCGATGATGACCACGGAGGGCGACAGGGCGGCGACCTCGGACTGTGGCAGGAGCAGGAGCGCCACGATGGTGAAGACGACATTGAGCCCTACCGCGAACGCCACGCTGTATGCCACCCAGCGCAGCTGGAGCCGCTCCTCGGGGTCCGAACGGCGCAGGCGCAGCATGACTGACATCGCCGCAGCGGCGAGGACGGCCAGGCCAGCCACGAAGACGAGCGAGCCGGCCGTTCCCGAGCTCGTGCCGGCGAACCCGGCCACACCGGTTGGGCTCCGGATGGATGGGATCCCTTCCAGGATGACCGCCTGCGGATCGAGCACCGTAAGCACCAGGAGCGCGCCGGTGAGCGCGACGCCGGCCCACGCCACGAAGCGCCAGCGCGGCGACAAGAGGCGTCCGTTGGGGACGAGGAGCAGGGCCAGTGCCGCCAGGCCGCTGGGATAGACGAGTGTCGACGACAGGTAGCCAACCCATGGGATCCACGCCGTGAATGGCGCGCCCGGCTCGGTGACGAGCGCATAGCGGGTGTACTGCGTCGTGACGCCCGGCAGCGCGTTGAAGAAGGCGACGGCCAGGAACAGCCAGCCCACGGGGTTCTGCGGCTGGCGCGACGCCACCAGGCCACCCAGGATGGCGTAGCTGACCGGCAGCACGATCTCGACGACGTTAGCCTCGGCCAGGCTGTCAATCGTGTCGCGGTTGAGGATGAGCAGGCCGACGCTGGCCGCCACGACCGCGAGCGCAGCCACGCAGGCGGACCAGGCGATCAGCCTCGCGCGGGCCGTCACGAGCTATTCGGGAGGCGGGGCCTCATCGGTCCATTTGGACCGATGCGCCGGCTACCTGTCAATGTCGGCCATGGCCGATGAATCCCGGAGACTGGGTCGGTCCTAGAGAGAGGGGCATGCTCGCCCCATGCGCTCAAGACGGTAGGAGGGCATTCATGCCGCCGGTATCGATCGGGGAGCCACGCGTTCTGTTGGACGGGTTCGGGATGGGTGAATCACCGCGCTGGCACGATGGCCGCCTGTGGTTCTCCAACTGGGGGACAGACGAGATCGTCGCGGTCGACCTCGACGGGAACGCTGAGGTAATGGGCCGCGGTGGTGGCGGCTCCGGCTGGGCCGTCAACTGGCTGCCGGACGGACGCATGCTCGTCACGGGCTCGGAGCTGATCCGTGTGGAGCGGGGGAAGCGTGTCCGCCATGCCGACCTGAGCGACATCCTTCCGTACGGCTGCAGCGAGATAACCATCGACGGACGCGGCAACGCCTACGTCAACTCGATCAACTTCGACTTCGCAGACTTCAACGAGGTCATCGCCAGCGGGCACGCGCCAGGCAGGGGAGGCCCGCGAGGTCGCCGACGGACTCGCCTTCCCGAACGGCATGGTCGTGACACCGGACAACACGACGTTGATCGTGGCCGAGTCGTTCGCCCGCCGGCTGACCGCCTTCGACATCGGCCCTGACGGCAGGCTGTCGAACCGGCGCAGTTGGGCCGACATCACCGGCGACGGGATCTGCCTGGACGCGGACGGGGCGGTGTGGACCAGCGATGTCGGGCCTGGCGATGGCGGTATCTGCCTGCGCGTTCGCGAGGGCGGTGAGGTGCTCGCTCGGATCGAGCTCGACCGCCCCTGCTACGCCTTGATGCTGGGCGGCCAGGACGGGCGGACCCTGTTCATGGTGGCCCAGCGGTGGTTCGGACCGGATCGAATGGAGGAGCTGATCGCGGCGAAGACTGGGCAGATCCTCAGTGCTCGCGTCGGCGTGCCGCACGCCGGCTGGCCGTAGACGCTGCCGGCTATCTGATGCCCAGGATCCCCAGCGTCGCCTCGTCCATCGCACCGCCGTAGAAGCGGTCGAGTAGTCGGCCGAACACCGGCTCGTCCGGTGCGGCCAGCCTGAACAGCGTCATCGACGATCGAACCTTCTTCGCGTCGAGCGACCCGAAGATCTCCTCGGCCGACCCACCCGCCCGTTCGCCCGCCTCCAAAACGAGCTCGGCGCACTCGCGCAGCCGGGCACCGAGGACCGGGTGGGCGAGATAGGCGCGCGCCTCTTCGAGCGACCTGAGCGCGTACCGCTGCGACATTGCGCTCTGCCCCAGCCCCGCGATCTGGGGAAAGATGAACCAGATCCAGTGACCGCTCTTGCGGCCCCGGCGCAGCTCCTCGAGGACGTCGTCGTACATGCCTTCCTGTGCAGAGACGAAGCGCTCGAGGTCGTACTCCGGTGTCACGATGGGACCTCGACCCTACGCGCCACCTGAGGCCGACGTCATCCGAGGCCTCGCACGTCGAGCGCGCGTCCCCAGTGCAGGACGCGAACCGCCACGAGAACGCCGAAGGCTGCCAGGACCAGGATCGATGCGGCCGCGATCGAGGCGTCGAGATTGCCGCCCTGGAACTCGCCGTAGACGACCAGCGGGAGGGTCTGCGTCCGGCCCTGGATGTTGCCCGCGAACATGATCGTCGCGCCGAACTCGCCGAGCGACCGGGCCCAGCTCATGACCAGGCCGGCGGCCAGAGCTGTGCTCGCGAGAGGGACGGTGACGGCCGCGAACAGCCGGCGCTCGTTCGCGCCATCGACGCGCGCAGCGTCCTCGAGGTCGTGGTCGACCGAGGCGAAGCCGGCCCGCGCGGAGCGGATGAAGAACGGCGCCGACACGAACGTTTGCGCCAGGACGACTGCCAGCGTGGTGAAGGGGATCGTGATCCCCAGCGCCTGGAGGGGCTCGCCGAGGAGCCCATTGCGGCCGAGCAGCAGGAGCAGAGCCAGGCCGGCGACGGCGGGCGGCAGCACGATCGGGAGGTCGATCACGGCTTCGAGGAGGGTGGAGCCGCGAAAGCGACGCCTCGCGAGGACGAGCGCCAGCGGGAGCCCGATCACGACGCTCAAGACGAGGCTGATCGACGTCGTGAGCAGGCTCAAGGCGAGCGCGTCCACGACGACCGAGAACCCGGCGACCTCGACGAGCGCACCGGCCGCGATCGCATGCGCCACGAGCACGACGATCGGCAGGCCGAGGGCGATGCCGGCCAGCGCCGCCAGAGCCTGGAGCGGCCAGCCGAGCCCGGATCGGGCGGATCGGGGTGGGGCAGCGAGCGCGGGCGCAGTCATTCGCGGCTCAGGAGGGCGGTCTGAAGCCGAACGAGGCGAGGACCGCCTGTCCCTCCGAGCCTGCGAGCCAGGTCAGGAACGTTTTCGCGGCGTCCCTATTCGTCGATGACTTGAGCACGACCCCGCCGTATGTCACATCGACGTTCGCGTACGGTGGAACGTCCAGGGTCAAGACCTTCGCCGAAGCCTTGGCATCGCTCGCGTACACGATCGCGGCGTCGCCTTCGCCCAGCTCGATCTTCGAGACGACCGCGGCGACGTTGTCCTCCTTCGACACGATGTTTTGCGAGTAACGCCGCGCGAAATCCGCGGGATAGCCCGGCCTCGATGCGAGGTTCACAGCCAGCTCGCTCGCGTACATCGTGATCGGGACGGCCTCGCCTGCCGCGATTACCTTGATCCCGCTCTTCGCGAGGTCGGCGGGACTCCTGATGCCCGCCGGGTTGCCCCTGGGCACGATGACGGCCAGCGAATTGTCGGCGAAGTTCACGACATCGCCAGCTGCCAGGCCGAGGTCGACGAGCTTGCGCGGGTTGGTCAGGTCGGCTGACAGGAAGACGTCCGCGGGAGCGCCCTGCTCGATCTTCGTCTCCAGCGCGGACGACGAGTCCGTAGAAAGGGTGAGCGTGGCTCCCGCGTGCTCGGCCGCATATTCGTCTACGGCCTTCGCGACCGCCGCCTTGAGCGACGCGGCGGCGTAAACGGTCAGGCTCCCGCTCGCACCCGTGTTCGCGCTCGCCGACGAATTCCCGCATCCCGAACAGGCGGCGATGGCGACGATCAGCATGACCAGTCCGGCATGACGGGCGCTCATGAACGCGAGGGAACCTCCACGATGACGTTGGTCGACTTGACGACGCAGACGGCCTCTCTGCCGACCTCGAGGCCGAGCTCGTCCACGGCTTCCGCTGTCATGAGGCTGACGAGCCTGTGAGGGCCGGAAATCACCTCCACGACCGCCGCGACCCCGTCGCGCTCGACCCGGGTCACCACTCCCGCGAAGCGGTTGCGAGCGGATTGCGCAACGATCGGCCGATCCGCCGCCGCTCGCCGTCGCTCGGTGAGCAGCCGTGTGACGTCGTCGATCGCCACCAGCCGTTGGCCACCCTCGGACCGTGCCATGGGGAGCCGGCCCTCGGATTCCCAGCGCCGAACGGTTTCGACTGACACTCCGAGCATCTCGGCCGCCTGACCGACCCTGAGCCGTCCCTGAGAGCCTTCCAAGCCGTCGCTCATACCGATGCATTCTCTCATCAGGGAGCCATCATGTATAGGAGTGACCGGCAGAGGCGTGAGGGTTCCCGAGCTGGGCGATGTCACGCTGGGCGAGCCGCACGCGACCCGGGCCGTCCACGACCTGGACCACCTGGCGCAGGTCTATTCAGCGCTGGCGGCCAGTCGCCATCAGGCGGTCGGCCCGTGGAAGTCCTACCTCGGGATCCTGCTCCGTCGAGACGCCGCCAAGAGTCGCGGCTGAGGGCCGCCGGCGACCCTCAGCGCTGTCGCGTTGGAAGCAGAAGCTCTCTAGGAAACCGTCTCGCAGTGCCCGATTGTGTCCGTGCCAGGGCCTCCGATGCAGTTGTCGTCGTTGCCACCGATCAGCTCCGGCGGGATCGGACCCGTCGGGAAGGGGTTGTCGCCGTCGATGAAGTCGTCGCCGGGGCCGCCGAGGACCGTGTCGCTGCCGTAGTTCCCCCAGAGAGTGTCGTCGCCGGGACCTCCTGATACCCAGTCAACGCCTGGTCCAGCGAAGGCTGTATCGCTGCCCTCGCCGCCCATGATCTGATCGTCACCGCCCATGCCCAGCAGCTGGTCATTGCCGAGACCGCCGATGAGGTCGTCGTTGCCGCCGAGCCCGGCGAGAACATCGTCACCCGAACCACCGATCAGCCAGTCGTCGTTGTGGCCGTTGGAGGGCAGGAATGGCGCCGACGTCAGCTCGTCCCCGATGAGGACGTCGTTGCCGGGGCCGCCGATCAGGCGATCGTTGCCTCCCTCGCCACAGATGACGTCGTTGCCGCCCAGCCCGAGGATCACGTCGTCGCCGCTACTCCCGACGATCACGTCGTCCCCAGGAGTGCCAACGATCGTGCCCGCGCCCACGATCGTCGCGGGCACTTCCTGACCAGGCGGGCCGCAGACGGGGGTCTCCTGGGCAAACACCACGGGGACCGATACCCCAAGCGACAACAGGGCGCCCGACAGCGCTACAACAAGGGTGCGCATGGCCCGCCTCCTACCCCGGAATCCCCACACTCCCCGCACCACAATGGTCCCACCGACTGCAAGCGCCCATTTCGGCTATGGCGCCGCTGCCGAAGGAACGCCGAGGGCCGCTATCATGCGAGACGGTGGCACACGACCCGCGAGTGGATGCGTACCTGGCTACTCTCCCTGGGGATCAGCGCGACGCCCTGCGGCGGCTGCGTGAACAGATCTCCTCCGCTGCCCCCGATGCGGTCGAAACCATCAGCTACGGCATGCCGGCATTCAAGCGAGGCAGGCAGTTCCTCGTGTCGTTTGCGGGCTGGAAGCGGCACTGCAGCATCTACCCCCTGACAGACACGTTCCTGAAGGCGCACGCCAGCGAGCTCAAGGGCTACGGTCGAACGAAGGGCAGCCTCCATTTCCCGCCCGAATCGCCGCTTCCAGACGAGATCGTCCGAGACCTCGTCCTGGCCCGCGTCGAGGACCTCGAGGCCGGCGACCGCTAGCTGGCTGAGCGTGCCGGAACGCGACCCTCGTACGCGTCGCGAAGGGCCGCCTCGTCGAGCTTTCCCATTTGGAGCATCGCGGCCATGACGCGCTGCGACTTCTCCGGATCGGGATCGGCGATCATCTCGTTCAGCGCGACGGGGACGATCTGCCATGACAGGCCGTACCGGTCCTTCAGCCAACCGCACGGCCCGGGCTCGCCGCCTTTGCCCAGCTTGTCCCAAAGGTCGTCGACCTCTTCCTGCGTCTGGCAGTTGACGAGGAGCGACGTGGCTTCGGTGAACGTGAACTCGGGGCCGCCGTTGATCGCGTTGAACTCCTGTCCCGCGAGCCGGAAGTCCACGGTCATGACCATGCCTTCCGGCCGCGGGCCGGCCGACCCGTAGCGGGTGACGTTCTGGATCCTGGAGTTCGGGAAGATCGAAACGTAGTAGTTGGCCGCCTTTTCGGCCTGGTCGTCGAACCACAGCGACGTAACGATCTTCTGCATTTCTTCCTCCTGGCCTTCGGCGGCGGCACCCGGCGTGCCCTGCTCGCGTTAGCGGCGGGTGCCGCAACCGGCTTTCGAACGTTTTGACTCCGTTAGGCGCCGGGACTCATCGAGCCTAGTGCAGCTCCATCTGCCAGTCCCGCGGCACGCGCCCGGCGGGGCCAGGCACCGGCTGGTCGAGCGGATGGTGATGCGGCGGTGCCAGCTGCGGTCCTTCGAGGAACTGGTCCGTGACGTAGTTCCAGTACCAGTCCTCGCCGGGCTCGTAGCTGTGGACGACCGGGTGGCGGAGCGTGGCCGCGTGCCGGCTGGCGTGCTGCGAGGGCGACGAGTCGCAACACCCGATGTGCCCGCAGTGGGCACAGCGGCGCAGGTGGAACCACCAGCCATCGGTCGCCAGGCATTCGACGCAGCCGGGGCCGCTCGGTGGAATGGTCGGGTCGATCTCGTCTTCCATGGGGTAGGGAGGCTCCAGGCGGGGTGCGCCGCAGTTGGCGGGTGTTCGCGGTCAACGAACAGGCCGGGCGACGGCCCTCCGAGCACCACGTACGCCACCCGATCGATGACCGCGGCACCGACGCCGTGCCTCGGAACGCGTAACCCGGGCAGGCTGCGAGCGGGCGCCGCATCGTCTGGCCTGGCGCACTCAACGTCTCCGAACGTCCCGGCCGGACCCTCCCCGCCGACGAGGCAGAAGCCGACCGACGGCGTAAAGAAAGCCGCCACCCCGCCACGGGCCGTCGGAACGGCCGCCGCAACGCGACGGACCTCGTCGCTGCGAACCACATCTCCCTCGGTGAGGTTCCCGAGGTCGCCGCGCCTGCCACCCAGGAACATCACCGTCCCCGATCCGTCGCCGGCAGCCGCGAGGTGCTCGCGGGCGACGCCGAGGCTGCCGATCCGACGCCAGCCGGGCGCGTCGCGCGCGAATACGTCTCCCGCGACTCCTTTCGGTCCGACGCCGCCCCCATACACGAGCCGGCTGCCGTCCCAGGCTGCGGCACCGGCCGCGCGGGCGGCCGGCAGGGGCTCGGCCTCGATCCACCGGGTGCCGTCTTCCTGCAGCCTCAGGACCGTGGCGGTCGGCCGGTCGAACGTCGTCCCCACGTAGCCGCCGAGGAGCCAGAGCGATGACCCATCGGACACGAGCGCGGCGTGGTGAACACCAACGGGAAGCTCGGGGCCATCGCTCCAGCGGCTCGACCCCGGGTCATAGGCCAAGACGCGGCTGCTCGCCTTGCCGCCCGAATCGAGCCCACCGGCGACCCACACGCGGTCCCGATGCGCCGCGGCGGCGACCTCGGTTAGCGCGAAAGGGGCCGAGGGCCCTCGGACCCAGGACGCCTCGCCCGGCGTTGGCGATCGTCCGGGATGCGCCGGGTAGACGCCAACGCGGCGAGGATCGGCAACGATCAGGGCGACGAGCACGGCGGCTGCCGCGATGACCGCCACCAGCAGCGCGACCCGACGCCGCGAGGGGCTGGCCACCGGGGTTGGGCTCACGGGACCTCGGATTCCTCGATCGTTCACGTCCTGCGGCGGGTCGAGTGAACCCCCATTGTGTCCGGCATGCGTTCTCCCGATGATCTTCCTGCCCGGGAACGCCAGCTCCTCGGGTCCGCGGCGGTGCTCGTCGCGGCCGTCCAGTCGGCGGAGTGTTGATCATCGCGGCAGCCGCGCTCCGGCAGCAATCCCCGGAGGCGCCGGGGGGTGAGGCCCGCAAGGAGATGGGCGTCGGGTTCGAACAGGCCAACCGCTTAACGTTCCGGTACTTCGGGGTGATGGCGGTCCCGGGCGCGCTCAACCACCCTCCGACGAATGCGGCGCCCACTGACGGCCGCAGCCTGATGAGCCCAGGTGCATGCGTTCGACACCGGAGGCCCTGCCCAGGCCGCTCCTGACACGGATAGGGGCCGCACTCTTCTTCGCGCTCTTCCTGATCGCGGGCGCCGGAAGCACCCTCGCCCTGGCGCTCCCGCGACCCGACCAGCCCGCGCGGACGGCGCTGGGCGCGCTCGCGATCGTCGGGCTCCTGGTCGGGGCGACGGCGCTGTTCCTGCCCATCACCTGGCTGTCGCATCATGCCCGCCGAGCCCACCAACCGGTGATGCCGGCGTTCGCGCACGGCGCTGGTATTCGATCCCTGATGGAGAGCGCGTCGGATCCGACCATCCTGCTCGACCGCAAGGGCACGATCCGCTGGATCAGCGCTTCGCTGACGCTGGCCCTGGGCTACCAGGTGCAGGACCTCGTCGGCATCGGCATCGACCACATCGTCTCGCCGCCCGACGTGGGCCCGATCCTGGCCATGCTGGCGGCGGGTCAGCTTGCGCCGGACAGCGCCCGCGCCCAGGCGCAGGTCCGACACCAGGCGGGGGAGTGGCTCACGGTCGAGGCGGTCGGCATGAAGCTCCGCGACGACAAGGACGGCGGCGATCTCCTGCTCACGCTGCACGACGTGACGCGCTGGAAGGCGATCGAGCAGCAGCTCACGCGGCAGGCGTTCCATGACCCGCTGACGGACCTCGCAAATCGGGCACTGTTCATCGACCGGCTGGACCACGCGCTTGGCCGGCGGCGCTATCACGCGCGTGGCGCGGCCGTGCTGTTCCTCGACCTCGACGACTTCAAGAACGTGAACGACTCGCTCGGCCACGTCGAGGGCGACAACCTGATCCGGCAGGTCGCCACACGCCTGCTCGAGACGGTGCGGCCGGGCGACCTCGCCGCCCGCTTCGGCGGGGATGAGTTCGCGATCTTCCTCGACGACGTCGACGAGGATCAGGCGGTCGCCGTCGCAACCCGCACGATCGCCGCCCTGAACCGGCCATTCGAGCTCACCGACCGGGCGGTCCGGATCGGCGCCACCATCGGGATCGCGCTCAGCTCGGCGGACCTGCCGACCTCGACGGAAATGCTGCGCGCCGCCGACATTGCGATGTACAGCGCAAAGGGCACGGGCAAGGGCCGCTTCTGCGTCTTCGAGCTCTCGATGAGCACCGCGGCGGCCGAACGAACGGCTGCGGCTGGGCGTGGACATCCGGGGTGCCGTGGAGCGAGGCGAGTTCGTCGTCCATTACCAGCCGACGGTGGCCCTGCCCGACGGCACCCTGACCGGCATGGAGGCTCTCGTTCGCTGGGTCCACCCCGAGCTTGGCCTGCTGCCGCCGGCCGACTTCATTCCGCTGGCCGAGTCCACCGGCCTCATCGTTCAGCTCGGCGAGTTCGTCCTGCGCGAAGCGTGCCGGCAGGCGCGCGTGTGGCAGCGCGCCCGTGGCGGGCAGCCGCCGCTCCTCATGACCGTCAACCTCTCGGGTGTCCAGCTTCTGCACCCGGGGCTGGTCGCGTCGGTGTCGCTGGCGCTCGAGGACAGCGAGCTGCCGCCGGAGCTCCTGATGCTGGAGATTACCGAGAGCGTCATGGCGCACGAGACCGAAGAGACGATTCGCCGTCTGCGGCAGCTGAAGGGCCTCGGCGTGGGGATCGCCGTCGACGACTTCGGAACGGGCTACTCGTCGTTGAGCTATCTGCGGCGGTTCCCGGTCGATACCGTCAAGATCGACAAGAGCTTCGTCGACGGGATCGCCCGCGGGCCGGACGAGCTGGCCCTCGTCCGCGCGATCGTCCACCTCGCACACAGCCTGAAGATGACGACGGTCGCGGAAGGGGTCGAGCTCGAGGGACAGGCCAAGCGGCTTAGCCGGGTCGGCTGCGACCAGGCACAGGGCTTCTACTTCGCGGAGCCGATGGACGGGCGCCAGGCGACGGCCTACGTCGTCGGCCACACGACGATCAACCTGTGGGTTGGCCACTCCGGCCACGAGCTGGAGGTGATTCGCGAGGTCGTCGCGGAGTTCGAGGAGGCCCATCCGGGCATCCGGGTGGAAGTCGCCGGCAGCGTCTCCGACGCACGCGTGATGTCCGGCGTCCGCACCACGGACGGCCCGAACGTGGTCGTGTCGGTCGAGTCGGACAACTTCCGCGACTACGCCTCCCAGGCGGGGTTCCTCGACCTCCGGCCGTTCATGAAGCGCGACGGCATCGATCCGGGCCTGTTCACGCCGGCGACGCTCGCGTACACCCGGATCGAGCGCAGGCAGTGGGCGCTGCCACTGCTCGCCGACACCTACGGCCTTTACTTCAACACGAAGCTCTTTGCCGAGGCCGGCCTCGACCGCCCGCCACGCACGATGTCCGAGTTGACCGACTACGCCAAGCGGCTCACCAAGCGCAATCCGGATGGCTCGCTGCGGGTCGTTGGCTTCAACCCGCTCGTCGACTTCTATGAGAACACGGTCGTGATCTTCGGGCAGATGTTCGGCGCGAGCTGGAACGACGGTTCGGGCCGCTCGGGACTCGCCTCCGACCCGTCGTGGGCGCGGATGTTCGCCTGGCAGAAAGAGCTCATCGACTGGTACGGCTACGAGGACCTGCGGCATTTCACGAAGGAAGTCGGCCAGGAGTTCGCCCCATCGAACGCCTTCCAGATGGGGCGCCTTGGGATGGCCCTTGACGGTGAGTGGCGGATCGCGTTCATCGCGGCCGAGGCCCCGCACCTCGAGTTCGGGACTGCACCGTTCCCCGTCGAGGATGCCCGACCCGACCTGTATGGCTCCGGCTACATCAACGGCAGCGTGATCGGGATCCCGCTCGAGGCCGGGTACGTGGAGGAAAGCTGGAAGCTCGTGCGCTACCTGGCGACGGACGATCGGGCCCTTGCCCGGCTTTCAAACGGGCTGCGCAACGTCCCGTCGACGCGGACGTCGCTCCGATCGCCGGATCTGCTGCCTGACGACCGTTTTGCCGTCTTCCTCGAGGTCTTCGCTCATCCGCAGTCGGGCTCGACGCCGATCACAGCCATCGGGTCCGCGTACCAGGAGCTCCTCTCGGTCTTCGCCGCCGAATGGCAGGCCGGCCAGGTCTCCGATCTGAAGGCCGGCCTGCGCGGGGTCGATCGGGACACGGACGCACGCCTCCAGCAGGCCGCCCGCGAACGCCAGCGACTCGAGCGCCACGCCGCGTAGCACGCCCATGTGCGGCTCGCCCGCCACTCGAGCAGGAGATCGGTAACCGACGCGAAAGGTTGGCCGGCCAGACTTCCCGGCATGACCAGCGCACAACGCCTGACCCCGCGAGAGCGTGACAGCGCGGTGGATCGCGTCCGGAGGCTGACCATCGGGACCGCTCTCGCGAGCCTGGCCGCGGTGGTCGCATTCGGCGGAGTCGCTGCCGCCAGCAATTCCGGAACTGCGTCGGCGGCGTCGAGCTCCGGCTCCGCGACTACGGGAACCGGAACCTCCAGCTCAAGCTCGGGTGTCTCCTCGTCGACCTCCGGCTCCCAGTCTGACTCCACCGCTCAGAACGGGTCGGGTCTGCAGGCCTCGCCCCAGCCCGCCACCTCCTCCTCGCGCACGGCTCAGGTGACTTCCGGCGGCTCCTAAATGCCGGAGCGAGCCTCCTGGCGGGCGCTGGGTACGTCTGCACACGTGCTCGTCGAAGGCGGCAACCTGGCGACTGCCCGCGCAGCGGTCGCCGGGCTGCTCGACGACGTCGATCGCACGTACAGTCGCTTTCGACCGGACAGCGAGCTGTCACAGCTGAACGGGGGCGCGGGTCGATGGACGACGCTGAGCCCGCTCCTGACCCTGGCCATCGCGAGCGCGCTGCGCGCCGCGCGCCTCACCGGCGGCCTCGTCGACCCGACCGTGGGCCGGGCGATGCGCCTGATCGGCTACGACGACGACTTCGCCCACGTCGCCCGAGAGGCTGGGCCGCTGGAGCTGCGGCTGGAACCGGTACCCGGCTGGCGAGCCCTGGAGTTCGACGAAGCAGCCCGCAGCTTGCGTCTTCCCCGGGAGGTCGAGATCGATCTTGGCTCGACCGGCAAGGCGCTCGCCGCCGACATCGCCGCCGAGACTGCGTTGGAGGCGTCCGGCGCGCGCGGTGTTCTCGTGAGCCTCGGTGGCGATATCGCGACGGCGGGGGCCGCCCCGGCTGGTGGCTGGAGGATCCTCGTCACCGATGACAGCAACGCGGCACCGGACGGTGACGGCGAGGTGATCGCCCTCCGCGGGGGTGCCATCGCGACGTCGAGCAGGACGGTGCGACGCTGGACGCGGGGCGGGGTGGCGCTCCACCACCTCGTTGATCCGCGAACCAGTCTGCCTGCTGCGACCCCGTGGCAGAGCGTGTCCGTGATTGCGGCGAGCTGCGTCGATGCGAACGTCGCGGCGACGGCCGCCATGATCGGCGGCGAAGAGCGCCTCGGGTGGCTCACGGAGCTGGGTCTGGCCGCACGGCTGGTCCGGGCGGATGGCGCCATCGAGCGGGTCGCGGGTTGGCCGCTGCCGGCCGCCGCGTAACCCTTTCGAAAGCCGTCTTCCGCGACACTCCGGCACGATGAACGATCAGATCCTCTGGTTCGCGACGCGCGGCGCGGGCGTTGTCTCGCTGCTGCTGTTCACAGCCGTCGTCTGCCTCGGCATCCTGACGGTCGCTCGATGGCAGAGCCCGTCGTGGCCGCGGTTCCTCAGTCGTGAACTGCACCGGAACCTGGCGCTGCTTTCGGTTGCATTCCTTGCGGTCCATATCGTGACCGCGGTCGCCGATCCGTTCACGTCGCTCGGAATCACCGCTGCGCTCGTGCCGTTCGCGTCGTCGTACCGGCCCGTGTGGGTCGGCCTCGGCGTCATCGCCCTGGACCTGTTGCTGGCGATCGTCGTCACGAGCCTGGTCCGCAACGCGATGGGCCAGCGCGCGTGGCGAACCGTCCACTGGCTCGCCTACGCGGCGTGGCCGCTCACGCTTCTGCACGGGGTCGGATCAGGGACCGATAGCTGGGCGCTCTGGATGCTGCCGACCCAGGCCGCCTGTGTGCTGGCCGTCGCTGTCGCGGTCGCGTGGCGGTTCGCGGCCGATCGATCGAACCGCAGCCAGCTGGCCTCCGTGGTCGACGGCGGCTCGCGTGGCGGAGCGTGACACGCGCCCACATGATGAAAGCGCCGGTGCAGCGACTGCTGGGCGGGCCTCCGATCGCGGCCGGGATGGAGTCGTTCGCCGAACATCTCGCGCGACTGGGTCCCGCGCCTCGCGGGAACGCGGCCATGATCTCGACGCTCGAAGCCAGCGGCCTGCTCGGTCGCGGCGGGGCGGGCTTCCCGGTCGGCCGGAAGTGGCGAGCCGTGGCGGAGCGATCGGATGCTCGCGCCGTGGTCCTCGTCAACGGAGCGGAAGGCGAACCGCTCAGCGCCAAGGATCGCACGCTGATGACGGCGCGACCCCACCTCGTGCTCGACGGGGCACTCCTCGCGGCCCAGTCGGTTGGCGCAGAAGAGGTCGTCCTCTACGTCGGCTCGGCGCACTCGGGTGCGCGCGCCGCACTATCGCGGGCGATGGCGGAGCGATCCTCGACCGGGGAGTCCGCCTCGTGGACGCGCCGGCCCGCTATGTCGCCGGCGAGGAGACCGCCGCGGTTCACTTTGTCACTGAGGCGGACGCACGACCGACCTCACGGCCGCCGCGGCCGTTCGAGCGCGGAGTTCGCGGTCAGCCGACGCTCGTGCAGAACGTCGAGACCCTCGCCCATGCGGCGTTGATCGCACGGTTCGGCGACGGTTGGTATCGCCGGGCCGGCCGGGGCGAACTGCGCGGGACGACGCTGCTCACGACCACCGCGGCCGGGCGCTCGGTGGTCGTCGAGGTGGAGCTCGGAACGACGGTGGCGGAGGTTGCCGCCGGCATCGGCGAGTCACGCGAGTCTGCCCACGCCGTGCTGGTCGGCGGCTACTTCGGTGGCTGGCTGCCGATCGATCGGGCCTGGTCGCTGGGGCTCGATCCGCACGAGTTGCGGGGCGCCGGCCGGGCTCTCGGATGCGGCGTCGTCTCCTTCCTGCCGAACGACGTGTGCGGAGTGCGCGCGACCGCCCGGATAATGGAGTACATGGCCGGGCAGAGCGCTGCGCAATGTGGGCCCTGCGTGTTCGGGCTGCGTGCGATCGCCGACGCGACCTCACGGATCGGCACCGGCCTGGGGACCAGCAACGATCTGGAGCGAATCGGACGCTGGGTCGGTCAGCTCGCGGGCCGCGGCGCCTGCCGCCACCCTGACGGGGCCGTCGGCTTCCTGTATAGCGCGATGACGGTGTTCGGGGACGAATTCGCCGGTCATGCGCGATCACGGACATGCTCGCGCCCGCGCGCGCTCGGCAGGGCGGCCTGAGGTGGCCGGCCCTCCGACCCCCCAACAACCCGTCTCCCTTCACGTCGACCGGATCCGCTGCGACGGGTACGGGATGTGCGCCGAGCTGCTGCCCGAGCTGATCGAGCTCGACGATTGGGGCTATCCAATCGTTCGCCCTGGAGCTGTTCCGGACGAGCTGCTCGACCACGCCGTGCGTGCGGTCGACGTCTGCCCGCTGCTCGCGCTGCACCTCCGCGCGGTTACGGCTTCGCGGGCGGCCTGACACCAATGCGCGTTCTCGTCGCGGAGGACGATCCAGGGCTGCGAAAGGTCATCGTCCTGGGCCTGAAGGAGAACGGCTACCACGTGGATGCCGTGGACCGTGGCGACGATGCCATCGACCAGTTCAAGTGGTACGAGTACGATGCCCGGCGCCGAGGGAATCGACGTGGTCGCGTGGGCCCGGCGCCACAGGCGGCCGACCGCTCTGCTGATGCTGACGGCTCGCGACGCACCGGCCGATCGAATCCGGGGCCTGGACACAGGCGCCGACGACTACCTGGTAAAGCCGTTCGACTTCGGCGAGCTGCTAGCGCGCGTGCGAGCGCTGCAGCGGCGGCCGCGAGCGGTGGAGGGGCCGACCATCGAGAAGGGCCAGGTGGCGCTCGACCCGCGGAAGCGTGCGGTGACCGTGGAGGGCAGGAGCCTCAACCTGACGGCCACCGAGTACCTGATCCTCGAGCTGCTGATGCGCCGCTCGCCGGCGGTCGTCGATCGGAAGGCCATCGCTGAGCACGCGTGGGCTGACGAGACCGACCCCCTTGGCTCGAACGCGATCGACGTGCAGATGAGCCGCCTGCGCGCCAAGCTGCCGACCGCCGGGATCCGGATCGTGACGGTCCGCGGAGCCGGCTACCGCCTGGAGGAGGCATGACCGCCGCGGAGACGCATGACGTCCGGCGACGGTCCATCCGGGTGGCGCTCGCCGCGACCCTGCTGGTGGGTCTTGCCTATCTCGTGATGGCGACCGCAGTGGTGGCGATCGCGTCCAACAACCTCACGATGCAGATCGACGGTCGACTGGATTCGTCGCTCGGCCACTTTCCGATCCGGCCGTCCGGCGAAAGAGTGCCCTGGAAACCTGGACCGGAAGGCAGCGCGTTCGGCGCGCCGCTCCTCGCCTGGACCGTCGCGCCCGACGGGGCCGTGTTCACGCAGCCCGAGAATCCCGCATTGCCGGCCGAGCTGCAGCGCGCCATCGGCCCCCAGACCGTCGCGCTGAATGGGATGGATTTCCGAATCCGAGGGGGGCCCAAGGGCCAGGACTACGTCGTCATCGGCCAGTCGATGGATACGGTGTCCGAGGCACGCTCCACGATCGTGCGCGCCGAGCTCCTCATCGCGCCCGTGCTCCTCCTGGCCGTGTTCTTCGGCGCGGTGACGATTGGTCGGCGCGTGGCGACGCCGGTCGAGCTCGCCCGCCGCCGACAGCTCGAATTCACCGCCGACGCCTCGCACGAGCTCCGCACGCCACTGTCGGTGATCGAGGCCAACACCAGCCTCGCGCTCGCCGAAGCGCGGAGCGAGGACTGGTACCAGACGACCTTCGAGCGCGTCGACCTCGAGTCGAAGCGGATGCGGCGCGTGCTCGAGGACATGCTCTGGCTGGCACGCTTCGACGCAACACAGGGCCTGCCGGACGCCGAGCCGGTGGACGTCGGTGTCCTGGCGAGCCAGACGGTCGACCGCTTCGGAGCGATCGCCGAAACGCGCCACCAGGGACTGCAAGTCGTCACCGGTGCGGAAGACCTCGTCATCACGGCGCCGCCGGAGTGGCTCGATCGCCTCCTGGGCGTCCTGCTGGATAACGCCTGCAAATACTCCCCCGACGGTGGCACGGTGCGCGTCACCGTCAACGAGGAAGGCGGTCGGATCCAGCTCACCGTCGACGATGGGGGCCCCGGGATCCCCGAGGTCGAGCGCGGCCGGATCTTCGATCGCTTTCATCGGGCGACCGAGGAGGGCGGAGGCGCGGGCCTGGGACTGGCCATCGCCGACGCGATCGTCCGTGCGACCAGCGGCCGCTGGAAGATCGGCGTGTCGCCCGCCGGCGGGGCAAGCATGTCGGTCAGCTGGCCGCGAGCGTTCGCCGGCCCACGAGA
>VBFZ01000154.1 GCA_005880805.1 Chloroflexota bacterium | reverse complement strand
GACGGATCGCCCCTGCGCTCCACCACACGTCGTCGTCGCACGGCGTCCGTGCGCGGCTTCTACCGCTTCGCGTTTGGGGAGGGACTCATCGCCGTTGACATCGCGTCGCGCATCGACCTGCCGCGGCAGGTCCGCCAGCTGCCGCACGTCCTCTCGATCGAAGAAGTCGAGCGGCTGCTGGAGGCGTCCGGACCCGGTGAAGTTCCCGCCGGGCCTCCGCGGGACGCCGCCGTCCGGGACCGCGCGCTCCTGGAGCTGCTGTACGCCTCCGGGTTGCGGATCAGCGAAGCGCTTCGCCTCGATCGGGAGGACCTCTCGACGGACGGCGGGTTCGTCCGGGTCATCGGGAAAGGAGACAAGGAGCGGCTCGTGCCGGTCGGCGAGGTGGCGCTGAGCTGGCTGGAGACCTACCTGACGGAGGTTCGGCCAGCATGGCTGCGCGACGGCATGGCCCGTGGCGGAGCGCTCTTCCTCACACCTCGCGGACTGCGCCTCGCCAGGCAGCAGGCCTGGTCCGCGCTCAAGCGTGCCGCACGGCGCGCCGGGCTCGACGAGCGGATCACCCCGCACACCCTTCGTCACTCGTTCGCGACCCATCTCCTCGAAGGCGGAGCCGACCTGCGCGTCGTTCAGGAGTTGCTCGGACATGCGAGTATCAGCACCACGCAGCTCTACACCCACGTCACGGGCGAGCGCGTCCGAGAGGTGTACGCCCGCGCGCATCCGCGGGCCTGAGGAGGACACGGCCCGATGGCGCGGTACGCTGACAGCCTGCTCGCGAACGAGGAGCGCATCGCCCTGCGCACGCGCCAGCACTGGCTCGCGACGCTCATCGACGGTCGCTACCCGTGGGCGCTGTTGATCGCCAGCTTCGGATTGCTGATCGTCACGTCGGGGGTGGGGGAGAGCCCCTTCAAGACGGGCCTTGGCTACGCCGTCCTCGTGGGTGTGGTGATCTCGCTGCTGTGGCTGGCCAAGGTGTACTGGAACTGGTACGCGCAGGACTACATCGTCACCAACCGGCGGGTGCTGAAGGTCGACGGCATCATCAACAAGCACTCGGCGGACAGCTCGCTCGAGAAGATCAACGACGCCGTCCTCGACCAGAACTTCATCGGCCGGATCCTGGGTTATGGCGACCTGGACATCCTCACTGCCGCCGAACAGGAGGTCGACCACTACAAGATGCTGAACCAGGCGCCGACGTTCAAGAAGGAGATGCTGAACCAGAAGCACGCCCTGGAGTCGGACCTGGTCCGGATGCCCTCGCCGCCCCTGAGGGCTGCACCAGCGCCTCCTCCGGCGCCGGAGCCCGTCGCCGCTCCGGTGCCCGCGCCGGCTTCGTCACCGGCTTCATCAGCCATGACTGCGGATCAGGTGACCGCGACGCTCAATCGCCTGGCGGACCTCCGCGACCGGGGCGCGATCAGCCCCGAGGAGTACGAGGCGAAAAAAACCGAGCTGCTGAACCGTATCTGACATGCGGCCTTCCACACGTTCCTCCCGCACGGGGATCCCCTAGGTGCTGCTCGGACGGGACCCAGCCGTCCTGATCGCGCTCGGGCTCATCATCCTCATCTGTTTTCCGGTCCATGAGTTCAGTCACGCTCTCGCCGCCTACCGACTCGGTGACGGTACGGCCAAGCTGATGGGTCGTCTGACCCTCAACCCCATCGCGCACTTCGACCCGATCGGGGCCCTCCTCCTCCTCGTCGCGGGGTTCGGCTGGGCGAAGCCGACGCCCGTCAACCCGTACAACCTGCGCGGGGGTCGTTATGGGGAGGGGATCGTGGCCGCTGCGGGGCCGATTTCGAACCTCGTCCTGGCGTCGGCCGCGGCGCTGCCGCTGCGCTATATCGTGATGACGGAGATGAGCGTGCCGAGGATCTTCGAGGAGACGCTCTACTGGTTCGTCGTCTTCAACGTGATCCTGTTCGTCTTCAACCTGATCCCGATCCCTCCACTGGATGGATCCAAGGTGCTGTTCTCGCTGCTCAATCCACGAACCGTGTGGCAGGTCCGCCCGACGCTCGAGCGGTACGGATTCATCCTGCTGATCCTGGCCGCGTTCGTGCCGATCGGGCCCGGCGGGACGCTTGTCGGGATCGTCTTCGACTCGGTGGCACAGCCGCTCGTGAACTTCCTGACCGGTCTTTGACCGTGGGCTCGACGGCCGTCATGTCGATCAGCTCGACAGCCACCGTCGTCATCGACCGAGGACGAGCACCTGAGGGATCAACGCACGTGCGGTTGGAGGAGTTCGACGGCCCGCTCGGCCTCCTGCTCGCGCTGATCGAAGCCCGCCGCCTCGACGTCCTGACCGTCCCGCTCGCCGCCCTGGCCGACGCCTACCTGGACGCGCTCGCGTCGCTGCCCGGTGAGCGGATCGGCAATCTGTCCGCATTCGTAGCGATCGCAAGTCAGCTGATCCTCATCAAGAGCCGGGCAATGCTGCCCCGTCGACAGGAGGCGCCCTCCGAGGATCTCGCGGAGGAAGCGCCGGACCCGGAGGCCGAGCTCCGGGCGCGCCTGGTCCTGTACCGCGCGTATCGCGACGCAGGGGTGTCGCTCCAGGCGCATGCCCTTGCCACGGTGGGGCTGTTCCGGCGCGAGCCGTCGACAGCTCAGGCCGCGGGACTCGTAGGTGCCCGTCCGGCCGATCTCGAGCCGCTGCCCGTGACGATGCTGGCCGGCGCCCTTGGGAGTCTGGTGCAGCTCGCGCCACCCCCCGAGCCGCCGCCCGAGCTCGTGCCCCGCGTCGTCACCATTGCCGAGCGGGCGGCGATCATCCGCGAGGCGCTTCAAGGCGCCGGGGTGCTGGTGCTGCAGGACCTGCTGCGCGGCGTGCGCGACAGGGTCGTCGTGGCGGTCACCTTCCTCGCGATGCTCGAGCTGGTGAAACGCCGCGAAATCGTCGTCGAGCAGGCCGAGCCGTGGGGACCGATTCACGCTCGTCCGACCCCTTCGTTCGGAACCCCGCGTGCGGAGGTGGAGGAGCTCGGGTGAACGGCCGCGAGACCCAGAACGGTCACGAGCCACTGAACGGCGACTACCCCGAAGCAGGGCCGTCGGCATCCGCGGCGTCGACGGAAGCAGCAGATCTCACCGAGGCCCAGCTCGAAGCCCTGCTGTTCGTCGCCGAGCGACCGCTCAGCCGACGTGAGATCGCTGCCGCGGCGGGCCTCGACCGCGCGAGCGTGGACGCTCGGCTTGGCGACCTCGAGGTGTCCCTGCGAGCGCGGGGCATCCGGCTCATCGCCGATGGGGATCGCGTCGAGCTCGTGACGGCGCCCGAGGCCGGAGCGCTCATCGCCCGCTACGTCGGGTCGGAGGCCGTTCGCCTCTCGCCCGCGTCGCTCGAGACGCTGGCGATCATTGCCTACCGCCAGCCCGTGACGAAAGCCGCGATCGAGCGCATCCGCGGCGTCGACTCCGATTACACCGTGCGAACGCTCGTCCACCGTCGGCTGGCGACGGAGCTCGGGCGCGCGGAAGCGCCAGGCCGGCCGATCCTCTACGGGACCGGCTTCGACTTCCTCGAGCGCTTCGGGTTGACCTCACTCGATGACCTGCCGGCGCTCGATCCCGAGGTCGCCGGCCGGCTCGAGGTCGAGACCGGCAGGCGGGGTGCGGACGACAGTCTCGACCTCGATGGCGACGGTCAACTCGACTAGGCGTGCCCTCGCCGACACCGCAGAAACCAGAAACGCGCGGACCGGAGCGGCTGCAGAAGGTCCTCGCGGGCGCGGGAGTCGGCTCGCGACGCGCCAGTGAGGCTCTCATCGTTGCCGGGCGCGTGACGGTCGATGGCAGGCCGGCGGTCCTCGGCGAACGCGTCGACCCGATGACCCAGGAAATTGCCGTCGACGGCCAGCTCATCGCAACCGCGGGCCCGGCGCCACACGCCTATCTCGCGCTCCACAAGCCGGTGGGCGTGACATCAACGGTGCGCGATCGGCATGCGGCTCGTACCGTCGTCGAGCTGGTGCCCCCCACGCTGCGGCCGTCCAGCGGACGACTGTTCCCGGTGGGACGGCTCGACCAGGACTCCGAGGGTCTACTGCTCCTGACCGACGACGGCGAATGGGCCGAGCGCGTCCTGCACCCGAGATTCGAGGTCGAGCGCGAGTACGCGATCGGGCTGCGAATGCCCCTGACCGCCGAACAGGCACGGAATCTGCAGGCCGGCATTCCCCTCGAGGAAGGCCTCGCGATTGTTCACCACCTCCGGGCCGCGACGTCGGTCGAGACACGCCGCCTGATCGCGATCCTCGAGCCCGCCCCGGCGGCGCTGGCCTGGTACCGCGGGACGCTCCGGCAGGGCTGGAAGCGCCAGCTGCGACGGATGTTCGCCGCAGTCGACGCTCCGATCGAGCGCCTCGTCCGCGTACGAATCGGGCCGATTTGGCTCGCTGAACTGCACACGGGAAGCGTTCGGCGGTTGACCGCCTCGGAGGCTCGATCGCTGGCGCCTGCGGCCTCGCACCGCTGACCCGCAGGTATCCTGCGGCGATGAGCGCGGAGCGGAGGAAGCTGGTCGTCGCCCTCGACGGCCCTGCCTCGAGCGGCAAGAGCAGCGTCGGGGCCGCGGCGGCCCCGGAGCTCGGCTATCGGTTCTGCGACACCGGCCTGCTTTACCGCGCGGTGACCTGGCTCGGACTCCGGGAGCGTGTTGACCCGGCCGCCGGGAGCGCCGCCGTCGCGGAGCTCGTTCAGCTGGCCGACGAGGTCCACCTTGCGCCCGACGCGCAAGGCAGGCTCGACCGCGTCGTCGTCGACGGTCGCGATGGCACCGACGAGCTCCATACCGCGCCCGTTGACGAGAAAGTGTCCGATGTGTCCGCGATCCCCGAGGTTCGAGCGGCCTTGCAGCCTCGCCAGCGGGCGCTCGCGCGCGAGGGCGGCATCGTCATGGCCGGTCGGGACATCGGTACCGTGATCCTGCCCGATGCCGACCTGAAGATCTTTCTCGACGCCTCGGTTGAGGAACGCGGCCGGCGGCGTGCGGAAGAACGCGGCGTGGAGGCCAACAGTCAGGAGGGTCAGGCGATCCTCGCGCAGTTGCGCCGTCGGGACGACCTCGACCGAAACCGACCGGTTGCGCCACTTCGGGCAGCGTCCGACGCCCACGTCCTCAGGACGGACGGCAACCGGTTCGATCAGACGGTCGGCATGGTGGTCCGCGAGATCCTCGAGGCGGAGAGGACAGCCACCGCGGCCGGTGCGTCGGCATGACGGCGAAGCGAATGACGAGGCCCCAGCCAGGGTCTGACGGCACCTCCCCGGTCGGCGAGCCACTCTCGGACGACATCAGCCCCTTCATCGGCCTTATCGGGTTCATCGCCCGGATGTCGCTCCGAGGGCTGACGCGCGTTTCCGTCGAGGGCGCCCTGGACGCGGTGCCGAAGCGTGGCCCCCTGATTGTCGCTTCCAATCACCTGTCCAACGCGGATGGCGTCCTCATCGGCGGCTTCGTGACACCGTTGCTCGGGCGGCGCATCCACTGGCTCGGCAAGCGCGAGATGGTCGAGTGGCCGGTCCTCGGAAAGCTCGTCGAGGCGAGCAGTATTCACCCGGTCGATCGCGGGACGGCCGACGTGGAGGCCTTCCGGCTGGCTCGGCGCATCCTCGACGAGGGACACGTGCTGATGGTCTTTCCCGAAGGCACGCGAAGCCCGACAGGCGCGCTCCAGGAGGCCAGGGACGGCCTGGCAATGCTGGCGCTGCGCACCGCGGCGCCCATCCTGCCCATGGCCGTGACGGGGACCGAGCGGTTCTGGCCGCGCCACTCCTATCCGCATCCGGGTGGCCGCATCACGCTCCGCGTCGGAGAGGCATTCAGCCTGCCGCGCGAGATGACCGACAGCACGGATCGGCGAGCGGCGAAGGCGGCGGCTACGAGCATGATCATGCATCGCATCGCCGAGTTGCTGCCCGCCGCCTATCGGGGCGCGTACGGCTCTCCTGGGGAGGTCACCCCGGCGGCCGGCGCCGCCGAGTGACCGCGACGACCAGGGTCGGTACGCCTCAATTTCCGGGACTCACCGGCCGCGTCGCGCTCGTCACCGGCGCGAACCACGGCATCGGTGCGGCGACGGCGGAGGCGCTGGCCGCCAACGGCGGCCGCGTGCTCATCACGTTCCTCCGGCTGGCCGATGAGCCGGATCCCGGGACCCCCGCGGAATACGCCGAGCACCGATCGCGTGACGCATCCACCGTCCTCCAGCGAATCCGTGACAAAGGCGGTCAGGCGGAAGCCGCGGAGGCCGACCTGTCCGACTCGTCGACCATCCCGCCTCTGTTCGACCGCGCGGAGGCTGCGTTCGGGCCGGTCGAAATCCTCGTCAACAACGCGAGCGGTTGGATCGCCGACACGTTCGGCCCCCAGGAGACCGACGGGTTCGGCCGCCATCTCGCATCAATGTCGCCGACCAGCCACGACCGGGTGTTCGACGTCGACGCCCGGGCGGCGGCGCTGCTCATCGCGGAGTTCGCGCGGCGTCATGTCGCCCGTGGCGCGAGCTGGGGACGCATCATCGGGCTCACGTCGGGCGGACCGCTTGGTTTCCCCGGCGAGGTTTCGTACGGAGCGGCCAAGGCCGCCCAGGTCAACTACACGATGTCGGCGGCGGTCGAGCTCGCGCTCCATGGCATCACCGCGAACGTCGTTCATCCGCCGATCACCGACACCGGCTGGGTCACATCCGAGGTCGAGGACCTGCTCGCGACGAGCCAGGAGCACTTCCACATCGCCCAGGCCTCCGACGTGGCGGACGTCATCGCGTACCTCGCGTCCGATCTCGCCGGGCTGATCACCGCGAACGTGATCCAGCTCCGCTGACTGCGTGCGGAACCGGGATACACGGGTCCCCATGGGATAATCGAATCGACATGGGAACCGTCGAAGAGGTCCGGATCGCCAAGCGGACGGGTTTCTGCTATGGCGTGCGCGAGGCCATCGACATGGCCAAGGAGGCGTCCGCGGCCGGCAAGACGACGCACACGCTCGGGCAGGTCGTCCACAACGAGGGCGTCATCACCGATCTCGAGCGGCTCGGCATCCAGACCGTCGATACGCTCGACGACGTCGATCACGGCGCAGCGGTCGTGATCCGGGCGCACGGCGTCCGCCCCGACGTGATGGAGCGGGCGAACGCGCGCGGCCTCGAGGTGATCGACGGAACGTGCACGTGGGTGATCCAGGAGCAAAAGGAGATCGTGAAGCTCGTCGACGAGGGCTACACGATCGTGCTGCTCGGAACGCCGAAGCATCCCGAGGTCGTCGGGCTCCTCGGTTTCGCACCGGACGCCATCGTCGTCGACGAGGAGGAGGACTGGGAGCGCATCCCGCGCCGCAAGAGGATGGCGCTCATCTCGCAAAGCACGCAGCCGCCGTGGAAGTTCGAGAAGCTGGCGGCTTTCATGGTCGGCCGCAGCCACGAGCTCAAGATCGTCAACACCGTCTGTCCGGTGACGATCCGGCGACAGGAGGACACGCTCGAGTCGGCGCGCGAGGTCGACCTGATGGTGGTCGTCGGCGGGCGGTCCAGCGCGAACACCAAGGAGCTCACGAGGCTGTGCGGGATCGCCGGGACTCGTGCCGTGCAGATCGAGGGCGAACGGGACCTGACCGATCCCGCCGTCTTCGAAGAGGCCCGAGTCGTGGGTGTCACCGGCGGCACGTCGACCCCCATCGAGGACCTGCACGCCGTGACGCGCCGCATCTTCGAGCTCGCGGAGGCAGCCACGCCCGCAGGACGGACGACATCCCTCCCCAAGTCGGAGACGACGAACCACCCGACGTCCGGCGCGGCGTAAATCCGTGGCTCGATCGATGAGCGGCCTGCCCGTCGTCGCTATCGTGGGTCGCCCAAATGTCGGCAAGTCCACGCTTTTCAATCGGATCCTCGGCGCGCGCACGGCGATCGTCGAGGACCGCGCGCGGACGACCCGTGACCGGCTGTACGGCGAGGCCGAATGGAACGGCCGCCGGTTCGTGATCGTAGACACCGGCGGGCTTGAGGCCGCGCCCGGCGACTCGATCGAAGCTGCCGTCCAGGAGCAGGCCCGGCTGGCCATCGCCGAGGCCGACGTGATTGTCTTCGTCGCCGATGCGGTCGCGGGGCTGACACCGCCCGACCTCGAGGCGGCGGTGCTCCTCCGGCAGGCGCGAGGGCGTGTGCTCGTGGCCGTCAACAAGGCCGACAACCCGCAGCGCGAGCTCGACGCGGCCGAGTTCTGGGAGCTCGGCTGGGAGCAGACCTACGCGATCTCCGCGGCGCACGGAAGGGGAACCGCCGAGCTTCTCGACGCGGTGGTCGAAGCGCTCCCGCCGGAGAGCGATGAAGAGCGAGCCGTGAAAGCGCGCGAGCGGGAGGCGGATGATTTCGCGCGCGAGGTTGCGGAGGGACGCCTTGCGCCGACCGTGGTCGGGGAGGGGAGCGACGAAGCCGGCGTCGAGGAGGATCTCGCCGACGAGCAGGATCTCGCCGACGAGCAGGCGGCCGCCCGACGGTGGGACGCCGCGCTCGCGGCTGCAGCCGACGACGAGCCGGCGGCAATCGCCTTCGTGGGCCGTCCGAATGTAGGCAAGTCGAGCCTTCTCAACAAGCTCCTCGGGCAGGAGCGCGCGATCGTGTCGGAGGTTCCCGGTACGACTCGCGACGCGATCGACACGACGCTGGAGTGGGGACGCAGCGAGGTCGTGCTCATCGATACGGCGGGGATCCGTCGGCGAGGCAAGGTCGCGTCGGGACCGGCCGCGGAGCGCTACTCGACGCTGAGGGCGCTCAAGGCGATCTCGCGGGCGGACGTCGCTGTGCTCGTCGTGGACGCGGTGGATGGACTGACCGCCCAGGACGCTCACGTGGCCGGATTCGTCGTCGAGGAGGGCAAGGGTCTCGTCGTCGCCGTCAACAAGTGGGACCTGGTCGAGGAGAAGACCGACCGCACGTTCGACGCATTCGCGGCGCGGGTCCGTGCCGAT
>VBFZ01000124.1:12154-44965 GCA_005880805.1 Chloroflexota bacterium | reverse complement strand
GGCCTGCCCGCCGGCGCCGAGATGATCATGCCCGGCGACAACGTCGAGATGACCGTCGAGCTCATCACCCCGATCGCCCTCGAAACCGGCCAGCGCTTCGCCATCCGGGAGGGCGGCCGGACCGTCGGTGCCGGCGCCATCACCAGCATCACCGAGTAAGCCGATGCCAAAGCAGCGGATCAGGATCCGCCTCAAGGCCTACGACCACCGACTGCTCGATCAGTCGGCGGCCCAGATCGTGGAGACGGCCCAGCGGACCGGCGCCGACGTCGTCGGTCCCGTGCCGCTGCCGACGCGCATCGAGAAGTTCACCGTCCTTCGCTCGCCGTTCATCGACAAGGACAGCCGGGAGCAGTTCGAGATCCGCACCCACAAGCGGCTCGTCGACATCCTGGATCCGAGCTCCAAGACGGTCGATGCCCTGATGCGGCTGTCGCTGGCCGCCGGCGTCGACATCGAAATCAAGATGTGATGACGCGCACGCTGATTCGACCCCGCTCCGGCGTCGGCAAGCTCATCGCCGAGCCGCTACTCGCTCACCGAGGTCGGAGGCGGAGCGCCGCCGACGCCATCCGCCCGAGGTTTGGGGGTGCCCGCGTGCGCCTTGCGCTGAGCGCGCCCGCTCGCGCGGTGCGGGGGAGAGGCTGATGGCGATCGGCCTCATCGGGCGGAAGCTCGGGATGACGTCGGTGTTCCAGTCTGACGGCACGATGGTGCCCGTCAGCGTGGTTGCCGTGGAACCGAATACGGTCACGCGGCTGCGCACGGCGCAGCGCGATGGGTACACCGCGGTGCAGCTCGGCATCGAGCCCAGCGCGCGCCTGTCCAAGCCCCGCGCCGGCCAGCTGGGCGACCTGCCCAAGGTGTCGACCCTGCGCGAGTTCCGCGTCGACAGCGTGGACGAGTACGAGGTCGGGCAGACCCTCGACGTGAGCCTGTTCGCGGAGGGTGACCTCGTGGACGTCACGGGGGTTTCGAAGGGCAAGGGCTTCGCCGGCCACATCAAGCGCCACCACTTCAAGCGCGGGCCGAAGACCCACGGTTCGGACCACCATCGCGAGCCGGGCTCGATCGGACCCGGCACCACGCCGGGACGCGTCTACAAGGGCATGCGCATGGCGGGCCACATGGGCGACCGCGGCGCGACCAGCCGCAAGCTGCGCATCGTCCGCACGGATCCGGAGCGGAACCTCGTGCTCGTCAAGGGCACGCTGCCCGGTGCCCGCAACGCCCTCATCCTGCTGAAGAAGGCCTGACGATGCCCGAAACCACCCTTTACGATCGGACGGGCGCGGCCGTGGGCAACGTGACCCTGGCGGAGGAGCTGTTCGCGGCGCCGGTCAACGAGGCCATCCTGCACCAGGCCGCGGTTGCCCAGCTGGCTGCGCGCCGCCTCGGGACGCACGACACGAAAACCCGTGGCGAGGTTCGTGGCGGCGGTCACAAGCCCTATCGCCAGAAGGGCACCGGCCGCGCCCGGCAGGGCTCGACCAATGCGCCTCATTACGCCGGTGGCGGCGTCGTCTTCGGTCCGCATCCGCGCTCCTACGAGCAGCGACTGCCGCGGAAGATGAAGCGGCTCGCCCTCCGTGGCGCGCTGACCGCGAAGCTGGCGGACGACGCGATTCGCGTCGTCGACCGGTTCGGCCTGGAAGAGATCCGGACGCGCGAGCTGCTCGCCATCCTGGCCGCGCTCAAGGCCGACGGTCGGGTGCTGGTGGTGGCTCCCGGACGCGACGAGAAGCTCGTGCTTTCGGCCCGCAACCTGCCCGACGTCGACGTCATCCTGGCCGATTCGCTCAACGTCGTCGACCTGCTCAATGCCGACGTGGTGCTCATCGAACAACCCGCTCTCGAGCGCATGGCGGAGGTGTACGCATGAGCGTGCTGACCGCACAGGAAGTGATCATCCGCCCGGTCATCACCGAGAAGTCGATTGACCTGGCCGGCCGCGAGCCGGCGCACCGCTACACGTTCCAGGTGCACCCGGACGCGAACAAGATCCAGATCAAGGCGGCCGTGGAGGAGCTCTACAAGAAGGAGGCCGTCACCGTCGTGGGGGTGAACGTGCTGACCACCAAGCGCAAGGAGAAGCGACGAGGAACCCGGCGCGGCCGGATCACGGGCTACACGACCCCCTGGCGCAAGGCCATTGTCACCCTGGCCGCGGGCCAGAAGATCGAGTTCTTCGAGGGAGTCTGAGCATGCCCCTGCGCGGCTACAAGCCAACCTCGCCCGGCCTTCGGGGGATGACGCGCCCGACCTTCGAGGAGATCACCACCCGCGAGGCCTACAAGCCACTGCTCGAGCCGCAGAAGCGCGGCGCCGGCCGGAACAATGCCGGCCGACTCACCGTGCGCCACCGCGGCGGCGGCGAGAAGCAGCACTACCGACGGATCGACTTCCGACGCGACAAGCATGGCGTGCCCGCGCGGCTGGCCACGATCGAGTACGACCCCAACCGGTCGGCGCGGATCGGACTGCTGCATTACCGCGACGGCGAGAAGCGCTACATGCTGCTGCCGCACGGACTGCGCGTCGGCGACGTGGTCGTGGCGGGCCCGGGTGCGGAGGCTCGAGTCGGCAATGCGCTGCCAATCGCCAACATCCCGCTCGGCACCACGATCCACAACATCGAGCTCGTCCCGGGGCGCGGCGGCCAGATCGTCCGGTCGGCCGGATCTGCCGCTCAGCTGCTGGCCAAGGAGGGCGACTTCGCGCAGATCCGCATGCCGTCGGGCGAGGTCCGTCGCGTGTCCGTCAAGTGCATGGCCACGGTCGGCCAGGTCAGCAACCTCGATCACGAGAACCAGAACCTCGGCAAGGCCGGCCGGGCTCGACACATGGGCCAGCGGCCCGAGGTCCGCGGCGTGGCGATGACCCCGCGCGACCATCCACATGGCGGCGGCGAAGGCAAGTCGCCTGCCGGCATGCCACCCAAGACGCCGTGGGGCAAGCCTGCCATGGGCTACCGGACGCGGCGAGCCAAGACGACCGGGCGGCTGATCGTCCGCTCCCGACATCGCAAGTAGTGGGGAAGGTGTAGCGGCATGTCCCGATCGGTAAAGAAAGGCTGGTTCGTCGAGGAGCGGCTCAAGGGTCGCGTCGAGGAGATGAACAAGCGCAGCGAGAAGAAGGTCGTCAAGATCTGGTCTCGCGCGTCGGTGATATTCCCCGACTTCATAGGCCACACGATCGCCGTCTACAACGGCAAGAAGCACATCCCGGTCTACATCTCCGAAAACATGGTCGGGCACCGCCTCGGCGAGTTCGCGCCGACCCGCACGTTCCGCGGGCACGGCAAGCACACCGAGCGCTCGACCGCACTCAAGTAACAGGAGCAGCCAGACTCGTGCGCGTATCCGCCACTGCCAAGTACATCCGCGGCTCGACCCGCAAGGCCCACCTTGTCACCCGTGTCATCGTGGGCAAGCCGGTCGAGGAAGCAGTTGCCCTGCTGCGCTTCATGCCCCAGCACGCCGCGCGGGACGTCGCCGCGGTGCTCAAGAGCGCAACCGCCAATGCCGAGAACAATCACAACCTGTCGGCCGAAGATCTCTTCGTCGCCGAGGCCCACGCGAACGAGGGCCCGACGATGAAGCGCTATCAGCCGCGGGCCCAGGGTCGGGCATTTCCGATCCACAAGCCGATGACCCACATCACGGTCGTCGTCGAGGACCGGGAGGCCTGACATGGGACACAAGGTTCATCCGTACGGCTTCCGGCTGGGCGTTTCACGCACCTGGACCGCGAAGTGGTACCGCGACAAGGAATACACCGAGCTGCTGCAGGAGGACATCGCCATCCGCCAGCTCGTCGCGCGTCGCCTCGCGAACGCGAGCGTGAGCATGGTCGAGATCGAGCGGGGTATCAACCACGTGACCGTCACGATCCATACGGCCAAGCCGGGCATCGTGATCGGCAAGGGCGGTGCGAACGTCGAGGTGCTCCGCCAGCAGATCGGCGCCCTCTCGAAGAGCAAGGTCAAGCTCGAGATCAAGGAGATCCGCCAGCCCGAGCTCGACGCCTACCTGGTTGCGACCAACATCGCCCAGCAGCTGAGTCGCCGGATTGCCTTCAAGAAGGCCATGAAGCAGGCCATTCAGCGGACGATGAAGGCCGGGGCCAAGGGCGTGAAGATCGCAGTCGCCGGCCGACTCGGTGGCTCGGAGATGGGCCGCCGCGAGTGGGATCGCGAAGGGCGGATTCCCCTCGGCACGCTGCGCGCGGACATCAGCTACGGGCAGGTCCACGCGCACACGACGTACGGCCGGATCGGCGTCAAGGTCTGGATCTACCGCGGCGACATCGCGCCCGAGCGCGCGCCGCGCGAACTCGCAGCGACCGGTTCTGCGGCCGCTGCAGGAGCGGCCTGAGCCATGCTGATGCCTCGACGCGTCAAGCACCGCAAGGTCATGCGCGGTCGAATGTCCGGGCTCGCCAAGGGCGGCCACGACGTGGCCTTCGGCGACTACGGGCTCGCCACGCTCGAGCCGGCGTGGATCACGAGCCGGCAGATCGAGGCCGCTCGCCGGGCGATGACGCGCTCGGTGAAACGCGGCGGCAAGATCTGGATCCGGATCTTCCCCGACAAGCCCGCGACCAAGAAGCCTGCCGAGACCCGCATGGGTTCCGGCAAGGGCGCGCCCGACCACTGGGTTGCCGTCGTCAAGCCCGGCAGGATCCTGTTCGAGATGGCCGGCATCGCCCACGACGAGGCTGTCGAGGCCATGCGCCTGGCCGGCCACAAGCTGCCGGTCTCGACACGGGTCGTCACCCGGGAAGGCGTGAGGGAGGCGACGTCAGATGGACATCGATAAGGTCCGCGCGATGTCGGACGCCGAGCTGGAGGAAGCCCTCCGCGAGGCGAAGCAGGAGCTGTGGGGCGCGCGCTTCGCGCTGTCGACCCGGCAGCTCAAGGACTACAGCCAGATTCCCGCCGCCCGCCGGACGATCGCCAGGATCCTGACCGTCCAGCTCGAGCGGCGCACCGAACGGGCCAGGACGGCCTGAGCGCGAGGACCAGATGACAGGAGCACCACCCATCAGCCGGGTAAACGGCAAGCGCAAGACGAAGGTCGGCCACGTGGTCAGCGACCGGATGGACAAGACGATCGTCGTGTCCGTCCAGCGGCTGGCCCGCCACCCGTTGTACAAGCGCGTCATCCGTCTCACGACCAAGTTCAAGGCCCACGACGAGGCCAACGACGCACACGTCGGCGACACGGTCCTCATCGAGGAGTCCCGTCCGCTGTCGGCAACCAAGCGGTGGCGCCTGGTCGAGGTGGTCGCGCGCGCCGGCGCGCAGGCCGGCGAGACGATCGTCGCCGAGGAAGCCGCGACGTCCGAGGCGATCCACGCGTCCGCCCATCCCGGTCGGCACCAGCAGGCCGAAACGGAGGCAGCCGCGGAGACCGGAGCTGGGGAATCGGGCGCGGCGGGCGAGTCGGCTGCCGACGCGTCGGCCGGCGGGGCAGCAAGTGAAGCGGAGCCTGGCGGGGTGTCTGAGCCTGGCGGCGAGTCGGAGGCGGCCGAGGCGAGCCGATGATCCAGCCGTACAGCCGTCTCAAGGTCGCCGACAACACGGGCGCCCGCACGATCCAGTGCATCCGGGTCATGGGCCGCTCGCAGAAGACGTCGGCCGGCGTCGGTGACGTGATCGTCGCCAGCGTCAAGCAGGCCATTCCCAACGCCGCGGTCAAGAAGGGCGACGTCGTGCGTGCCGTCGTCGTCCGAACGGCGAAGGAGTACGGCCGCTCGGACGGCAGCTACATCCGCTTCGATGAGAACGCGGCAGTGCTCATCAACAACCAGGGCAACCCGCGCGGGACGCGAATCTTCGGTCCCGTGGCGCGCGAGCTCAGGGACCGCAACTACATGAAGATCGTTTCGCTCGCGCCGGAGGTGTTGTGATGCCGCGCGCGTCGAGAGTCACCAAGGTGCCGGAGATCCGCTCGGGCGACACTGTCGTGCTGCTGGCCGGCAAGGACGCAGGCAAGCGAGGCGTCGTCGAGCGCGTGCTGCGCGAGCCGCGCGGCCGGTTGATGGGCTCGCGAAAGACCTGGAAGGTCACGACGCCCTTCGCCGAGAGCGCCGTCGTGGTGACCGGCCTCAACATCGCCAAGCGCCACCAGAAAGGCCGCCCGCCGCGCCCGGACCAGACGACGACGGGGCGCGTTCCCGCGTCGCAGCTGGGCGGCATCATCGACATCGCCCAGCCGATCGCGACGAGCAAGGTGATGCTGGTCTGCCCGGAGTGCTCGGAGCCGACGCGGATCGGACACGTCCGGTTGCCCAACGGCGACCGCGTCCGCGTGTGCCGGAACGGGCACCAGCTGGAGGCGAAGAAGGCATGAGCGGCCGCCTGCGCGAGCGGTACGGCCAGGAGGTCGTGGCCGCGCTCACCAAGCAATTCGCCTACGGCAACGCGATGGAAGTCCCGCGGGTCAGCAAGGTCGTCATCAACATCGGCCTCGGCGAGGCGCTGACTAACGCCAAGGCGATCGATGCCGCCGTCGGCGATCTGGCGATGATCACCGGCCAGCGGCCGATCATCACCCGTGCCCGGCGCTCCATCTCGCAGTTCCGGCTGCGGACCGGCAATCCGATCGGCGCGAAGGTCACCCTGCGCGGCGAGCGGATGTGGGATTTCCTCGAGCGGCTGATGACGCTGGCACTCCCACGCATCCGCGACTTCCGCGGCGTTCCGTCGAAGTCGTTTGACGGTCGCGGCAACTTCTCACTCGGTCTGCGGGAGCAGCTCGCGTTCCCGGAGATCGACTACGACAAAGTGGACCGCCTCCGCGGGCTGGAGATCAGCATCGTGACGACGGCGAAGTCCGACGAGGAGTCGAAGCGCCTGCTCGAGCTCCTCGGCATGCCCTTCGCCTCATGAACGGGCTCTAGGGGCGGGAGGAAACCGATGGCCAAGAAATCACTCATCGCCAAGGCAAAGCGGCCACCCAAGTTCAAGGTGCGCGGCTACCACCGCTGCACGGTGTGCGGCCGCCCTCGTGCCTTCATCCGTCGCTTCGCACTGTGCCGGATCTGCTTCCGGGAGCGGGCGCTCCAGGGTGAGCTGCCCGGCATCACGAAGTCGAGCTGGTAAGGGGGACCATGAACATCTCCGACCCGATCGCGGACATGCTCACGCGGATCCGTAACGCGTCACGCGCGCGTCACACGGAAGTCGTCGTCCCGGCCTCGCGGACGAAGCGGGAGATCGCCCGAATTCTCGTGGAGGAGGGCTTTATCGCCGACGTCGCCGAGGAGCGCCAGGGCCCGTCGATCGTCCTGCGGCTGACGCTGAAGTACGTCGACGGCAAGGCCCCCGTCGTCTCCGGGCTGAAGCGGATCAGCAAGCCGGGTCTGCGGGTGTATGCGCGCAAGACCGACATTCCGCGCGTGCTCGGCGGGCTGGGCATCGTGATCGTCAGCACGAGCCGGGGAATCATGACCGGCCACAAGGCCAAGCAGGCACAGTTGGGCGGGGAAGTCCTCGCCTTCGTCTGGTAGCTCGCGATGTCTCGAATCGGACGACTTCCCATCGCCATCCCGAGCGGGGTCGAGGTCACCATCGACGGCCGCCGGATCGCCGTATCCGGGCCGAAGGGCAAGCTCGAGCAGACCCTGCCGGCCGAGATGCGCGTGGCGACGGAGGACGGCCGCATCGTCGTCAGCCGCCCGAGTGACGCCAAGAATCACCGCGAATTGCACGGCCTGACCCGAACGCTGGTGGCCAACATGGTCACCGGCGTCACGACCGGCTATCGCAAGGGCCTCGAGATCACCGGTGTGGGCTACCGCGCCCAGAAGATCGGGGAGAAGCTCCAGCTGAGCCTGGGCTACAGCCACCCGGTCGAGATCGCGCCGCCGCCCGGAATCTCCTTCGAGCTCGAGAACCCGACCCACCTGTCGGTGGTCGGGATCGACAAGCAGCTCGTGGGCGAGGTCGCGGCCGCGGTGCGCTCCAGCCGCAAGCCGGAGCCGTACAAGGGCAAGGGTGTCCGGTACGCCGGGGAGCAGGTCCGTCGCAAGGCTGGCAAGGCCGGCAAGATCGGCGGCAAGAAGTAGCAACGAACCAACCGAGGAATTCCGAACGATGACGCAGGTCGCAACCCGCGGCGCCGCCCGAGCCAAGCGCCACACCCGAATCCGCCTCAACCTGGCGGGCACGGGCGGGCGACCGCGCCTGGCGGTCTTCCGCAGCCTGAATCACATTTACGCGCAGGTCGTCGACGACTCGTCCGGCAGGACGCTTGCAGCCGCCTCGTCGGTCGAGAAGGAGCTGCGAGGCTCCTCGGGGACCAAGACCGAGGAAGCCAGGATCGTCGGTCGGCTGCTTGCCGAACGAGCCAGGACGGCGGGCGTACGCGCCGTCGTCTTCGATCGGGCCGGGTTCCGGTACCACGGGCGCATCAAGTCGCTCGCCGATGCCGCCCGCGAAGCCGGCCTCGAGTTCTGACCGAAGGGAGCACACGTGGCCAGGATCGATCCCAACAAGCTGACGCTCGAGGAGCGCGTGGTCCAGATCAACCGGGTAGCGAAGGTCGTCAAGGGCGGTCGGCGCTTCTCGTTCAGCGCCGTGGTCGTGGTCGGCGACCGCGCCGGGCATGTCGGCGCCGGACTCGGCAAGGCCGGTGAGGTGCCCGAGGCGATCCGCAAGGGTGTCGAGGACGCGAAGAAGAACCTGATCCGGATCCCGATGGTGGGGACGACGATCCCGCACGAGGTTCGCCAGCAGTTCAGCGCGAGCAGGGTGCTGTTGAAGCCCGCCTCGCAGGGCACCGGCGTCATCGCCGGAGGGTCGGTGCGCGCCGTGGTCGAGGCCGCCGGCATCCGCGACATCCTGGCCAAGACCCACGGGTCGACCAACCCGGTGAACGTCGTTCGCGCGACGCTGGAAGCGCTCCGCGGCCTGCACTCGGCCGATGAGCTGTCGGCGCGGCGCGGCGTCACGCTCCGCTCGTTCATCCCCGGCCAGTCCGCCCCGGAGGCCACGAATGGCCGGTAAGCTGCGGGTGACCCAGACGAAGAGCACGATCAGCCACGTCGCCCGCAACCGGGCGACCGTCCGCGCTCTCGGGCTGCGCCGGATCGGCGACACCGTCGAGATCCCCGACAACGAAGCCACCCGGGGCATGGTCCGCCAGGTGCGCTTCCTCGTTTCGGTCGAGGAGATCGACGGCGAGAGGACACCGGAGAAGGCCGGCCGGAGAAGTCCAGCGAACTCCGGCGACACGAAACCGGAGAAGTCATGAAGCTGCACGAGCTGCGACCCGCCGCCGGGTCGCGGACGGCTCGGACCCGGGTCGGGCGAGGCATCGCCGCCGGCAAGGGCAAGACGGCAGGTCGCGGAACGAAGGGCCAGAAGGCGCGAGCCGGGGCCTCGATCCCGCCCTGGTTCGAGGGCGGCCAGACGCCGCTCCATCAGCGCATCCCGAAGCTGCGCGGGTTCCGGAACCCATTCAAGCTCGAATACGAGGTCGTGAACCTCGAGCGCATCAGCGCGCTCGTCGAGCTCGGCGCGCTCGAAGCCGGCGATCTTCCCGGCCGGGCGCCGAAGCCAGGCAGCAAGGCCGCGCCGGTAACGGTCAACCAGGAGATCCTCAAGTCCGTGGGCCTCGTCCGCAGCCTCGACAAGCCGCTCAAGGTCCTCGGCCAGGGAGAGGTGACCCGGCCGCTGTTCGTCGTTGCCGACGCCTTCAGCAAGAGCGCCGCCTCGAAGATCGAGGCAGCCGGAGGCACAGTGTCTGTGATCGAGATGCCGCAGCCGGGCGGACAACGGCGGCCTCGCGAGGCGGCTGAGACCGCAGCTCCGGAGGTCGCGACCCCCGCGGCCGCGACCGACGCGGCCGTCGAAGAGCGTCCCGCGAAGGCGCAAACGCCTGAGAAACGAGCGCGCCGGCGCGCAAGCGGTGCGGAGGAGGCTCATCCCCGCGATAGGGAGCCGCGTGCAACGACCGCCGAGCGGGCCGAGGAGCATGCGGAGGCTTCCGCCGAGCCAGCCGGGGCTTCCGCCGAGCCGGCCGCCACTGAGCCCGCGGCGGAGGCCGGCAGCGCGGCGCCTCAGAAATCCTCTACACGGGGATCGCGCGCTCGCGGACGGGCCTCCATAGGCGGCTCGAGCGAGCCCGAGTCCGGTGAGCCCGAGTCCAGCGAGCCCGCGCCCCGGGCCGAGTCGACCGGGTCGGACGACGCGACCGGGCCAGAAACCGAATCCCAGCCCAGCGGCGACGCCTGACCTGTGTTCGACGCGCTGATCAACGCGTTTCGCGCGCCCGACATTCGGCGCCGAATCCTGTTCGTGGCGGGGGCCCTGATCGTCTTCCGCCTGTTCGCCCACGTCCCGGTTCCGGGCGTCAACCGCGACGCGCTGCAGGCGTTCTTCCAGGGCAGCGCCCTGTTCGGCCTGCTGGACCTGTTCTCGGGTGGCGGCCTGTCGAACTTCTCGATCGTCGGCCTGGGCATGAACCCCTACATCAACGCCTCGATCATCATGCAGCTGATGACCAGCGTCATCCCACGGCTCCAGGAGCTGAGCCGCGAGGGTGAGTACGGGCGCAACAAGATCAACCAGTACACGCGCTACCTCACCGTGCCGATGGCGATGCTCCAGTCGTACGGCTTTCTGGCCCTGCTCGCGTCGCAGTCCAACCCGCCGATCCTGACCACGCCGTTCGACATCTCGCGCTTCGAGACGTTGACCCAGATCGTGACCCTGACCGCGGGCGCGATCCTGCTGATGTGGCTGGGCGAGCTGATCACCGAGAAGGGCATCGGGAACGGGATCAGCTTCATCATCTTCGCCGGGATCGTCGGCCGCATTCCCAACGCGATCGGCAACTTCCTCGGCAGCCCCGACCTCGCGGCGTTCGCGATCTTTGCCGTGATCGGCGTGCTCGCGGTGTTCGTGATCATCTACATCCAGGAGGGCCAGCGGCGGATCCCGATCCAGTACGCGTCACGCGTCCGTGGGCGGCGTATGTACCAGGGCGGTTCGACCTTCCTCCCGCTCCGGGTCAATCAGGCCGGCGTCATCCCGATCATCTTCGCCATCAGCATCCTGCTCTTCCCGCAGCAGGTCGCCAGCTACTTCCAGAACTCCCAGGTCCCGCTCGTCGCGCAGATCTCCAGCGGCATCGTCGAATTCCTGAGCCCGCAACGCCCGGTGTACCTCGTGCTCTACTTCCTGATGACCGTCGGTTTCACCTACTTCTACACGGCATTCGTGTTCAAGCCCGATGAGACGGCCGAGCAACTCCGCAAGAACGGGGGTTTCATACCCGGCATACGCCCGGGCCGACCGACCCAGGAATACCTGTCCAAGGTTGCCTTCCGGATAACCGTGGCCGGCGCGCTGTTCCTCGGCATCGTCGCGGTCTCACCGCAGGTGGTCGCCGCGATCTTCCCAACCCTCGGCGGTATCGGCCTCGGCGGCACAGGCCTCCTGATCGTGGTCAGCGTGGTCGTGGAAACGATGAAGCAGATCGAAGCCCAACTCATGATGAGGAACTACGAGGGGTTCATACGTTGAGGGTGCTGGTTCTCCTCGGCGCGCCGGGCGCCGGCAAGGGGACCCAGGCCGAGATCCTCGCTCCTCGGCTGAACCTCCTCCACCTGGCTACCGGCGACATGTTCCGGGCCGCCGCGGAGCAGGGAACGCCGATCGGCCTCGAGGCGAAGGCGTACATGGACCGAGGCGAGCTCGTCCCCGACGACGTGACCGTCAGGATGCTGCTCGAGCGCCTGACGGCCCCGGACGCCAGGCAGGGCGTGCTCCTCGACGGGTTCCCGCGTACTCCCGCTCAGGCTGGTGTGCTGGATGCCGCCCTCGCTGAGCGCAACGCCCGCGTCGAGGAGGCCATCCTGATCGATGTCCCGCCCGAGGAGCTGGTGCGTCGCCTGTCGGGCCGCCTCGTCTGCCGCGCGGAGGGCCATATCTACAACGAGATCTCGAAGCCGCCGCGGGTCCCGGGCATCTGCGACATCGACGGCTCCGAGCTGTACGAGCGAGAGGACGACAAGGTCGAGACGATCCGTGCGCGCCTCAGGCAGCAGGTCCCCGACCTGCTCGAGGTCTGCGACCACTACAGGGCCCAGGGCAAGCTGCGGTCGGTCGACGGTACCCGCCCGATCGACGAGGTGACCGAGGAGCTCGTCGCCGCGCTCACGCAGGCGAGCGGGAGCGCGCGCTGACGTGGTGACCCGCAAGTCCCGCCAGGAGATCGAGAAGATGCGGCGCGCCGGCCGAGTCGTCGCCGAAGTGCTCGCGCTGGTCGAGTCGGAGCTGCGACCGGGCGTGACGGCGGCCCGTCTCGACGAGCTCGCCGAACGCCATATGCAAGCGACCGGCGCGGTCCCGTCGTTCAAGGGCTACCTCGGTGGCTGCCGCTACGGTCGCGGCCCACGCGCGTTCCCGGCGAGCCTGTGCATCTCCATCGACGACGAAGTCGTGCACGGCATCCCGGACGGGCGCGAGATCCGCGAGGGCCAGCTCGTCTCCATCGACGCGGGCGCGATCGTCGACGGCTGGCACGGTGACGGGGCCCGAACCTTTGCGGTCGGCGGTGTCGCGCCTGAGGCCAAGGCACTCGTCGACGCGACGCGGCTGGCCCTGATGGCCGGCATCGCGGCCGCCCAGCCCGGCAACCGGATCGGCGACATCGGTGCGGCCATCGAGGACGTCGCGCTGTCGGCCCGCTACGGCGTGGTCCGCCAGTTCGTCGGCCATGGCATCGGCACCTGCATGCACGAGGACCCGCAGATCCCCAACTTCCGGGCGCGCGGTGACGGCGGGCGCGTGATCGAGCCCGGCATGTGCCTGGCGATCGAGCCGATGTTCACGCTGGGGGGCGACGATGTCGACGTCGAGGCTGACGGCTGGACGGTGGTGACCCGCGACGGCGCGCTCGCCGCGCACTTCGAGCACACCATCGCGATCACCGAGGATGGACCGGAAATCCTGACCACCGTCGGAGCTCCGGCGTTTGCCGGAGACCGCTCCGTTTGATACTCTGCACGTTCGTGTGCCGGTCAGGGACCGGCATTCGATGCGAGAAAGGGAACGTTTAGCGCCTGTGGCCAAGAAGGACGCGATCGAAGTGGAAGGAACGGTGATCGAGCCGCTTCCCAACACGATGTTCGCGGTCGAGCTCGAGAACGGCCACAGGGTTCTCGCCCACATCAGCGGCAAGCTGCGGATGAATTTCATCCGGATTCTGCCCGGCGACCGTGTCCGGGTGGAGCTGTCGCCCTACGACCTCACCCGGGGCCGGATCACGTACCGGCTCAGGTGACCAACTGATTCGAGGAATCGTGAAAGTCAGAGCGTCCGTCAAGGCCCGCTGCGACAACTGCAAAGTGATCCGTCGCCACGGCACCGTGATGGTCATCTGCACCAACCCCAAGCACAAGCAGCGGCAGGGCTGAGCGAGTGGCGCGAATCGCCGGTGTCGACGTCCCGCGCGAAAAGCGGGTCGAAGTTGCGCTGACCTACATCTACGGCCTCGGCCTGCCCACAAGCCGGAAGATCCTGGCGCAGAGCAACATCAACCCCGACACACGGGTGCGCGACCTGACGGAAGAGCAGGTCAACCGCCTGCGCGAGCTGATCGACCGGCGCTACAAGGTCGAGGGCGACCTCCGCCGCGAGGTGGCACTCAACATCAAGCGCCTCATCGAGATCGGTTCGTACCGCGGGGTGCGCCACCGCCGCAACCTGCCGGTTCGCGGCCAGCGTACGAAGACCAACGCCCGCCAGCGGCGGGGCCCGAAGCGGACCGTCGGCGTCCGCCGCAAGAAGTAACGCCGCAAGAAGCAGCGAGGAACCTGCCAGGGAATGCCCGATCGCAAGAAGGCGGTCAAGTCGCGCCGCCGCGAACGCAAGAACGTCCCCGCCGGACACGTCCACATCCAGGCGACGTTCAACAACACGATCATTACGATCACCGACCCGACGGGTGCTGTGGTGAGCTGGGGGTCGGCCGGAGTGGCCGGCTTCAAGGGCTCCCGCAAGAGCACGCCGTACGCGGCCGCGCTCTCGGCCGACGGCGCCGCCCGCCGCGCGATGGAGCACGGCATGCGCCAGGTCGAGGTGTACGTGAAGGGTCCCGGCGCGGGCCGTGAGCAGGCAATCCGCTCGCTCCAGGCGGCGGGCCTCGAGGTCAGCGCGATCACCGACGTGACACCCATCCCGCACAACGGCTGCCGCGCCCCCAAGCGGCGCCGGGTCTAGGCCTCGCGATGGCCCGTTACACCGAAGCCGTCTGCCGCCTGTGCCGGCGGGAAGGCGCCAAGCTCTTCCTGAAGGGCAGCCGCTGCTACACGAAGAAGTGCGCCTTCGAGCGGCGCCCGACGCCGCCCGGCCAGCACGGCGTCCGACGCCGCAAGGTCGGCGAGTTCGGTCTCCAGCTGCGCGAGAAGCAGAAGGTGCGCCGCGTCTACGCCGTCCTTGAGCGGCAGTTCAAGAACTATTTCGAGAGCGCGGAGTCGCGCCCGGGGGTCACCGGCGAGAACCTCCTGCGCATACTGGAGCTGCGGCTCGACAACGTCGTTTACCGGATGGGCTTCACCACGTCGCGTGCGCAGGCCCGCCAGCTCGTTGGCCACGGTCACTTCGCGGTGAACGGCCGGCCGACCAGCATCCCGTCATTCCAGCTGGCTTCCGGCGACCGGGTCGAAGTCCGCGAAGGACGACGAAGCCGCGAGCCGTTCAAGCTGGCCGGCGAAACACTCAAGTCCCAGCAGACCCCGGACTGGCTGAGCGTGGACCCCGCCACGCTGTCCGGCACGGTGTCCGCCCTGCCCCGTCGAGACCAGATGCCGCTCGATCTCAACGAGCAGCTCGTGGTCGAGTACTACTCGAGGTAAGCCCCACACGATGATCGAGCTCGAAGCACCCCACATCGAAAGCGTCGAGGAGCTCGGCGCCTACAGCAAGTACGAGGCCGGCCCGCTCGAGGCCGGCTATGGCGTCACCCTGGGCAACGCCCTGCGGCGCGTCCTGCTGTCCTCGCTCGAAGGCGCCGCGGTCACGTCGATCCAGATCCGCGACGTGTACCAGGAGTTCTCGACCATCCCGGGCGTCAAGGAAGACGTGACCCAGATCGTCCTGAACGTCAAGAAGCTCCGCCTGAAGAGCTTCGCCAACCACCCCGTGTCGCTCCGGCTCATGAAGAGCGGAGCAGGCGCGGTCACCGCTGGCGACATCACCGAATCCGCGGACGTCGAGATCGTCAATCCCGAGCTGGTCCTCATGACGATCGACAAGGATGATGTGACGATCGAGATGGACCTGACCGTCGAGCGCGGGGTGGGCTACCTCGGCGCCGAGCGGACAGAGGCCCTGCCGATCGGGGTCATCGCCGTCGACGCGATCTTCACGCCGGTCCGCAAGGTGAACTACTGGATCGACAGCGTCCGCGTCGGCCAGATGACGAACTACGACAAGCTGACGATCGAGATCGAGACGGACGGCACGATCAGCCCCGAGGAGGCCCTGTCGCGCGCAGCCGAGCGGCTGGTCCGCGAGTTCCAGAACTTCGTGAGCATCGGGATGCCGGTCGGGCCCGGCGATCGCGCCGCCGCAGGTGTGCCGCAGCTCCCGCCGAACATGCTCGACATGCCGATCGAGGAGCTGGACCTGCCGATGCGGGCGTACAACTCCCTCAAGCGGAACAACATCGTCAAGGTCGGGCAGCTCCTGCAGCTGTCGGACGACGACCTGCTCCGGATGCGCAACTTCGGGAAGAAGTCGCTCGACGAGATGAAGGAGCGGCTCCGGATGCGAGGTTTCATCGTCCCCGAGACCGAGTCCGACGAGCTCGACGGCCTGGGCGACGAGACGCTCGAGGACGGAGACGAGGAGGCCTGATCGGTGGCCCACCGGATCGACGGCCGCAAGCTCGGGCGCCGGCACGGCGCCCGAATGGCGCTCTATCGGAACCTGACGGTTTCGGTGCTGCGCTATGAGAAGATCCGGACCACGGAGGCCAAGGCGAAGGAGGTTCGGGGGCAGATCGAGCGCGTGATCGCTATCGCGAAGCGCGGCGACCTGACAGCTCGTCGGGCCGTCCGCTCGGAGTTCCCGAACGAGCCTCTCGTGATCAGCAAACTGTTCGACGAGATCGCCCCGAAGTACGCCGACCGAACGTCAGGCTTCACGCGTATCGTGCGCGTCGGCCAGCGCGCCGGCGACGCCGCCCAGATCGTTCAATTGGAGCTTGTATGACAGTCGCCGCTCATACGGCTCATTTTCGCGTTGCCGCCTCCGCGCAAGCGCTCACGCACCACCAAGTGCGCTCGCGCTCCCTGCTCGGCGGCGCCTTGCACTGAGCTCGCCTGAGCGGCGACGAGGCAGTAAAGGCGTTCGAGAGGACGCCCCCGTGCGTTACACCGCAAGGGTTGAATACGATGGGACAGACTTCGCCGGGTTCCAGGCCCAGTCTGGAGTGCGGACGGTCCAGGGGGAGCTCGAAGCGGCACTCGCCAAGCTCAACGGCGGAGCGCGGCTGCGAGTCGATGGAGCCGGCCGGACCGACGCCGGGGTGCATGCCTCGGACCAGGTGATCGCGTTCACCTATCCGGGACGTCTCTCGGCCGAGGAGCTGGGACGAGCGTTGGACGCGCTCCTTCCAGCGGACGTCGCGGTTCGCAACGTGCGAACGGCGGCGGCAGGGTTCCACCCCCGCCACGCGGCACGGTACAGGGAGTACCGGTACACCGTGTGGAACGGACCGCGAAGCCCGCTTCGCGAGCGCTATGCGTTCGCGGTTCGGGTCCCGCTCGATACTGCAGCGATGGCGGATGCTGCGTCGGTCCTGGTGGGCCGGCACGACTTCACCGCCTTCGGGGCGCCGGTGGGCTCTTCTCCGGTTCGGACCGTTCAGTGGATCCGGATCGGGCGCAGAGGCTCGGAGGTGACGATCGACGTCGCCGCCGATGCATTCCTGCAGGGGATGGTCCGTCGGATCGCGGCGGTTCTCATCGAGGTTGGTCGCGGTAACACAAATCAAGCGTCGGTCGCGCAAGCGCTGAAGGACAGGCGGCCGGCACTCGACGGGGCGACGGCCCCTGCGAAGGGCTTGTGCCTCAGACGCGTCGTCCTGGGACGACGCTTCCGCACCAGCCGCGAAACACAAACGGCAACACATCAGGGAGAGCAGCAGACGCGATGACTGCGAAGCTTTCCGAGAGCGACATCGAGCGCGGGTGGTACGTCGTGGACGCGACGGACCAGACCCTCGGTCGCCTCGCGTCGCGGATCGCGCGCGTGCTCGAAGGCAAGCACAAGCCTTACTACGCCATGAACCTCGATTCCGGCGATCACGTGATCGTCGTCAACGCCGCCAGGGTCGCGGTCACGCGTGACAAGCGTGATTCCAAGGTCTACGTCCGTCACAGTGGTTATCCCCAGGGCCTCAAGGAGGAGACCCTCGGTCATCTCCTTGAGCGCCGGCCCGAAGAGGTGATCCGGCGGGCTGTCAAGGGGATGCTGCCGCGCACGAAGCTCGGCACGCAGCAGCTCCGCAAGCTCAAGATCTACGCCGGATCGGACCACCCGCACACGGCACAGCGGCCGCAGCCGCTCGACACACGAGGAGCACGATGACGACGCCTGCGTTCTACTTCGGGACGGGCCGCCGGAAGACGGCGATCGCTCGCGTCCGCCTGCTTCCCGGCGAAGGCGAGATCGTGATCAATGGCCGGACCCTCGACGAGCACTTCGGGAACGCGGTCAACGAGGCCGACGTGCGCATGCCGTTCCGCGTCACGGGCACGGAAGGCCGCTTCAACGCCATGATCAAGGTCGAGGGTGGCGGTGTGACGGGCCAGGCAGGGGCGATCCGGCACGGTATCGCCAGGGCGCTGCTGCAGCTCGATCCCGAAGGGCACCGGCTTCCGCTCCGCCAGGCGGGCCTCCTGACCCGCGATCCGCGGATGAAGGAGCGCAAGAAGTACGGCCTCAAGCGCGCGCGGAAAGCCCCGCAGTACACGAAGCGCTAAAAACCTCAGGCGGATCGCTCGCCGGAGCCTCGCCTCCGCCTTCGGTGCGCGAGCGGCAGCACCCTGCTGAGGGTGCCAGTTCAGGACGGCGGCGAGGCGCGCAATCTCCCGCATCCGGGCATGGCCTTAGGGAGGCTTTCAGCGAGAGCCATGACCATCGGGAGGGTGACGGCTCGCACCGCCGCGCGTTAGGTTCGAGGCCATGAACGAGGCGGTGTTCGAGCAGTACAAGGAGGCCCTGCGGCGCGGTCACGTCGCCGCGCAGCGAGGCCGGCTCGACCTCGCGATCGACGCCTATGCCGAGGCCGCGACACTCGCGCCCGACCGTCCGGTGCCGCATGTCGGCCTGGGTGCCGTCCTCGTCCGTCTCGCGCGGCTGAACGACGCGCTGGTCGCCTACGATCGCGCCCTCGACCGGGCTCCACGTGACGAGGCAGCCCTTGGGGGTCGCGCCGACGTGCTGGCGGCAGCCGGCCGGCGGGTCGAGGCGGCCGAGACGCTCGACCGGCTGTCTGAAGTTCAGGAGGCGTCCCGGCGCGTGGCCGACGCGTGCGACTCTGCCCGACGCGCGCTCGAGCAGGCCGAATCCCGGAGCCGACGCCGGCATGTCAAGGACCTTGTCGCGCGCCTGCACGAGATGGACGGCCAGGGCGCCGAAGCTGCGATCGCCCGAGCCATGGCGGTCCTCGAACCGCCCAGGCGCGGGACGCCAGCAGGTCGCGCAGCGGACGACCAGGAAGAGACGGTTGGCGAGGCGGAGGCAGGCGCTGAAGAGCCGGTCGTACGTGGGGTCGAGCTGGCGGCCGATGCGATGCGCGCGCTTGACGCCGGCGACCGTGACGCCGCGCGCACAGGGCTCGTTGCAGCGGCACGGGCGCACGCGAGGGCAGGGGAGACCGACGCGGCACTCGAGAGCTGCTATCTCGTTCTGTCGTTCGCCCCGGACGACTCGGAGACGCACCTGGCCCTGGTCGACCTGTACCTCACGCGTGGGTGGCGCCCCCACGCTGCCGAGAAGCTGGCGCTGCTGGCCCGCATGGCGGAGCTGACCGGCGACGCAGAGGTCCGGGATCGGGTTCTGGAGCTCGCGGCGACGAACTTCGCGGACGATCCGCGCCTGGCCGCCCTGACTGCCTGACGACCGCCTCGCGCGCCGCCTGACGACTGCCTGACGAGCGCCGGGTGAACGCCCGACGAGCCTGGCGCAAGGCCATCTGAGCCCGCTCACCGGCGACCGCCCAAGCCTCGTCGGCTACACTTTCCAGACGATGCCGCAGCTCATCCAGTCGATCCTCGATCAGGTTCGACCGACCACGCTGATCGACATCGGGATCACCTCACTCCTCATCTATTGGCTTTTCAGCCTGATCCGCGGGACGCGCGCGGTCCGCCTCGTGATCGGTGTCAGCGTCCTGTTCCTCGTCTACGCGGCAGCGCAGGCGCTCGGGCTGCGGCTGCTCTCGCAGATCCTCCAGACCGGCGCCGTCGTCGGGGTCTTCGCCCTCGTGGTCGTGTTCCAGCCCGAGCTGCGACGTGCCCTGGAACGCATCGGCCGGGTCGGGTCGCTGTCGTGGCTGGCCTCACCGGCGGCCCAGCGGATGGCCGAGCGCGTCGCGCGCGAAGTCGCGCGTGCCGCGGCCGTCCTGTCCGTGGAGGGCCACGGCGCGCTCATCGTGATCGAGCGCGAAACGGGTCTCGAGGAGATCGCCGAGACCGGCGTCATGATCCACGGCGACCTCTCCGCCGACCTGCTGGCGACGATCTTCATGCCCCGCAGCGCGCTCCACGACGGCGCGGTCGTGATCCGAGACGAGACGATCGTCGCGGCCGGCGCACTGCTCCCACTTGCCGAGACGACCGTCCACACGGAGCGATTCGGGACCCGTCACCGCGCGGCATTGGGGATCACCGAGCAGACCGACGCGGTCGTCATCGTCGTTTCGGAGGAGAACCGGCAGATCAGCCTCGTCGAGCGGGCGCGCATCGTGCGCAACCTGAATGAGAGCCAGCTCACGCGAGCGATCACCGCGCTCCTGAACCCGTCCGGCAGCCGGCGCACGCTGTTCGGTCGGGGCCCTGATCGGCCTGAGGGCTCCGGCGGTCGCGCCCCGCGGCTCAGCCAGGTCGGTGGCATGGTCGCGCGACGGCGCCTACGGCGCGAGGCGACACCCGCGGAAGATGACTCAGCCGCCGCCGCCTCGGTGAGGCCCAGCCATTGACGAGGCTGGTCGCCTTTCTCTTCCATAACTGGCCGCTCAAGGTCGCGGCCGTCGTGCTGGCAACGGTCCTCTACGGCGTCTTCGCGCTCTCGACGAACGCGCGCGAGTGGCCCGGCGAGCTGACGATCGACGTCGTCCATCAGCCCGAGTCGGCCGTCCTGCTCGGACCCCTGCCGACGGTCACCAACGTCCGCTACTTTGCACCGCCCGATGCGGCGACCCGGGTTTCCCGGGCCACCTTCCACGCCCAGGTCGATCTCGCGGATGCGGCGCCCGACCCGAGCGGCTTCGTCGACGTCCCCGTGACCGTTGACTCGTCGGACGGGGCGATCAGGGTCATCGACTGGTCGCCGCGGCAGATCCGCGTCCGTCTGGACCCGCTGCGAACCAAGACCGTGCCCGTCGTCGTCGACCACGGGACGGTGCCCAACAACCTTCAGGTACGCGATCCGGTCCTGGACGTCACGGAGGTGGGCGTGTCAGGATCCGAATCGGTCGTGAGCCAGGTGACCGACGCCGTCGCCCAGGTGCGGATCGACCGGTCCGGCGTCTCCGTAGACCAGTCGGTCGACCTGATCGCGGTCGACGCCCGCGGTGAGCCGGTCGCGCCCGTCCGGCTGTCGCCCTCGAGCGTCCACGTGAAGATCCTCGTCGGAAGCCAGCTCGAGTCGAAGTCGCTGCCCGTCAACCCCGTCGTGAACGGCACGCCCGCCACGGGCTTCAACGTGCTGTCCGTGACGGTCAAGCCGCTCGTCGTCTCAATCGAGGGCGACGCGCTCGTCCTGGCCTCTCTCGCGAAGGTCGACACGGCGCCCATCTCCGTCTCCGGCGCCTCCGCCGACGTCAACCAGACGGTGACCCTCAACCTGCCATCCGGCCTTTCGCCAATCGGCTCGTCGGACGTCCAGGTGAGCATCCACATCGGCGCCGTGAAGGGGACGCGCTCGTTCAGTGCAGGCATGGTCCTTTCCGGGGCCCGTGATGACCGTACCTACGCGCTGTCCACCGACCAGGTCATCGTGACCCTCGGCGGCAACGTCAGCGACCTCGACGCCCTGCAAGGCAGCGGCTTCACGCTGACCGTCGACGTCGACGGGCTTGGGGTCGGGAGTCACGACGTCGTGCCCAAGGTGAACCTGCCCACCGGCGTGGTGCTCATGGCCCTCAGCCCGGCGCACGTCACCGTCACCGTCGGATTGCCGCCCGGTCCGAGTCCCTCACCCAGCGGTCCATAGCCGATGCCTCGCCTGTTCGGCACGGACGGGATCCGTGGCGTCGCCAACGTCGACCTGCGCCCAACCACGGCATTCGCGCTTGGGCGCGCCACCGCAAAACGGCTCGTGCGACCCGGCAACGCGATCGTCGTCGGCCAGGACACGCGACGTTCCGGGGACATGTTCGTGGCCGCGATCACGGCCGGGGCGACCAGCATGGGGGTGGACGTCCACCGTACCGGGATCGTCCCGACGCCGGCCCTGGCCTACCTCGCCGGCAACGGCAGCTTCGCGGCGGGGATCATGGTCTCCGCGTCGCACAACCCCGCCGAGGACAACGGGCTCAAGGTCCTCGACGAACGTGGGCTGAAGCTCGACGATGCGGTCGAGGACGAGCTGGAGCAGCTCATCTGGCGCGCCGACGAGCTGGGTGGCGTCGATAACGAGCAGCTCGGCCGCTCGTTCGATGCCACCCGCCTGCTCGACGATTACCGCCGGCATCGGATGGAGCTCGCGCGGACGGTCGGCGCGAGCGGGACACGCGTCCTCCTCGATTGCGCCAATGGCTCCGGCGGCGTCGTCGGGCCTGAGATTCTGGCTGCCACCGGTGCGTCGGTCGAGGTGATCCACAACGAGCCCGACGGGGTGAACATCAACGTCAACTCCGGCGCGACGCACCCGGAGGTCCTCGCCCAGGCGGTGGTTTCGCGGGGCACCGACGTCGGCTTCGCGCTCGACGGCGACGCGGATCGGCTGATCGCGGTCGATGCGTCCGGGGCGGTGGTCGACGGCGACCAGGTGCTGGGCATCCTGGCCCTCGACCGTCTTGGCCGGCAGGCCCTGCCGAAGGGCGGCCTCGTCGTGTCCGTGCTGTCGAACGGCGGCCTGCAGTCAGTGGTCGAGGCCGCCGGCGGCCAGGTCATCCGGACGCCGGTCGGCGACAAGTACATCCTCGACGGCATGCTCGTGAGCGGCGCGGGTCTGGGCGGGGAGAAGAGCGGGCATGTCATCGTGCTCGAGCACACGACTTCGGGCGATGGCATCGTCACGGCCCTGGAGGTGCTGCGCGTCATGGCCCGCCGCGGCGCGACCCTCGCAGAGCTGGCGGCGGACATTCCGCTCCTGCCCCAGCAGCAGCGAGCCGTCCCGGCCAGGCACAAGGACCAGTGGGAGGGCGATCTGGAGCTGCAGCGCGCGATTCGAGCAGCGGAGGGCCGGCTTGGTCCGTCTGGTCGCGTGCTCGTCCGGCCTTCGGGGACGGAGCCCGCGCTGCGGGTCATGGTCGAGGGGGAGGACGAATCGCTCGTCGGCGAGCTGGCCGACACCTTGGCTGACCTCGCAGGCCAGCGACTAAACTAGCCCCGCCTTGCGGTTCCTCCGCGGGCGACCACGGAGAACAGCACCCGCATGTGCGGCATCGTTGGCTACACCGGACCGCGCGAAGCCGGTCCGATCCTGATCGAAGGCCTTCGCCGGCTCGAATACCGCGGTTACGACTCGGCCGGCATCGCGCTCGTCGACGAGCAGGGCGACCTGTTCGTGGAGAAGCGGGCCGGCAAGCTGGCGGTGCTTCAGACCGCCATCGAGGACCGCACGCCCCATGCGGCGATCGGGCTGGCTCACACCCGCTGGGCGACGCACGGGCGGCCGAACGATCTCAACGCGCATCCCCACCAGGACTGCACGGGCGACATCACGGTGATCCACAACGGGATCATCGAGAACTTCCGGGAGCTGCGCGATGAGCTCGAGAAGGAAGGCCACAAGCTGGCATCCGAGACTGACACCGAGGCCATCGCCCACCTGATCGAGGACGCCTACGGTGGCGACATCGCCGACGCGACGCGAGCCGCGCTCGCCCGACTGGAAGGTGCCTACGCGATCGCGGTCATGCATCGTGGCGAGGCCGACCGCCTCGTCGGGGCGCGGATGAACGTGCCGCTGGTGGTCGGCGTGGCCGACGGGGAAGGCTTCCTGGCGAGCGACGTCGCGGCGATCCTCGCCCACACCGACCAGGTCATCTTCCTCGAGGAGGGCGACGTCGCCGACCTGCGCCCGAGCGGGGTGACGATCACCGACATCGCCGGGCGGCCTGTCGATCGATCGGTCACGACGATCTCCTGGTCGGCCGAGATGGCCGAGAAGGGCGGCTACGAGCACTTCATGCTCAAGGAGATCCACGAGCAGCCGGAGGCACTCCGCCAATCGATCGCCGGCCGGGTCGGACGCGACGACCGGATCCGCGTCGAGGAGCCACCGCCTACTACGCCTCGCTCGTCGGAGCGGCGGCGCTCCAGGACTGGACCGGGCTGCCGGCACGGGCGACCATCGGCTCCGAGTTCCGCTACAGCCCCCCGCCGCTCGGCCCGGACACGCTGGTCATCGCCGTCACCCAGTCGGGCGAAACCGCCGACACGATCGCCCCGACGCGCCTTGCGCGCGAGCGCGGCTGCCCCGTCATCGCGGTGACCAACACCGTGGGCTCCGCGATCACGCGCGAAGCCGACGCGGTCCTGTTCCTGCAGGCCGGGCCGGAGATCGCGGTGGCCGCCTCCAAGACGTTCGTGGCGCAGGTGACGACGCTCATCGTGCTCGCCGCCGGCATCGGCAGGATTCGGGGGACGCTCCCCGAGGACGAGGAGCGTGAACTGGCGGGCGCGCTGCGCCGCCTCCCCGAAGCCGCCCAGCGCGCGCTGGATTCGGCGGCCGGCGCTTCGGAGCTCGCGCGGCGGTACGTCAACTCGCGCGGCTTCATGTTCGTCGGGCGCGGATACGGCTACCCGGCCGCGCTCGAGGGCGCGCTGAAGCTCAAGGAGATCAGCTACCTCCATGCCGAGGGGTACGCTGCCGGCGAGCTCAAGCACGGCCCGATTTCGCTGCTGGACGCCGAGTGCCCGCTCGTCGCTGTCGCCACACGCTCGTCGGTGTACGAGAAGCTCATCAGCAACGTCATGGAGGGCCGCGCGCGCGACGCCAAGGTGATCGCGGTGGCGACCGAGGGCGACGAGCAGATCGAGCGCTTCGCGGACGACGTCTGCTGGGTACCGGATACCCACGAGGCGCTATCCCCGATCCTGGCCGTCATCCCGCTCCAGCTGTTCGCCTACCACACCGCGGTGGCGCGCGGCACGGACGTCGACCAGCCGCGCAACCTCGCCAAGTCCGTGACGGTGGAGTAGGCGATGTCGAGCGCGCCCCCGCAGACCAGCGAACTCGGGATCGACATCATCAAGGTCGATCGGATCCGGCGGACCCTCGAACGGTTCGGTTCGCGCTTCTCCGCACGCGTGCTGACGCCATCGGAGCACCGCTACGTACGCGACCGGCCGGAGACGCTTGCCGGCCGCTGGGCGGCGAAGGAGGCCGCGTCGAAAGTCCTCGGCCTCGGCGTGCGCGGTATCGGCTGGCGGGAGATCGAGGTGGAGCGCCTCCCGACCGGTCAGCCCGCCATCCGGCTCCACGGTCGCGCCGCCGCCCGCGCCGAGCAGCTCGGCATGGAACGGATTGCCGTGTCGATCAGCCACGAAGCCGACTATGCGGTCGCGATCGCGTTCGGCATTCGAACCGCGGGCGGACGTTTCCTGTTCCCGCCCGATATCGAGGAGCGGCTGGACGAGCGCGAGCGCCGGATTCTCGCCCGCCTCGAGCGCCTGCGGGCAATGAGCGCGGCCGCGGACGGAGCAGGCCCGACCGGGGCGGCCAGCGGTGACACGGCGATCCCCGACGCTGCCACCCATGCGGAGGGCTCCCGTGCCTGACCGGGGACCGTTCGGGTTCGGCCGGCGACATGACGATCCGACGTCGCCCGCGGCCGTTCCCGTCGTCGAAGGGGCCGTCACGCTCGATGATGCCGCCGCCGCCCAGCTCGTGCCCAAGCGTCCCGAACGTGGCCATAAGGGCACCTTCGGAAAGCTCCTCGTCGTTGCCGGTTCGCTCGACTACGCGGGGGCGGCGCTCCTCGTGTGCCGCGCCGCCGGCCGCGGGGGTGTCGGCCTCGTCACGTTGGCGATACCCGAGTCGCTCCAGCCGCTCTTCGCGGCAAAGGTCGTGGAGGCGACCACGATGGGACTGCCGGAGGACGACGTCGAGGAGGTCGAGCCGGAGGAGGCCCTGGCCAGGATCCTGGACCACGACCACGACGCGATGGTCGTCGGCCCCGGGCTGCGGCCGGGGCTCTCCACCCGCGAGCTCATTGCAGCGCTGCTGGCGGTGCCCGACGAGCAAACGCCCGCGCCGGTCGTTCTCGACGCGGAGGCGCTGCGATCGCTCGCCTCGACCGACCGCTGGTGGGAGAACACCCGACGCCACGCGGTCCTGACACCGCACGCGGGCGAGTTCGCGCGCCTGCGTGCCGGCAGCGGCCACGAAGCCGACACCGATGGCGACCTGGTCGCCGACGACACGGCGCGAGCCAGCGTCAGCCGGGCGGCCGCGGCCGAATGGGGCCAGGTCGTGGTCCTGAAGGGGGCGCGGACGGTCATCGCCTCGCCGGACGGGTCGCTCGCCGTCGCGCCGTTCGAGAACCCGGCGATGGCCAGCGGCGGCACCGGGGACGTCCTGGCGGGGGTGATCGGCGCGCTCCTGGCCCAGGGACTCGATCCGTTCGCCGCGGCTCGCCTGGGCGTCTACCTCCACGGGCTTGCAGGCGAGGCCGTGCGCGACCGCCTCGGAGACGCCGGGTTGCTCGCCTCGGATCTGCCCGACCAGGTCGCGTTCGCACGCAAGCGACTGGCCGCCCTGTTGCCGAAGACTCGCAAGCCGGTCGGGTTCGGCGTGCGGGAGGCATCGGCCGAGGGGCGCGAATCCGCGGCTGCCGAGGCTCCGACTCCGGCCGAGGTTCGGCCGCCGGCCACGGTCGGTCGTCGCTCCTGATCCCGAAGCCGTCACGGCAGGCGCGACCCGAAGCTGGGGCGGTCACCGCTACGGCCGCCCCGGACCTGCCACCGTTGCCGCGCACCGCGTGGCTCGCGATCGACCTCGATCGCCTCTCGGCGAACACTGCCGCCATCCGATCCGGCCTGCCCCACGGCGTCCGCCTCGAGCCGGTCGTCAAGGCCGACGCGTACGGGCATGGCGCCCTCGGGACGGCGAGCTGGCTCGAGACCTGCGGCGTGGACGGTTTCTCCGTCGCGACCCTGGACGAGGCGGTAGAGCTTCGTCGAGGCGGAATCCGCCTCCCGATCCTCGTCCTCTACCCGGTTCCGCCCGATCTCGCTCCGGACGCCGCAGGTCTCGACGTCGCACTGACCGCGGGCGACATGGACCTGCTCGCCCGGACGCTCGCCGCCATCCGACGCGGTCGAGGTGGGGGATCGAGTCAGAGTCACCCTCTCACGATTCAGGTGGAGGTCGAGACGGGCCTGGGCCGGGGAGGCTTCGACGAGGGCGATCTGCCAAACGCGCTTGCCGCGATCGCCGACGCACCCGACGTGAGGCTGGCAGGCATCTGGTCGCACCTCTCGGCCGCCGGTGACCGGAGCCGGACGTCGGCGCAGCACGCCCGCTTCGAGCGCGCCCTGGCAACCCTGGGTACCTCGGATCCTGACGTCGCGTTGCGCCACATCGCGGCCAGCGGCGGCCTGCTGGCCGCGAGCGTCCCGCCGTTCGACAGCGTGCGACTCGGCCTCTCGACCTACGGCCTCATCCCCGACGGGCTGACCGCGGATCCGAGCCTTATCGCGGCCGCGCAGCGCCTCGAGCCGGCCATGTCACTCCACGCTCGTGCGGTCCGCGTCGTGGATCTGCCCGCCGGCCATGGGGTGAGCTATGGGCCGAGCTTCGAGACCTCCCGCCCCAGCCGCATTGCGACGCTGCCGATCGGCTACGGGGATGGCTGGCCCCGAGAGCTTTCGAACCGCGCCGAGGCCCTCGTGCGCGGCGTCCGCGTCCCGCTGGTCGGAACGGTCGCGATGGACGCCGTCATGGCCGAGGTGACCGACGTCCCCGGCCCACCGGTCGGCGTGGACGACGAATTCGTGCTGTTCGGCGAGCAGGACGGGCATCGGATCACGGCGCTGGACTTGGCGCAGAGGCGCACCACCATCTCGTACGAGGTGGTGACCGCGATGGCTCGGCGGGTAGCCCGGGTGTACTATCGCTCGGCCGTACCCGTGGGTCTGAGGACGCTCACGGAGGAGACCTACGCGTGGCGCCTATCGAACTCTGGAACGGAGACATCTGCGACCTCGAGGTGGACGCGATCGTGAACCCCGCCAACCCCTCGCTCTGGATGGCCACCGGCGTCGGGGGGGCGATCAAGCGCGCGGGCGGTGACTCGATCGAGTTCGCGGCCGTTCGACAGGGTCCCATCGATCTCGGTGAAGCGGTCGTCACCAACGCCGGCACCCTGGCCGCCCGACTCGTGATCCATGCCGTCTCGCTCGATCGTGATCGGCGGACGAGCGGGCCCGTCATCGAGAAGGCCGTGCGCAGCGCCATGGCGCGCGCGAGAGAGAACAACGTGACGAGCATCGCCTTCCCGGCGCTCGGCACCGGCGTAGGCGGGTTCCCCCTCGAAGAGGGGGCGCGCATCACGGTCAGCACCGTGCGCGAGGAGCTTCCGGCGACCCCGAGCCTCAACGCCGTGATCTTCGCCCTCCGCGGGGCGACGGCCTACCACGTGTTCGAGCGGGCACTGGCCGAACCGAGCACGGCCTCCGAGCAACCGCCTGGCGCGATCGCCGGGCAATCGAGCGGGTCGGGCGCATGACTCTCCCGCCGGAGCAGGTCCAGGAGCAGCGCGACGACCTGGTGGAGCAGGTGGCCCGCGAGATCCAGCTGCGCGGACTGACCGCTCCCGCGGTCCACTTCCTGCAGGCCAGCCGGCCATACCGGCCGCTCGGGCCGAACGCGATGCTGTTCTTCGATCCGGTGCTGCGCGGCCTGTTCGGCGGCGAGTTCGCGTCGGCGAGCGAGATCCTGGCCGACGACGACGGCATCGAGCAACTGATCGCCCGTCTCGAGGAGATCGAAGAAGAGATCGCCTGGGACGCCTGAGAGCTCCCGCCGCTGGCGGGTAGCATTACGGGGTGACGAGCGACCCGCGCGTATTCCTGACGCTGGACTTGGGCGCCGCCACCACAGCCGCAGCCCTGATCGGCCGCCTCCAGGGCCAATGGCGGCTCCTCGGCAGCCTGGCCATGCCGGCGACCAGCGATCCCGAGCCGATGCTCGACCTCCTCCTGGCCCGGCTTCGCGAGGCATCGCCGCAGATCGTCGAAGAGCTTGCCATCCCCGCGAGAGCGAGCGCGATCGGCAGGCTGGTCGCCCGGACTGCGCCACGAGGCCTGCTGGCCGTGCTTGCCCCAACGAACGCGCGGCGCGACTCGCTCGCCGCGGCGGCGGATCGGGCTGGATGGCGCGTTCGCCCCGCGAGCCTCGAGCATGGCGACCTCCTGAAGCTCGTGGATGCCGCGCTCGCACCAGGCGTCGACGCCGCCCTCATCGGATGTGCCGACCCGCCGCTCGGCGACGAGCGCCGCCGGCTCGAGGAGCTCAACCTCGTCGCCGACGCCATCGCTGAGCGTCGGCCGGGCCTCCCACTCGTGCTGTCCGGCGCAGTCGCGGCGTCCGGCGGACAAAGCGGAACCACCGAGTCGAATGCAGAGGCCGCTCCTGCCAGGCCGGCCCCCGAGCGCCTGTTTGCGCCCGCGCCGAACGCGGGGGACCCTCCCGGAGCCCCGCTGACGATCTTCCTGGGCGGACTGCGCGCGCGTCCGGACGACGGGCGACAGGGGATTGCGCAGGCAACGAAGTCGCTGGCTGCAGTAGTCGACCGGCGAGTCGAAGCGCTCGAGATCGGCCTCGACGGCGGCCTCCGTGCGGCAGCATGGCCCTCTGCCGGGGAGCCCTCCGGAGCTGGATCGCTCGCTTCCGAGAGCGCGGCCGCGGCGCTGTTCCCGCCGGAACCGGACGAGGCGACCGTGGACGCGGTCCTCGCCTGGTCGACGCTGCCGCTCGATCGCACGCGGCTTCGCGACAGGCTCCGCGAACTGCGGTTTCGCCCATGGGCGGATGCCCAGGGCGACGGCGCGCTCCTGCGGCTGGCGGCGGCACGAGTCGCGGTTTCGCGCCTGATCGACGCCACGCCGGCGATCTCCGCGCTGCCTCCCGCCGATCTGGTCGTGGCGACCGGCGGAGTCTGGTCCTCGGGCCCTGCGCCGGCAATCGCCCTGGCGCTGGCCGACATCCGCCGCCGATCCGGCGCGGCCCAGCTCGCCATCGATCACGCCCGGCTTCTCGGTCCACTCGGGACGCTCGACGATGACGGGGAACGGCGCCAGCTCATCGACGACCTGCTGGACGAAGTGCTCCTTCCGGTGGGGAGCGTCGTCGTCGCGCAGGGCCTCAAGGGCGGTCGGCCCATCGGGCGCATCGCGGTTCGGTCGGACGGGCGATCCCAGGAACGGGAGCTGGTCCCTGGAGGACTCGAGATCGTGGACGTTCCGCCCGGTCAGCTGGCGAGTGCCGAACTCGAGTTCCGGGAGCCTGTCACGGTCGGCACCCGCGGGCGCAAGTTCGGGATCGAGGTCAGCGGAGGACTGGCCGGTCTCATCGTGGACCTGCGCGACGTTCCGCTCCGGCTCCCGGAGGGCTCGGATCGGCGGCGCGACCAGCTCGCCGAATGGCAGCGCTCGCTGTGGCCGGACCTCGAAGCATGACGGGACCAATCGGTCACCCCGCGTCTGGCAACAACGGGACCGGCGGCGGCGTGGCAATGGCCAACGGGCTCGGGCTGGTGACAGCTCGACCGCTGGTTCAGCGATCGCCGACGCTCCGGTTTCCGCTCTCGATGGCCGACACGGTCCGGGTCGCCCCCGGGCAGACGATCTCGGCCGGAATCCTGCTGGCCGACCGGCTCCGCGACCCGCTCGTCGAGGAAACTGGCCGGCGACGCCGCGAAGAGGCCGGAGACAGCCCGCTCCTGAGCGCGGGCCAGCGAACGTGGCTGCTGAGCGGCGGGCAGCGAGAGCCCCTCGAATCGCCGATCAGCGGCATCGTCCGCTCGGCCGACACGGCGACCGGGCTGGTGGTCGAGGCCGCCGCGGACTCCCTCGCCGGCGTCCTCGCGATCGGCGGGCCGAGCCGCGGCCGGCTGGAAATCGCGACCGGGGCCGACGGCGAGCTCCGCCCGGCTGCCCTCGACGTCGGTCGATCGGGCTCGATCCTGGTGGTCGGGTCGCGCGTCGAGGCCGAGACGCTGACCCGGGCCCGCGCGATGGGCGTTCGGGGTGTGGTCGTCGCCGCCCTGTCCGGCAAGGACTTGCGCGACTTCGAGGCGTCGGAGCGCCGGCAGCGCGCGAGTGTGCACCAGCTGGCGCCGTTCGCCGTGCTCGTCCTCGATGGCGTGCTCCGCCGCCGGATTGCCTCGCCGGTGATGGAGCTGCTCGCGTCGCTGGAGGGCAACGAGGTGGCGATCGTCGGCGATCCGCCACAGCTCCTCTTCCGTCGCGTGGAATCGGTACCCACGCCACCCGCCGACTGGGTCAGGGTGGCGAGTGGGCCGATGGCGGGTCGCGAGGGTCGCTGGGCCGGTCCCGCCGGGCCACGACGCTTCGGGGCGGCCGTCCACCTGGAGGCGGGCTTCGTCCGCTTCGACGACGGTCCGCCGACGCCGGTGCCGCTGGCCGACCTCGAGCGCTTCGTCTGACCGAAGCCGCGGGCCGACTCCAGGGCTTCGTCTTCGTCTGACCGAGGCCGGCTCGCCGACGCTCTGTGTGCGGCGTCCGGAGGCGCTTCCGGTACCCTCGTCGCATGTCGACCACCCTCGATCGCCTCGAGCGAGCCGTTCCCAGCCGCGACGCCGACGCGACGCGCAGGCTCGGGTCCGCGCTCGCGTCGAAGGCTCGGGCTGGCGACGTCATCGCGCTGTATGGCGAGCTCGGAGCCGGGAAGACCCAGCTCGCGAAGGGGTTTGCGAAGGGCCTCGGCGTGCAGCAGACCGTCAACTCGCCGAGCTTCGTGCTGATGGCCGAATACCCTGGACGCCTGCCTCTGTTCCACCTCGACCTCTACCGCCTGGCCGACGCTTCCGAGGCACTGGCGGGCGGACTCCTCGATGAGCGCCAGGCCGAGGGCGTGACCGTCATCGAATGGGCGGATCGGCTGGCGGGGGCGCTGCCCGCGGCACGATTGGACGTGACGCTCGAGGGCACCGGCGACGATCCACGCGAGATCCGCATCCAGGCTCGCGACGATTCGTACGTCCGCTTCCTGGAGGCGGCCTCCTGACATGGCCGAGGCGAACGGACGACGGCACGCCCTGCTGGCGCTCGATACGGCAACGAACAAGGCCGTGGTCGCCCTGGGCGCTCGTGATGGAACGCGACTCGCGGAAACCTGGTGGCTGCCGGGCTTCTGCCACGGCGAAACGCTCCTGCCCACGATCAGGCGGGTGGTCAGCGAGAACAACTTCCGGCTTTCCCGGATCGTGGCTGTCATTGTGGGAACCGGCCCCGGCGCGTTCACGGGACTGCGTGTCGGCCTCGCCACGGCGAAGGGCCTGGCGGTCGGCCTGGGCCGCCCGATCGTCGGGGTGTCTACCGCCGCCGCGCTCCTCGACGCTGCAGCCCGTGAGCTCGGCCACGCCGCGCCGCCGCTGGCCCTGCTGGTTCCGGCCGGTCCGTCGGATCGCGTTCTCGTCAACGAGGGGACTGCCACGCTCCTCCCAGGGGGAACGGAGCCCGAGCTGCCCCCCGGGACAGGCCTCGTCGCGGTCGATCTCGACGGACGCGCACCGAGCGACGCCGTCGAGCTTGGCGGTGCGGCCGTCGCCGCCCTCGGCAGCGCGCTGGTCCGGCTCGGAGCGGCGAGGTTCGCGGAGCGGGGCGGTGACGACCTCGCAGCGCTCGTGCCCGATTACGTGACGTTGCCGCGCGGGGTCGCTCGCGTCGAAGGAGAGATCGCGTGGTCGCACGGCCGCCCGTAAGGTTTGTCATCGACGGGATGGGCCTCGCCGACCTGCCGACCGTCCACGACATCGAACGGCGGAGCTTCAGCACACCGTGGCCGCCGCACGCGTACCGGACGGAGATCGAGACCAATCGTCTCGCGACGTATCTGGTGGTTCGCGTCGATGACGAGGTCGTCGGCTACGCCGGGATGTGGCTGATGGTCGACGAAGCCCACATCACCACCTTTGCCGTCGATCCGCCCTGGCGCCGCCAGCGAATCGGCGAGCGGCTGCTTCTCGCGCTGCTCGACCTCGCCCTGGCGCGCCACGCGCGCGAGGCCACCCTGGAAGTGAGGCTCTCGAACCTGCCCGCCCGCCGGCTGTACGAGAAGTACGGCTTCAGACCAGTCGGACTGCGTCCCAGCTACTACAGCGACAACGGCGAGGACGCCCTCATCATGACGACCGACCATCTCGAGGG
>VBFZ01000124.1:0-12134 GCA_005880805.1 Chloroflexota bacterium | reverse complement strand
CACCTGCGGCAGGCGTTGGACGCGAGCCTGGCGCCGGAGCGGCCGTCCGCGGAGGACGACGCGTGACCGGCCCTGTCGTTCTCGCCGTCGAGAGCAGCTGCGACGAGACCGGGATCGCGCTGGTCGAGGGCGGCGAGCGGGTACACGCGAACGTCGTTGCCAGCCAGGTCGCGCTCCACGCGGCCACCGGAGGCATCGTGCCCGAGCTCGCCGCGCGGGCTCACCTGCGATGGATCGTCCCGGTCCTCGAGCAGGCCTGGCAGGACGCGGGCATGGGCTGGGACGACGTCGACGGCGTAGCGGTCACCTACGGGCCCGGTCTTGCCGGCTCGCTGCTGGTCGGCATCAACTTCGCGAAGACGCTCGCGTTCGTCCGGCGCAAGCCGCTGGTGGGCGTCAACCACCTCGAGGGACACGTGTACGCGGCCTGGCTGTCGTCGATCGCTGGCGGCAACGGCCATGGCGGCAACGGCCCTGACCGGAACGGCGCCGCAAACGGGCAGCGGCCCGAGTTCCCGCTCGTCACCCTGATCGTCTCTGGCGGCCACACCTTCCTGGCATCGATGCCTGACCACCTCACCTACCGATTGCTCGGGCAGACCGTCGACGACGCGGCCGGCGAGGCGTTCGACAAGGTCGGCCGGCTCCTCGGGCTGGGCTATCCCGGCGGGCCGGCGATCATGAGGGCGGCAGCCTCCGCCACTCGCAGCGACGTCGTCTTCCCGCGCGCATGGCTGCCCGGCACGTACGACTTCAGCTTCAGCGGCCTCAAGACCGCTGCCCGACGCATCGTCGCCGCGGCTCGCGCAGAGGAGGGACTGCCGGCCGACGACGTGGATGCACCGTTGCCGCCGGCGCGCGTGGCGGAGCTCGCGTACGGCTTCCAGGACTCCGTGGTCGACGTCCTCGTGACCAAGACGATCCGGGCGGCCGAGGACACCGGTGCGCGGTCGATCGTGCTCGGCGGAGGCGTCGCGGCAAACGCGGTCCTCCGCGATCGCCTGGCCGGCGAGGCGGAGGCGCGCGGCATCCCGTGCGTCGTCCCGCCCCCGTCCCTGTGCACGGACAACGGCGCGATGATCGGAGCGGCGGGTGCGCGACGGCTGGCTGCCGGCGAGCGGGCCGGCATGGATCTCGACGCGCGTCCGTCGCTGCCGCTCGCAACCCGCTAGCCCGGGTGGCCCGTCTGGATCCGGGCGCGGCGTCGACGGGCTCCAGGCTGGATCCCAGGACGGTACGGCGACTCCTGGACGACTCGAGTCTCAGGCCACGGCACGCGCTGTCGCAGAACTTCCTTGCCGACGTCGAGGTTCTCGAGCGGATCCTCGAGGCCGCCGCCCCATCGCCGGGCGACCGGATCCTCGAGATCGGCCCAGGGCTGGGCATCCTGACGGGAGGCCTGCTCGGGGCGGGTGCTGCGGTGACCGCGGTGGAGCTCGACTCCCGGCTTGCGGCCCGTCTGGGCGAGCGGTTCGGCGCGGAGCTCCAGGCCGGCCGCGCGGAAGGTTCCGTCGACCAGGCGCCCGGCTCGCTCCGCCTGATCGAAGGCGACGCGCTGGACCAGGATCTCGTCCATCTGGTGCCGCCCCCGTACGACGTCGTCGCCAACCTCCCGTACCACATCACGAGCCCGATCCTGCACGCGCTGCTCGGCGAGGAGCCGCGTCCCCGCCGTCTCGTGCTGATGGTCCAGCGAGAGGTCGCGGAGCGGATCGCGGCGAGACCCGGAGCGATGAGCTACCTCTCCGTCTTCGTCCAGTACCACGCGGCGGCCCGCGTGCTCTTCCGCGTCTCGCGCGAGGCGTTCGAGCCGGCCCCGGAGGTCGAATCGGCGGTGATCGAGCTCGAGCCACAGAACGGCTCGGGCAGGGGCCGGGTGGCACTCGATCCGGAGCAGGAGGACGACTTCTGGCGGCTCGTCCAGGCCGGTTTCCGGGAGCGGCGCAAGATGCTCCGGAACGTGCTCGCTCGCCAGCTGCCCGTCGACGAACCACGCCTGCAGGCCGCGCTCGAGTCCGCCGGGATCGCGCCGGACCGCAGGCCGCAGACGTTAGCGGTGGAGGAATGGATCGCACTCCATCGAGCGCTTCGACCGTGAGCGACCCCACCCATCGCCTCACGCCCGTCGTCCGGATTGCGCCGGCCAAGGTCAACCTCACCCTCGCGGTCGTCGGCCGACGGCCGGATGGCTTCCACGCCATCCATTCCGTGATGGCGCCGCTCGCCCTCGCCGACCGACTGAGCCTCGCTCCTGCCTCGGGAAGGCGCGACACGATCCACGTCTCGGGCGCGGACACCGGTCCCGAGGAGCACAACCTGGTGCTCCGTGCGATCGCGGAGGCCCGCGGAGCGGTGGGCGCCGGCTGGGCGGGTGGGCCCGGAGCCCCACCGACGCTGGCGGCGCGGCTCGAGAAGGCCATCCCGGTCGCAGCGGGCCTGGCGGGCGGCAGCAGCAATGCCGCAGCGGCGATCGACGGGGCGCTCGAGGCGTGGGGTGCCGAGCTCTCCCCGCAGGAACGCCTTGCGGTGGCGGCGCGGCTGGGCTCCGACGTGCCGTTCTTCCTTGCCGGTGGAATCGCCCTCGTGGAGGGACGCGGCGAGCGCGTTCGCCTGCTCACCGGCGTTCGCGGCGGGGGCGAGGCACCCGCGATCCTGCTCGTCACGCCGCCGGTTCAGGTCGCGACGACAGCAGTCTTCGCGGCGTTCGACGCTCAGGCTTCGCCGGCGTCCGCTCAGACGCGGATGGCGTCCGAGCACCTCGCCGGGGAGCTGGAACGCGGCCTGAGCGCCCGGCAGTTGCTCGATCGAGCGGGCGTGCTCGCATCGGCCAACGAGCTCCTGGCCGCGACCGCCGCTGTGGTTCCCGGAATCGTCGCCTTTCGGCGGGCGCTGACCCGGCTGCTCGGCAGGCCCGTGGGGCAATCCGGCTCCGGTCCCACGTGCTGGGCGCTCTACGGCCGGCTCGAGGAGGCCCAGGAGACCTCGATGGACTCGGCGAGGGACGACCCTTCGTGGCCGCCACCACCCTGCCAGCAAGCCCCGCGCCCGAGAAACACGCTATCCCGTCGGAACCCGTCACCGTCGATCGGAGGTCACGCCCATGACTCGCGAGGTCATCTCGACAACCGGCGCACCGGCGGCCATCGGGCCCTACAGCCAGGCGATCGTCGCCGGCGGGCTCGTCTTCTGCGCCGGCCAGATCGGGCTGGATCCGTCGACCGGGGAGCTGGCTGACGGCGTGGAGGCCCAGGCGGATCGTGCCCTGCGCAACCTCGCCGCCGTGCTGGATGGCGCCGGCTGCGATATGGCCGACGTCGCCAAGACCACGGTCCTGCTCGCCGACATGGACGATTTCCGGGCCGTGAACGAGGTCTACGCAAGGCACATGCCTGATCCACCGCCGGCCCGTTCGACATTCGCGGTCGCCGCTCTCCCGAGGGGCGCGCGGATCGAAATCGAGGCCATCGCGACGCTCCATCGCTGACCGTGTCGCACGGCTCCGGCGCTGCCGGAACATTTGACACCCCCAGTTGGGCGCCCCTACGATGCCGCCACCCAATCTCATGACAGCCCCTAAAACGCCGGACCGCGACCGCGCCGGGACCAACGAGATCGCGTCCTCAGAGGGGATCGAGGCGATCCACCACCCGCGTCGCCTCGCAGCCCGGCGTCTCGCTACGTGAAGCCCCCAAGTCCCGACGAGCCCCCGAGGGACCAGATCCCGGACACGGTCGCGGTCATTCTCGCGGGCGGGCTCGGCACCCGGATGAAGTCGAGGACGCCCAAGGTCCTCCACCCGCTCTGCGGTCGCCCGATGCTGGCCTACGTGATCGACGCGGCTCGGGAGGCCACGGGGCGGCGGCCGATCGTCGTGTACTCGCCGCCGACCGCGGCGCTCCGCACGATGTTCGAGACCGAGGCCGATTTCGCGCTGCAGGCCGAGCCGCGCGGAACCGGCGATGCGCTCCAGGCGGCCTTGCCGTCCCTGCCCGACGATGCGGCCGAGATCCTTGTCCTGTCGGGCGACGTGCCGCGTGTTGACGTCGAGCTACTGCGCGACCTCGGGGGCCAGCGCCGGTTCGAGGGCTCGCCAATGGCGCTGGTCGCGGTCCAGGCTCTCGAGCCTGGGGGACTGGGGCGCGTGGTCAGGGCGGACGACGGGAGCGTCGAACGGGTCGTCGAGGTCAAGGACGCCGACCAGACCGAGCTCGAGATCGACGAGATCAACGCGGGTCTGTACGCCTTCGATGCCGCGTGGCTGCGCCGCCGGATCGCCGACCTCCGCCCCTCTCCGGCAACCGGCGAAATCTACCTGACCCACCTCGTCGAGCTGGCGCGCGCGGAGGGCGTCACGGTCGCTTCCGTGAGCGTGGAGGATGACGGAGGGCGGTTGCTCGGCATCAACGACCGTTTCGAGCTCGCCGAAGCCGAGCGCGAGATGCGCGCCAAGATCAATGCGCGCCACATGTGGGCGGGCGTCTCGATGCGCGACCCGGTGACGGCGTACATCGACGCTACGGTCGAGTTGGCGCCCGACGTGACCCTCGAGCCGAACGTCATCCTGCGCGGCCGCACGCGGGTCGGGGAGGGGACCTTCATCGGCGCCGGCAGCCAGATCGTGGACAGCGCCATCGGCGCGAACTGCCGGGTGGTGGCCAGCATGATCGAGGGCTCGGAGGTCGAGGACCAGGTCGAGATCGGCCCGTTCTCGCACCTTCGCGCAGGCTCCTACGTCAGCCACGGCTCGGAGGTCGGCAACTTCGCGGAGATCAAGAACAGCCGCCTGGGCGCTCGCGTGCGGCAGCATCACGTGAGCTACATCGGCGACGCGGACGTCGGCGCGCGCACGAACATCGGGGCGGGCACGATCACGGCCAACTACGACGGCACCCGAAAGCACCGAACGACGATCGGCGAGGAGGTCTTCCTGGGCGTCGACACGATGCTCCGGGCGCCCGTGACGCTGGGCGATGGCTCGAAGACGGGCGCCGGCGCGGTGGTCACTCGTGACGTTCCCGCGGGCAAGCTGGCGGTCGGCGTGCCGGCGCGCATCCGGGAGCCGCGAAGCCCAGAGGAGCCCCCAAGAAAAGGCGGCGCGGGCGCGCCCTCGACGGACGGTCGCAACACCTCGACTCGCCACCCGAAATCGCGATGAGCCTGCCGGTCACCGAGCTCGTCGTCATCGTCCTGTTGACCCTGCTCGAGGGGTTCTTCGTGGCGTCCGAGATCGCACTTGTCTCGGTCCGCCGAAGCCGCGTCGACCAGCTCGTCGAGGAGGGCAACGAGGGTGCGCGCCGGGTACGCCGCCTGATCGACGAGCCGGGCAGGTTCCTGGCCGTCGCCCAGCTGGGCCTGACGGTCCTGGGCTTCTTCGCGTCAGCGTTCACTGCAGTGACGCTGACCAGGGACCTCGCCACCTTCCTGACGCGCCTGGGCATCGGGACCGACACGGCCGACGGGATCGCGCTCCTGGTTGTCACGATCATCCTCGCTCTGTTCACGATCGTCTTCGGCGAGCTCGTGCCTAAGACGCTCGCCCTCGCGCATCCCGAGCGCTTCGCGATGACGCTGGCCGGTCCGATCGATTTCCTGGCGCGGATCTTCGCCCCGCTCATCGCCCTCCTCACGGGGATCACCGCCGCCGTCGCCCGGGTGTTCGGCGCAGAGGTCCGGCCCGAGGCACAGATCAGCGCCGAGGAGCTGATGCTGATCGTGGAGCGGGGCGGGGAGCAGGGCGTGCTGGAGGCCGAGGAGGAGCAGATGATCCACGCGGTCATCGAGCTGGGCGACCGGCGCCTGCACGAGGTGATGATCCCGCGCATCGCGATCGTCGCCCTGCCCGCATCGGCGTCCCTGGACGAGGCGATCAGTGTCGTGGTCGAGGAGGGCCACTCGCGGATCCCGATCTTCGAGGAGTCGATCGACCAGGTCATCGGCATCCTGTACGCGAAAGACCTGCTGCCGATCCTGAAGAACGGATCGGAGGCGCGCCCGGCACTCCGATCGCTGTTGCGGACGCCGGTATTCGTGCCCGAGTCGATGACGATCGACGACCTGCTGCACGAGTTCCAGCGGCGCAAGGTCCACATCGCGATCGTGCTCGACGAGTACGGTGGCACGGCGGGTCTCGTGACGATCGAGGACCTGCTCGAGGAGATCGTCGGCGAGATCCAGGACGAGTACGACGTCGAGGAGCCGATGCTGGTCCGGTTGTCCACGGACGAAGTCCGGATCGACGGGCGGGCCGACGTCGACGAGCTGGCGGAGGCCTTCGATACCGAGCTCGGGCTCGAGGACGGCGCCGAATACGACACGGTCGGTGGGCTGATCTTCCACCGGCTGGGCGGCGTGCCGAAGCCCGGCGACCAGGTATCCGTCGACGGCTTGATCCTGACCGTCGAGTCGACCGACGGCCGGCGTGTCGGCAAGGTTCTGGCCGTGCGCCAGAAGACCGAGACCGGAGCCCCCACGGGCGACGAGGCGGACCGCTAGTCCTCGGACGGATTCGCGTCGCGAAGCTCGGCCTCTGACCTCGATGAGCGAGCAGCAGCCACCCCTGAGGGTGCCTCTTCCGGCCCCGCGAAGACCTCCTAGGCGGTGATGACCGAGACGATGATCTCCCGGAGGCGATCGCGGGCTTCCTCGCCGGCGACACCCGTGCCGTCGAGTTGGGAGAGCGCCTCGTCGCGATAGCGGCGCGCCGCATCCCGCGTGTAGTCGCGCGCCCCTGACCGCTCCAGGATCGCGCGCTCCTCGGCCACCTGGGCTGCGGTCGGTTGCGGCAGGCGGGAGAGCTCGCCCAGCCGCGCGCGGTCGACCGGGGAGGCATGCTCGAACGCGTAGATCACCGGCAGCGTCTTCTTTCGTCGGACGAGGTCGGTCGGTTCCTTGCCGGTTGACTCCTCCTCGCCCCAGATGCCGAGCAGGTCGTCGTTGAGCTGGAACGCGATCCCAAGGGCCCAGCCGAACGCCCGGTAGCGTGCGATGACGTCCTCGTCGTCGGTCGCCAGGATGGCGCCTGCCTCGATGGAGCCCGCGATCAGCGAGGCCGTCTTGCGGCCGATCATGTCGAAGTACATCTCGACCGAGAGGGGCTCGTCACGCTCGCTGGCCCAGATGTCGATGTACTGGCCCTCGCAGAGCGCGACGCAGGTGTCGTCGTAGAGGCGCATCAGCCGGAGCGTCATGTGATCGCTGAAGCCCAGCTCCGGGAGGCGGTGGAGCGCCACGCGGCTCAGGCTGAACAGCATGTCCCCGGTGTTGATCGCCTGGGGGATGCCGTACACCGACCAGAGAGTCGGCCGGTGCCGCCGTTCGCGGTCGCCGTCCTCGATGTCATCGTGCACGAGGCTGAAGTTGTGGCCGAGCTCGACCGCCGCGGCGCCGGGCAGACCGCGGCGATAGTCGCCGGTCAGCGAGGCGTAGGCGAGGAGGCCCAGAACAGGGCGGATCCGCTTGCCGGACGAGCCGCCCGGGCCGTCGAGGCCGAGGTGGTAGCGGACCATCTCGTACACGCCGTGCGTGGACGGATCGCGGTCCTGGACGAGTCGGAGGATCTCGTCCTCCGTCTCGGCGATGAGCGTCGCGATCTCGAGGCGGGTCGGGGTCTCCGTCATCTCGCCAACGAGTGTACCGGCCGAGCGGCAAACGCGCTAGGGCGGAGTAGCCTGTTGCTCCTCCACGGAACCGCGAGCAGGCACGGCGCCAGGACCGCCACGCCCGCAAAAACGACACCGGTGCGGGGGACGCGTTCCGCACCGGCATCTGCGATGCATTCGCAGCAGTGCGCGTTTTGGATCACCGCCTGCGCAAGGAAATTCGGGACGCCGGTCGGGGGCTGCCCATGCTAGGGTGCGAAGGTGCCGACGCCGCGGATGCTGGTGACCGATGCCATCGTCCTGTCCCACTTCGATCTTGGCGAGGCGGACCGCGTCCTGACCCTGATCACGCCCGAGATCGGTAAGCTCAAGGCGATCGCCAAGGGCATTCGCCGGCCAACCAGCCGGGTGGGCGGCAGCCTGGAGCCGTTCGCCGAACTAAGGGTCCAGCTCGCTCGTGGACGAACGTTCGATGTCATCACACAGGTGGTGGTCGGGCATGCGTGGCTCAAGCTTCGGGACTCACTCGAGTCGGCAGCCACCGCCTGGTACCTCGCGGAGCTCGCGGATCGATCACTCGAGGAGCGGCACCCGGCCGAACCCCTGTACGCGCTGCTCCATCGCGCTTACGAACTGCTCGACGCGGAGATGGCCCCGGCGCGTGTCGCCCGCTGGTTCGAGATGCGACTGGCGGACGAGCTCGGCGTCCGGCCGGAGGTCGATCGCTGCGTCGAGTGCGACCGGGTCCTGGAGACGGGCGAGTCGTACCGCTGGGTGCCGCCCCTCGGCGGGGTCCTGTGCGAGCGCTGCCCGGGGCCGCCCGCGTCCCGAACGGCCATCTCGGCCGATGCGCTGAAGCTGCTCAAGGCCTACCAGCGGATGGATGCCGAGGGGCTGGCCGAATTGCGCCTCCCGGAGGAGGCCGAACGTGCCGCCGAAATCGCGCTCCGGGAGTTCCTGCGGTACGCGCTCGAGCGCGACCCGCGATCGCTCGCCTTCCTCGACGAGGTCCGCGCCCCGCGCACGGTATCGATCGCGACCTGAACGCGCGCTCCGCCTGATGGCGGCCGACGGGCGACCAGGGGCCGTCTGCTAGCATCGCCCGACCAGCCCACCCGCGTCCGTCCCTGCCAAGGCCGGCCGCCCACCGGAGCGCTCCGTGACCCACACCCCCACCATTCCTGACGAGGACGTCGCGCCTGCCGTCGCCAACCTGGAGACCATCGTCTCGCTCTCCAAGCGGCGCGGCTTCATCTTCCCGAGCAGCGAGATCTACGGCGGCATCAACGCCGTCTGGGACTACGGGCCGCTCGGCGTCGAGCTGAAGAACAACGTGAAGCGCGCCTGGTGGCGGACGATGGTTCAGCTGCGCGATGACATCGTCGGGCTGGACGCCGGGATCCTGATGGCGCCGCAGGTGTGGGTGACATCCGGCCATGTAGCGGAGTTCAGCGATCCGCTCGTCGAGTGCCTGACCGACCACCGGCGCTTCCGCGTGGACGAGCTTCCGGGCGCGGAAGATTTGTCGCCGAGCGAGCTCCTCGATCCGACCGTGGTCGAGCGGCTGGGCCTCAAGTGTCCGGTCGACGGCGGGCCGCTGTCGCCGCCGCGTCGCTTCAACCTGATGCTGAAGACGTTCCTCGGCCCGGTCGAGAACGATGCGGCGGTCGCCTACCTGCGGCCGGAGACCGCGCAGGGCATCTATGTCAACTTCCGAAACGTCCGCGAGACGAGTCGCAAGAAGATCCCGTTCGGGATCGCGCAGATCGGCAAGGCGTTCCGGAACGAGATCAGCCCCGGCAACTTCGTGTTCCGGATGCGCGAGTTCGAGCAGATGGAGATGCAGTACTTCGTTCGGCCGGAGACGGCGGCCGGTCACTTCGAGGAGTGGCTGGCGCGGCGCCGGGACTGGTACGAGGCGTGGGGCGTCGCCGGCGGCCGGCTTCGGACGCGCGAGCATCGTCCGGACGAGCTGGCGCACTACGCGAAGAAGGCGGTCGACGTCGAGTATCGCTTCCCGTTCGGATGGAAGGAGCTGGAGGGCGTCCACAACCGAGGCGACTGGGACCTCGGCCGGCACCAGGAGGCGTCCGGCCAGAACCTCGAGTACTTCGATCCGGCGACCGAGGAGCATTTCATCCCGTGGATCGTGGAGACGTCGGCGGGAGCGGACCGTGCGACGTTCACGTTCCTGATCGACGCGTACCGCGAGGAGGAGGTCCGCGGCGAGACGCGAGTCTCCCTGGCACTCCACCCGGAGCTGGCGCCGTACAAGGTCGCCGTGCTGCCGCTGCTCAAGAAGCGGCCCGAGATCGTTGAGCTCTGCCAGCGCCTTGTCGCCGACCTGCGGCGCGACACGATGGCCGTCTACGACGACACGGCGTCGATCGGCAAGCTGTACCGCCGCCAGGACGAGATCGGCACGCCGTGGTGCGTCACGGTCGACGTCGAGTCGCTGGAGGACGGCGCCGTCACCGTGCGCGACCGCGACTCGATGACCCAGGAGCGCATCCCGCTGGAGGGGGTGAAGGTCGCCATCCTCGATCGACTGGCGGCCGCTCGCCCGTAGCCGTCAACCGCACGCTCCATCTCGCAGGGTTGCCGCCTTCAGATAAGCAGCGGTGAAGAGCCGAGGCTCACGATGATGCCCGATGGACGACGGCCGCATTGGACGATCGTTGCGCGCGTTGCGACGTCGCCGCCGGCTGCGGCAATCCGATGTGGCGAGACTAGCCCGGGTATCGCAGTCGACCATCTCCGTGCTCGAGCGCGGTCACGTTGGAACCCTCTCACTCCAGACAATCCGAAGGATCTTTGCCGCAGTCGACGCTGGTTTCGAGGGGATGGTGATGTGGCGGGGAGGCGCGGTCGATCGGCTCATGGACGAGCGGCATGCGACACTCGTTGGCGCCGCTGCCACGACCTTGCGCGACGCGGGGTGGGAGGTGGCATCGAGATCACGTACTCGGTGTATCGCGAACGTGGGTCGATCGACCTGCTCGCTGGCCACGGGCGGACGCGGACACTGCTCGTGGCCGAAGTCAAGTCCGAACTCGCATCGGTTGAGCAAACCGGACGGAAGCTGGACGAGAAAGTTCGAATCGCCAGCACGCGTCTCTGCCGCGAACGATTTGGCTGGGTCCCTGAGGCATCGGCGCGGCTGCTCGTCCTTCCCGACACTGACGCTCAGCGCCGTCTGGTGCATCGCTATTCGTCGACCCTCGATGTGATGTTTCCCGTCCGTGGCCGAGCCGTTCGAGCATGGTTGCGCCGACCCGAGGAAAGCGTTTCAGCGCTCGTGTTCCTCTCGGATATCGGTCGAGGAACTGGTAACGCCGGACGCCTCGCGCCCTTACGCGTCAGGCGGCCGGGTGTTCAGCACCTCGCAACGTAATGGGAGGGCTCGGTCGGCCCGCAACCCACCCAACCTGGATGGCAGTGGGCGTCAAGAGTGCGGCGGCCGATATTTTGCGGCGCTGGCGCTGTGAGTTCGTCAGTGGCGGCAAACTAGGGCCCGCGGGCCTCTGCCTCGCGCGGGCCTCGGTGCATTCCCGGCGGCCGCCGAACGCTCGAGCGCGCGCTAGGCGGCTGCGGCGCCGCGCGGCTCTTTGCCTTTCGGCCAGTAGAGCTCCTTCTTGACCTGCGCCTCCGGGTAGCCCCGTGCGAGCAGGGTCTCCTCGGCCGAGATGATCATGTCAGGGTTGCCGCAGATATATGCGATCGAGTTGTCAGGCGTGAGTCGGAGCTCGTCGAGCACGGACGGGAGGATCGACTCGACCCGACCGGTGCGGCCGGTCCAGCTCGCGTTGGCGGGGTCCTTCGGCCGGGAGACGGTCGGGATGTATGTCACGGGGTATTCACGGGACCGTTCCCAACCCTCGACCAGGGACCGGTAGCCGAGGTCGCGTTCGTATGACACGCCGTTGAGGAACACGACCGGCCGGGGCCCCCCTTCCTTCAGGAGGTGGCGCATCATCGCCACGAACGGCGCGTTGCCCGTGCCCGACGAGATGAAGATGTGCGTTCGCTCGTCGTCGGGCTCGAGCAGGAACTTGCCCTTCGGCCCGATCATCCGCATCGGGTGGCCCACCGGCAGTCGCCAGAGCAGGGGGGTGAACTGGCCCCCGTTGACCAGCCGAACGTAGAACTCGTAACCATCGCTGCCGGCGACGTGCGGCGGCGAGGCGACCGAATACGGTCGCTGGACGAGCCGCTCGTCCGCGATTACCCCGATCGTCATGTACTGGCCGGCGTCGAACGGTGTGGGATCTCCGTCGAAGCGGACCCACACGTAGCACAGGCTCTCCGTCTCGTCCTCTCGGCGGATCAGCGTCGCGTTGTACTGGGGCGCCTCGCGAGAGATCTTCCGGGGGTCGGTGGCAAGCTCGGTCATCGGCCGAAAGTGTAGCCGCGGGCATCAGCGGCGACCGTCGCGGGACCAGAGCGACGGCCACGCATCGGCCGCCGAACGGCGCCCGACGGTATGATTTCGGCCCGATCCCGATCTGTTCGCCCGCGGCGCCGCAGCCGCCACGC
>VBFZ01000107.1:12010-14330 GCA_005880805.1 Chloroflexota bacterium | reverse complement strand
TCGCCACCCGTCCCGGCCCTGATCTCCATGATGACGTTTCGATCGTCGTTCGGATCCCTCGGGAGCAACAGGACCTTGAGCTCCTCGAGCTGTCGCTGCTCGTCGTGCTCGAGCTTGTTGACCTCCTCCCGCGCCAGGTCGCGCAGCTCCTCATCCGCCTCACGGTCGCGAATCTCACGGGCGCCGCTCAGCTGCTCGCGTGTCGCCTGCAACTCACGGAAGCTGGTCACGACGGGTTCCAGGCGTGCCAGCTCCTTGCCCAGCCGCCGAAGCTCCGAGGGCTGCGTGGCGTTCGCCGGATCGGCCAGCTCGGCTTGAAGGCTGTCGTACTGGCGGCTGACCTCGACGAGCTTCGCGTCGAGATCGGTCATGACAGGGGAGGCGCCTCATTTGACTCGTCCGTGGGCTGGGCGCCAGCCTGGCCCGGTCCCCGGTTTTCGGAGGTGATGGTCGCACCGGGGACGGGCACGGTCGCGACCTTCGGCGCGCCCGGTCGCGCAGCGCCGAGCGGCATCGGTTCGCGGTCGATCGGGGCGCTGCCGGTCGGGATCGCCTCCCCGTCGGCGACAAGCGCCTCTTCCATCGAGACGATCGCGACCTGGATCATGTCGTCGGTGGGGCGCTTGGTCGTGATCATCTGGACCCACAGGCCGGGCAGCAGGATGGCATGCACGAGCGGGTTCCGCCGGTAATGGGCTCCGGCGCGCAGGATCTCGTAACCGACCGACGCGATGATCGGGATCAGCACGATCCGGCTGCCGACCATGACGAGGGCACTCTGCCTGCCGACGAGCGCGAAGGCGACGATGGACAGGGCGATGACGACGACGAGAAATTCCGTGCCGCAGCGCTGGTGGGCGGTCGGGTACTTGCGGACCTCGTCGGTGGTCAGCGGATCGCCGGCCTCGAGCGCGTGGATCGTCATGTGCTCGGCGCCGTGGTACTGGAAGACACGCCGGATGTCCGGCGCGAACGAGATCAGGATCAGGTAGCCCATGAACAGCCCCACGCGTATTAGGCCCTCGACGAGGTGCTGGACGAGCCCGTTCTGGACGTTGCCAACCGTGGCACTGGCGAACAGGAGGGGCACGACGAAGAACACGCCGATCCCGATCGTCAGGGTGATCGCGAGCATCAGAGCGACGGCGCCGCGCCCGATCTCGATGCCCTCGCCGGAGGCGGCCACGCTCGCCGAGCGGACAAGCCAGCGGGTGCCGACGATCAGCGTCTCGTAGAGGACGACCAGGCCGCGCACGAAGGGCAGCCGCGACGTCCGGGTGCCGTGGAATCCCGAGTCGAGGCGCTCGGTCGCCCAGACGATCTGCCCGTCAGGGTGGCGGAGAGCAACGGCGATGGCGTTACGACCGCGCATCAGGACGCCCTCGATCAGCGCCTGACCGCCATAGTTGTACTTCGGCATGCGGAAAGTCTAAACGCCTGCCGGAACGCGGAGGGCCCGAGTCAGCTGCGGACGGACCGCTCCAGGCGCTTCTGGAAGCGCTCGACCTGCCCCGCGGTGTCGATGATCGTCTGTTTGCCCGTGAAGAACGGGTGGCAGTTGCTGCAGACGTCGACGCGCAGCTCGGGGCGCGTCGAGCCGACCGTGAAGGTCGTCCCGCACGAGGCGCAGTGGACCTCGGCCTGGTAGTACTTGGGGTGGATATCGGGTTTCACGTGCTTCTCCTGGACGCCTTCCGTACCGGGTCGCGTTGCCCGGCCGGTGGTCGTCCGCTTGCGTATCTAGGCTTGCGTCCTGGCCGGCTTTGGCTGAGATCGCTTTCCGGTCGCTGCCGGCGTCGCGGCCGGGGCCGCAACCGTCTCGACGGCCGGCTCGATGCGGATCCGCTTCTTGTTCTTCTTCGCGTGCTCGAACCTGACGCGGCCGTTCGCGGTCGCGAACACGGTGTAGTCGTTTCCGAGGCCGGTGTTGGCGCCGGCGAGGAACGTCATCCCGCGCTGGCGCACGATGATCGTGCCCGCGTTCACCAGCTGGCCGTCGCCAGCCTTCACGCCGAGCCGCTGGCCGACGCTGTCGCGGCCGTTCTTCGAGCTTGAGCCGGCTTTCTTGTGCGCCATGAGCTATTCGTCCTTCTTCCTGGGCGACTTCGATTGTCGCCCACGATCTCCACCCGCCGACGTAGCCGAATCCGAGCTCGAGCCGGCTTCTGTGCTTCGGCCGGCGGTATCGTCCTCTCCGGATCGCGCCGACTTCGCGCGGTCTGAGGTCGCCTTGGCGGAGGTCGATCGGGCGGCCCTGCCCCCGCCCGAAGCCTTCGGTTCGCCCTCGGCTTTACCTTTCGCGGCGTCCGTGCCGGTCTTC
>VBFZ01000107.1:3283-11965 GCA_005880805.1 Chloroflexota bacterium | reverse complement strand
AGCTTCGCCGCGAGGGCGGCGTCCTCGGCCGCCTGCCGCGCGGCAGCTTCCTCGAGGCGCGCGCGGTCGGCCTGGGCGGCTTCCTCAGACTCGCGGACGTCCTCGGCGGCGCTCCGGCCTCCGAACACGATGTCGCTGATCCTGAGCACGGTCAGGTCCTGGCGGTGACCCTTCTTGACCCTCCGACGGGCCTTCGGCCGGTACTTGAAGACGATCACCTTCTCGCCGCGACCCTGGCGGACCACCTCGGCACTGACCTCGGCATCCGCGACCAACGGACGACCGATCGCGGCCTGATCGCCATCTGCGACGAGCAGCACCCGCTCGAGCTTGATCGAGCTGCCGGCCTCGGCATCGAGGCGCTCGACCTCGAGCTGGGTCCCGACCTCGACCCGATATTGCTTTCCGCCCGTTTCGATGACCGCGTACATGGAACCTCGGGGACGACCCGACTGAAGGCCGCACTGGACAGGGACACGTACCCGGGAACTCCGGGCGCGGAATTGGGAGTGTAGTGACGCTCCGTTCGAGCGTCAAACAGGCGCAAGATCAAGGCACACGAAAGGTCCTTTTTCTGTGGCCACGCCTCAGAACGGCTCAGCGAACTGGAGATTGTCCCGCACGTTATTAGCGCCTGCGAGCTTATTGCCGACTCTTTTGCGCAGACAATTCACACGAGCTGGCGCTTGACCCAGGACACGGCGTCTTGCGCGTGGCTCGTCTGCTAGGCTGCGGCCGATGAACGGGCTCGGCCTGACCGCGAATCGGGGCGGGGGCGGTGCCTGATCGGTTCGACGCCTACAAGGTCCTGCAGGTCGACCCGGAAGCCGACGTCGACGTCATCCAGGCTGCCTACCGGCGCCTGGCGCAGAAATATCATCCCGACGTCGGAGCGGCCGGAGGGGTGGCCGCCGAGCGGATGATCGCCCTCAACCGCGCCTGGGAGCTTGTCCGCGATCCGAAGCGCAGGGCGGCCTACGACCTCGAGCGCCACACGGCAGGATCCCAGACGCGAACCCCGGCTGAAAGGTCGGCGGGATCCGCGGAGCGCCGGCCAGGACCGGTCGAGCCGGAGGTCGTCTCGCGAGACTGGACGTCCGGCCGGTCTGCGCAGGGCGGCGGCTATGACCCGGCGTCGATGGGGGCGCCGCAGGGAACGGGAGCGGCCGGCCCGCCGCCGGGGAACCCTGCCGGCAGCATCCTGAACTTCGGGCGTTATGCGGGATGGTCGCTGGGCGAGATCTCGCGTCGTGACCTGGAATACCTGGAGTGGCTGGATCGCACGCCGATCGGGCGACCGTATCGCGACGAGATCGATGTGATCCTGCGTTCGACCGGCCGACGGCGTTCGGCCGAGGCGGAGGCCTCCGAGCGGCGCGGCCTGTTCCGGCGTCGATGACCCGCGTTCACCTCGTGTGACTGGCGAGGCGACGCTCAGCGCCGTCCAGCTGTTCGTCGCGCTCATCGGGGCGGCCGTTGTCGTGGCGCTCGTCGCCAGGCGCGTACAGCTCCCCTACACAGTCGCCCTGGTGCTGTTCGGACTGGGCATCGCGGCGATNNNNATCGCGGCGATCGCCCCAGCTCATCAGTTCCAGATCACCCCACAGCTCGTGCTGGCCGTGCTGCTGCCGGGGCTGATCTTCGAGGCCTCCTACCAGATCGACTTCGCGGAGCTGAGACGGACGGTCCTCGTGGTCTTCCTCCTTGCCGTCCCGGGCGTCGTCGTCACCGCCGCCATCGTCGCGCTCCTCCTGTCGACCGCAACGGGAATGCCGTGGGCGAGTGCGTTCGTCGTGGGTGCGATGGTCTCGGCAACCGACCCGGCGGCCGTCATCGCCACGTTCAAGCAGCTCCGCTCCCCGCGCCGGCTGGCGACGGTGGTCGAGGCCGAAAGTCTCCTGAACGATGGGACGGCGATCGTAGTCTTCGGGGTTGCCCTGGCGGCGGTCTCGGCGCCCGTCTCACTGGCCGAGGGTGGCGTCCGGTTCATGGCAGTGGTGATCCTGAGCTCGATCATCGGCAGTCTCCTTGGCGCAGTCGCCGCCCAGCTCATTGCGCGGGTCGAGGATCAGCTGATCGAGCTGGCGATCTCGGTCCTGGCCGCCTACGGAACCTATCTCGTCGCCGATGCCGTCCACCAGTCCGGGATCATCGCGACGGTGGTGGCCGGCATCGTGCTGGGCAGCGAATGCCAGCGCCTCGGTGTGTCGCGCCGCACGCTGGAAGCGCTCGACACCGTCTGGGCGTTCATCGCGTTCCTGTTGACCGCCCTGGTGTTCCTCCTGGTCGGGTTCGCGATCACGGTCCCGTCGCTCGGGGACGCCGCCCTGCCTATCGCCTGGGGCCTGATCGCCGTCGTCCTCGCCCGTGCGCTCGTCGTCTACGGGCTGGTCGGCGGCCTCCTTGGCCTGCTGGCACGCGCACGGCGTCCGCGTCCCATTCGCGCCAGCTGGCTGCACGTCGTGTTCTGGTCCGGCCTGCGCGGCGCGGTCGCCGTGGCGATGGCGCTTTCCTTACCCGTCGACTTCCCGGATCGCGCGCGAATCGAGGCGATCACGTTCGGGATCGTGCTCGCGACACTGATCGTGCAGGGAACAACCGCCGAGCTCGTGGTTCGCCGCTCCGGTGCCACCGCGGCGGTCGGCGACTCTGACGAGCCTCTCGGGACGGAGCAAACCGCTGGGGGCGGCCCCTAGCAGAAGGTCACAAGCAGCCTCTCAACAGGGCCGCTGGCGCCACTCAACAGGGCGGCTGGCAGCCTCTCAACAGGGCGCTACCACTCGGCCCGGGCCTGGTGCATGTTGATGCTTTGGAGGATCCCCAGGCCAAGGCCGAGGCTGATCAGCGAAGCGCCTCCATGAGTGACGAACGGCAGCGGAATACCGGTGATGGGCATCACTCCGATCACCATGCCGACGTTCACCACGACCTGGAACAGGACCAGCGACGCTATCCCGCTCGCCATGAGCAGACCGAACGGATCGCGCGATCGCCAGGCGCAGACGAGGATCCGCCAGATGAGCGCGACGAACAGCGCGAACACCACGACTGCCCCGAGGAAGCCCAGTTCCTCGGACAGCTTGGCGAACACGAAGTCGGTCGTCTGGACGGGCAGGAAGTTGAGGCTGTCCTGCGTTCCGTTGGTCAGGCCTTTGCCGAACAGCCCGCCCGACCCGACCGCGATCTGCGACTGATAGAGCTGGTAGCCGGCGCCCTGGATGTCCTGCGACGGGTCGAGGAAGCTCAGCAGCCTCGCCTTCTGGTAGTCGCGCAGGAGATACGTCCATGCCACATACGAAGCGGGCACCGCCGCGGCGGCCAGGAGCCCGAGCCAGCGCAGGCTCGCCCCGGACATGAACAGCATTCCGCCCAGGATCGCGACGAAGACGAGCGAGGTGCCAAGGTCCGGCTGGAGCATCACCAGGACGAGGGCAGGCGCCACGAGCATGCACGCCCCGAGGATGGACCAGATCGAATCGAGCTTGCCCTGGCGTGAGGCCAGGAAGTTCGCAAGCACGACGATCATCAGGATCTTGGCGAGCTCGCTGAACTGGAACTGCAGTCCAAGAATCGGAATCCAGCGGGCCGTCCCGCCGACGCCACTTCCCACGACGAGCGTGGCCGCCAGCAGGCCGAGGTTCGTGAAGTAGATGGGCCAGGCCAGGGTCTTGAGCCAGGCGTAGTCGAACGCCGTCGCGATCGCGAACACCAGCATCGACAGGCCCGCCCACATGAGCCCGCGGACGAAGGTCGAGTCGCGGGCGAAGAGCGAGCCGCCGGACTCGACGCTGTTGCTGTACGCCATCGCAAGGCCGATCGAGGTGAGCAGCAGCGCGTAGATCGTCAGCTGGAGGTCGAACGACCGCCAGATGACTGCAAGCGACCGCGGGCTCCAGGGCTGAGCGCGCGCAGGCTCGATCCGGAGGACGCCCATCAGGACGCCTTCTCCGGCCGCGTTCGCCCGCTGGCTGCGGCCGTCACGACCGCCGAACCCCGATCACGTGCCATGAACCCGGGTCAGTTGCCATAGAAGTTGCCCTTGCGGAGGAGATACGGGAGCCGCTTGTCGACCTTCAGCTTGAAGTGCAGCTGCAGGTAGTACTTGACCATCTCCGTCGCGACGTTGCCGACCGTGTTGGCGTTCTCCGCGAAACCAATGACCGCGAGCTGCGAGTCGGGCCTGGCGAAGTTCCCGCTCTTCGAGACGAAGGCCACGAACCATTCGTGGAACGGCAGGCGCCCCTGCGCGTCCTTGACGCCGAACTGTGCCGTACCCGTCTTTCCGGCGACGGGGATCGGCAGCTCCACGAGGTTGTAGGTGTGATGACTGGTGACCACCTGCCGAGCGGCCTCGCGCATCACAACGAGATTGCTGGTCGAGGTGGGCAGCTTCCGGATCAGGATCGGCTTGAACGGCCGAACGACGTTCCCGTCGGGACCGATGACCTGGCGCACGACCTGCGGCTTCAGGAGGCGTCCCCCGTTGGCCACGGTGCAGTAGGCATTGAGAACCTGGAGCGGCGTGGCCACGTCGTAGCCCTGTCCGATGCCCGCCTGGACCGTCTCGCCCTCGAACATCGGCTGGCCGAAGGTGTTCTGCTTCCAGTTGTCGGACGGAACGATGCCCGCCGCTTCGCCGGGGAGATCGATCCCCGTTGGTGCCCCGAACCCGAACTGGTGCGCCCAGAACGCGAGACGCGTGATCCCCAGCCGCTGGGCCACCTGGTAGAAGAACGTGTCGCTCGAGTGGGCGAAGCCACTCCTGATGTTGAGCGGGCCGAACCCGGCGCGGTTCCAGTCCCAGAAGCGGGTCGCTCCGATCAGGATGTACGGGTGGGATCCGATCACCGTGGTCGGCGTGATGCGTCCATCCGAGAGCGCGCCGAGCCCGGTCACGAGCTTGTAGGTGGAACCCGGCGGGTATTGCTCGTTGATCGCGTGGTTGAGCATCGGCTGGTTCGGGTCCTTCGCGTACTTCTGGAAGTCCTTCTGGCTGATGCCCGTGGCGAACTTGTTGCTGTCGTAGGTCGGCACGCTGACCATCGCGAGGACTTCGCCGGTCTGGGGATTCACGACGATCATCACGCCGCTCTTCAGGCGGGCCGTCTTCATCGCCCAGGTCAGCGCCTTCAGGGCGAGCTGCTGTTCGTGGGTGTCGATCGTCAACTGGAGTGAATCGCCGGCAACGGGTTGCTTGTTGGTCTCCAGGACCTGCAGCTTGCGCCCGGATGCGTCGCGCTCAACGGTTTCCAGGCCGTAGGTCCCGCGCAGCTGGGCCTCGTACGTCGACTCGACGCCGGCCTTCCCGAGCAGGTCGTCGGACAGGTAGCCCTGGTCCTTGAGCTTGGCGAGTCCCGCCGCGTCGATGGCGCCCGTGTAGCCGAGGATCTGCGACATCAGGGTGCCATCCAGGTACTGGCGCTGCGTCTCGACGTCGACCTCCACCCCGGGAAGGGCGAGCGTCTCCTCCGCGATGATGTCCGCCACGTCGCGGGGCACGTCCTGCGCGATGCGGACCAGGTCGAACCGGGATCCGGGGTTTTCGTCGATCGAGGCGTTGATATCGGCCGGATCCATCCGGAGGAGATCCGCGAGGCGGGCAACGACGGCGTCCCGCTGCGAGAGCAGCAGGTCGACCGGTCGGATCTTCACGGCGAAACTCGGCTCGTTCTGGACGAGCGCCCGTCCGTTGCGATCGAAGATGAGGCCTCGAGTCGACGGAATGGCCTGCTGAACAGTCCGATTCTGGGTCGCGATCTGTGCGTACTGGACGCCCTGGGAAACCTGGAGATAGAACAGGCGGGCTGAAAGTCCGCTGATCCCGATGATCACGGCGATGCCGAACGCGACGAACCGCAGCGGGCGGCGATCGCTGGCGGGCGGCTCCTGCGCGACGGTGTTCACCAGCCGACTCGATCCTCTTCTTCGCGCCGCGCCCGGATCGCAATCGCAAGCGGCCCGATCAGGGCAGCCAGAAGCGCGTCATAGGCCGCCGCGGGCACGAGGACGCGTGCGGGGTCGGCCAGCGCGATGGGGCTACGAAGTGCGGCATAGACCACGGAGAAGATCCCCGAGCTGACGATGCTCAGAAGGAAAACGATGACGATTGGTGCGAGGTAGCGCCAGCGTGTCGTCGCCCTGCTGAGGAGGGCTGCAGCCCCCACGGCCAGGAGCAGTGTGAACGCAGTCGAGCCGAGGGGCCGAGGTGCGAGGAGATCGATCGTGATCCCTCCGAGGAACGCCCAGACGAGACCCGTGTCGATCCCGGCAACCACGGTCCACACGACGGCGGCGACGAGGATGAGGTCAGGCTGTGCCCCACCGACCCGGAGGTAGGGCGCGATTGTCGTTTGAAGCGCGGCGACTGCGATCGCGCCGATCGCAGCGAGGCTCATCAGCATGGCGGCCGATCCTCGGCGTCAGGCCTGGGGTCGCCCGCCCCGATTCGGTGCGGCGACGACCGTTATTGGCGGCGCGTCAGGAAGGAGTATAACGACGGCCCTCCGACCGGAGCAATGAGCCTCGATGGCTCTTTTGGGCTGCCCCGAACGTTTCACGTGAAACCCTGGCGGGCCAACGTATCCGACCGGCACCGGGCGGCGGTCGGGCGCTGAAAACGTGCTGAGGACGCTTTTCTCAACGGCCGCCCGGCGCTCGTCGGACGGCTCGAATGGGCGCCGGACAATGCGCGGGAAACGGCCCGTTTATGGGCTTCGGGCATGCTTTCCGAGCCCCGCCGGACGCTCTCGCCCGATCGGGAGGAAGGGCTCGAGATGGTAAGATGTACTTCCGTGAGCGCATTCCGACCGGGACGCTGAGTGGCCCAAACTGTCGCGTGCGCCAACCAGAAGGGCGGCGTCGGAAAGACCACCACGGTGGTCAATCTGGCGACCTATCTCGCACTCGCGGGAGACCGCGTCCTCGTCATCGATCTGGATCCGCAAGGCAACGCTTCGAGCGGATTTGGGGTCGATCGCGGCTCGCTCCAGCGATCGGTCTATGACGGAATCGCAGGAACGGTCGACCTGCCCGATCTGGCGATCTCGACCCATGTTCCCGGCCTCCAGCTGGTGCCCTCGGCGATCGCTCTCGCGGGAGCCGAGGTAGAGCTGCGACGCATCTTCTGATGAATTCGACTACGTGCTGATCGACTGCCCGCCGTCACTCGGGCTGCTGACGATCAACGCGCTCACGGCGGCCGATTCTGTGCTGATCCCAATTCAATGCGAGTACTACGCCCTGGAGGGCCTGACCCAACTGATCGCCACCATCAATCTCGTTCGAGACCACCTGAACCCCGGCCTCGCCGTCAAGGGGGTTGTCCTGACGATGTTCGATCCACGGACGAACCTCTCGGCCCAGGTCGCAGCCGAGGTGCGGCGCCATCTCGGGCCTGCGGTCTACCACACGGTCATTCCGCGCAGCGTTCGCCTGTCGGAAGCGCCGAGTCACGGCTTGCCGATCGAGTACTACAGCCCCGAATCGAAGGGCGCCGAGGCATACCGTTCGCTGGCGCGCGAGTTCCGTGCCCAGGACGGGCGGCCGGCCGCTACCTCATTCGTCCCCCGCGCGACAGCCCTCGCGGCTCCGCCAGGCGCTGGAGACGGGGCGCCGCTCGCGGTCGCACGATGACCACGCGTCCGGCTCGTCCCCATCCCGGCCTCGGACGAGGCCTCGCATCTCTGATCCCCCAGCGTTCGCCCACCACGGCGGCCCTGTCGGAGATCCCGATTGCGCGCATCAGCCGCAATCCATGGCAACCACGCCGGCGCGTCGACCAGGAAGCGCTCGAGCAGCTCGCGGTCAGCATCCGCGAGCACGGCGTCCTGCAACCGGTCGTGGTGACTGAGACCCTCGACGGATACCAGCTCGTCGCCGGAGAGCGTCGCGTACGCGCCGCACAGATGGCCGGCCTGGAACGGGTGCCCGCCGTCATCCGACAACTTGCGGGTCGCGACCAGCTCGAGCTCGCCCTCGTCGAGAACCTGCAGCGCGCGGACCTTGGCCCGATCGAGGAAGCGCGCGCCTTCCGCCAGCTCATCGACGAGTTCGGGTCCACGCATGAGGCCATCGCCACTCGCGTCGGTCGCTCACGCGCTGCCGTGACGAACACGCTGCGCCTGCTGGACGCCCACGCCGAGGTTCAGGACGCCCTCGCCGAGGGCACGATCTCCGAAGGCCACGCACGAGCGCTGGGCGGGCTGCCGGTCGGGATGCAGCCGGCTGTTCTGCATGCAATCGTCGGCCGCGACCTCTCCGTCCGCCAGGCCGAGGAGCTGGTCCGCCGGGTTCGGGAGCCGGCTCGACGCTTGGAGGACACGCAGTTTCGGACAGTCACCGCGGATCCCGACCTGGAGCGGCTCGAGGAGGAGCTGCGACGCAGCCTGGCCACGAAAGTGACGCTCGCACGCACCCGCAGGGGCGGCCGCATCGTCATCGAGTTCTACGACGACGAGGATCTGGGTCGCCTCTACGAACGCCTCGTCGGGGCGGCATCGTGACGGCCAACGGGGGCCGTCGGGCGGAGGCTCCGATCGCTCCACGTCCGGCACGCGGTACTCGCGCGAAAGCCGGCGACGGCTACACCGCCGCCAGCATCCAGGTCCTCGAGGGCCTGGATGCCGTTCGACGCCGGCCCGGCATGTACATCGGCTCAACCGATGTGCGCGGGCTGCATCACCT
>VBFZ01000107.1:0-3104 GCA_005880805.1 Chloroflexota bacterium | reverse complement strand
CAAGGTCTCCGGCGGGCTGCACGGCGTCGGCGTGAGCGTCGTCAACGCGCTGTCGGAGTGGCTCCGCGTCGAGTCGGCGCGCGACGGCGCGGTGTGGGCGCAAGAGTACGTGCGCGGCAAGCCGACCACGCCCGTCCGCAAGCTGGGCCCGCAGAACGGGCGTCGCGGCACGACGACGCAGTTCCGTGCCGATCCCCAGATGTTCGAGTCGACGGACTACTCGTTCGACACGATCTCGCAGCGCCTCCGGGAATCCGCCTACCTGACGAAGGGCGTCTGGATCCGGCTCGTCGACGAGCGGGCGGATCGTGAGCGCACCTTCTATTTCGAGGGCGGCCTGGTCTCGTTCGTGCGGCACCTCAACCGCAACAAGGAGCCGCTCCACGCCCGCCCGATCTACGTGGAGCGCAAGGAGGGTTCGACCTCCGTCGAGGTCGCGCTGCAGTACAACGACACGTACACCGAGAACGTGCTCGCATTCGCCAACAACATCAACACGGTCGATGGCGGAACGCACGTGACGGGCTTCCGGGCGGCGCTGACCAGCTCACTCAACGACTGGGCGAGACGCGCGGGGATGCTGCGCGAATCGGACGCCAACCTGTCCGGCGACGACGTTCGTGAGGGGCTGACCGCCGTCATCAGCGTCAAGCTGCTCGATCCGCAGTTCGAGGGCCAGACCAAGGCGAAGCTTGGAAATGCCGAGGTCAAAGGCCAGGTACAAGGGGCCGTCGCCGACAGTCTCGGTCAATATTTGGATGAAAACCCGGCGGACGGACGCCGAATCATCGAAAAAAGCCTCACGGCCGCTCGCGCCCGCGAAGCCGCGCGCAAGGCCCGCGACCTGGTCATCCGCAAGGGCGCCCTGGAGGGCATGTCGCTGCCCGGCAAGCTCGCCGACTGCCAGGAACGCGATCCGGCCCGGAGCGAGCTCTACATCGTCGAGGGCGATTCAGCCGGCGGCTCCGCCAAACAGGGCCGCGACCGGCGCTATCAGGCGATCCTGCCGCTGCGCGGCAAGCTCCTGAACGTCGAGAAGGCGCGACTCGACAAGATTCTCTCGAGCGAGAACGTCAGGCCGCTGATCATCGCGCTCGGGGCCGGCATCGGCGAGGGCTTCGACATCTCGAAGCTGCGCTACCACCGGATCATCATCATGACCGACGCTGACGTGGACGGCGCCCACATCCGGACGCTCCTGCTCACGTTCTTCTATCGGCACATGCCCGAGATCATCGACAACGGCTACCTGTACGTCGCCCAGCCGCCGCTCTATCGGGTCAGCACCGGCAAGCAGACCCGCTACGCCAACTCGGAGAAGGAGCGCGACCGGATCGTCAAGGAGCTGAACACGAAGAATGTCTCGGTCCAGCGCTTCAAGGGCCTTGGCGAGATGAACGCCGAGCAGCTCTGGGAAACGACGATGAACAAGGAGACGCGAACGCTGCTCCGTGCCGAGGTCGAGGACGCGATCGAGGCAGATGCCATTTTCACGACGCTCATGGGCGAGAAGGTCGCCCCACGCAAGGAATTCATCAAGACCGAGGCGCGCAAGGTCCAGAACCTTGACGTCTGAGGCCCCCGTCGTCGCCCGGGAGAAGGCGGCGACGGTCGCGTTCCGCGTCGGCTCGAAGCGCTTCGAGTTCGCCCCGCACAACTGCTTCGCCTGCGGACAGCTCAACGCGCACGGTCTTCAGCTCCGCCTGCACGGGGACGCCGACCGATGCTGGACCGAGCTGACGCTGTCCAGCCGCTTCGAGGGCTGGGAGGGCATCGCTCACGGCGGGATCCTCACCGCGATCCTCGACGAGGTCATGGCCTGGGCGCTTGTCGGTCAGGACAGCTGGGGGTTGACCGCTCGTCTGTCGGTCGACTTCAGGAAGCGGGTGTTGATCGGAAGCCCGGTTCGCGCGGAGGGGTGGATCACCGACAAGCGAAGGCGGCTGCTGCGAACGCAGGGTCGGATCGTGGACGCGGCCACGGGCGAGGTTCTGGCTGTCGCCGAGGCGGTCTACGTCCCCGCGCCCGAAGAGCGCAAGCGGGAGCTCAAGGCTCGCTACCAGTTCAGGCTGGTCGACGATGATGACCCCAGCGACGGCGCATACCCCTCGCGATGACCTCGGATTTGAAGGAACGCGTGCGGAGTCCTGTCAGCCAGCGGGCGGCCGAGCTGGTTGCCGACCGGCGGGCGGCCGCCGAGGAGCTGGGTCGAGCGCTTGCCGAGCGGACGGGCGACCCGGACGACTTCACCCGGACCCTGGCCGACGGCTTTCGCGCACTTGCGGACCCCGACTACCAGGCCGGACAGCATCGCGTCGCGCCCGGTCTTGGCCCGGTTTTTGGCGTTCGTTGGCCGCTGATCGAGGCCGTCAAGCGCGGATTTCGCGAGGAAACGCGCCGTGAACGCACCGGGCAGTGGCTTTTCCTGGTCGATCGCCTGTTCCGCGAACAGGAGCTCGAGTTTCGCTGGTTCGCGTTCGGCCTTCTGGAGCGGCTCGTGCTCGACGATCCGGAGCGAAGCTGGCAACTCCTGCGGCGGGCGGCGCGCGAGGCGGATGACTGGATCACGGTCGACGCGCTGGCCCACCCGATCGGCAAGGCCATCCTTCGGGAGCCGTACCGCTGGGCGGAGCTGGAGCAGCTGGTCTTCTCGGCATCGCGCTGGGAGCGCCGCCTGGTCGGCTCGACGATCGCCACCCTGCCATTCGTCGATCGTCGCGCAGGCAGGTCGCCGGACGTCGCCCGCCATGGGCTGGACCTCATCGACAACCTGATCGGCGACGCCGAGCCCGACGTCCAGAAGGCACTCGCCTGGGCACTCCGGTCCCTGACGCTCGTCGACCGCGAGGCCGTGGCGAGGTTCTGCGACCGCGAGGCGCAGCTGGCGGCCGAAACCTCGGACGGGCATCGCGCCTGGGTCATCCGGGACGTCCTGCCGAAGCTTTCGGAGGACCGTGCCGCTGCGATCCGCGGGGTCCTGATGCCCGTGCGCCGGCGGACAGGCGCCCCCTCGACCTCGCGCGCTTCTGCGACGGCGGCCGGATTTAGCGGGGCGATCGAGGGCTTCGTCCCGCCCGAGCCTCCGCTGACCTGAGCACCGTAGA
>VBFZ01000106.1 GCA_005880805.1 Chloroflexota bacterium | reverse complement strand
GACGGGAAGCTCCAGCACGCCGTGGGCGCCGCGGATGTACCAGACGATCCCGGTCCAGGGTCGCAAAGCGCGCCGAACGCCGACAACGGGCCGCGAGCCGTCACCGGACGGGTGGCCCAGGAAGACGCAGTCGATCGGGAAGCGCATGAACATCATGTGGATCCCGTTGCTGCCGGGGAGCCAGAGGGCGTTGCCGGGAGGCAGGGAATCGCGGCCCATGAGGCCTCGGAAGCGGGCCCACAGCGAAGCCCCCTCCTCGACGTCGTGGGCGAGAAGAGAACCTCGGGTGGTGTTACGGGCAGAGAGAGTCACGTGAGCGCGGGCATGCCAATTCCAGGACGGAACCAGGACGGAACCAGGACGGAACCAGGGCGGCCGGCGGCCGGTCGGATCCCGATGGCCGGTGTGCTGGGGCCGGACGCGAAGCGGCGGACCGCTACCCCAGGTTCTGCATGATCAGGATCACCGCCGGTCCGAGGATGACGATGAACAGCGAGGGGAAGATGCACCCGACAAGCGGGAACAGCATCTTGATCGGCGCCTTGGCCGCCATTTCCTCGGCGCGCTGCCGGCGTTCGATGCGGAGCTGCTCGGACTGAACCTGCAGCACCTTCGAGATCGAGACGCCGAGCTGCTCGGCCTGGATGATCGCGCCGATGAAGTTGGTGAGCGGCACGACCTCGGTTCGCGGGATGATGTCGCGCAGGGCCTCGCGGCGCGCCTTGCCGACGCGAACCTCGGCCAGCGCACGGCGGAATTCCTCCGTCAGGGGGCCCTTGAGCTTCTCGACGACCTTGCCGAGGGCCGCGTCGAAGCCGAGACCGGCCCGCACGGAGATCGTCAGCAGGTCGAGCGCATCCGGGATCATCAGCAGGATCGCCTTCTGCCGCTTGCGCACGCGACCGCCGAGCCAGAACTCCGGCGCGATATAGCCGATGCCCAAGCCGACGCCGGCAAGCAGGATGCCGGTGCCCGGCGAGCCGAGAAGAATGCCCATCAGCAGGAAGAAGATCGCCGCGAAGATGATCGCGGACACGGCCTTGATGCCCAGCCAGTCGGCGACGCGGAGGAGTCCGGGGTGGCGGGCCAGTGCAAGGCGTTTCTGCGTGCGCTCCGCGAATGATGCCGATGTGACGCGCGCGACCGAACTCGACAGGCGGGAAGCAAGCGGGCGCAGGGTGCGCTCGAGGAACGGCTGCTGGAGCTCGAGCTCTTCCAGGTTGCGGGCCTGCATCGACCCGAGCTGAGTGAGGCGAGCCTGGACGGGGTCGACCGGGGCGGTGCCGGCCAGGCCCAGGAAGAGGAGCAGGACGGCGCCGGCGGCTGCCGCGGCGACGATGAGAGGCAGGATCGGCATCGCTCTAGACCTCGATGTCCACGATGCGCCGGATGAGCATGAACCCGACGAACATCATGAATCCGCCGAAGACCAGGATGATCACGCCAGCCGGCAGCCCGAGGAACTCGGGCGGCTTCTCGAACATCGGCTTCAGGAAGTTGGGCGCCGCGACAAACAGGAACATGACGAGCCCGATCGGCAGGAAGCCCACCACGTAGCCCGACATTCGCTGCTGTGCAGTCAGCGTCCTGATCTCGCCCTTGATCCGGACGCGCTCACGGATCGTGAACGCGATCGAGTCGAGGATCTCGGCGAGGTTGCCGCCGACCGTGTGCTGGATCGAAATGGCGGTCGCCATCAGCTCGAGGTCATCGGACTTCACGCGGCGGACCATGTTCTCGAGCGCGGTCTCGAACGGCAGGCCGAGGTTGACCTCGCGGATGACGCGGGCGAACTCGGTCGAGATCGGCGGTCGCGATTCGCGCACGACCATCTCGATCGCCTGCAGGAACGAGGACCCGGCGCGCAGCGCGTTGGCGATGAGCGTGATCGTGTCCGGCAGCAGCTTGTTGAAGGCGTTGAGACGGCCGTTCTTGCGGCGTCCCAGCCAGAAGCGCGGAAGGAAGAAGCCGATCAGGGCGCCCACGAGCAGTGCGATCGGCGAACCGAGAGCGGCCATGACGATCTGGAGAACGAAGAACAGGACCGGGATGCCCACGATCGCTCCGGCCCAGATGAGCAAGTACTCGCTGACTTTGAGCTTGAGGTCCGCTCGGGCGAGCTCCCGGGACAGGTTCGCGCCGAAGTCGCGCTGCTCGACGGCCTTGTTCAGCTGTGCAAGGGCGGCGCTCTGCGCGATCAGGTCCGAGATCGGACCCTGACCGGTGGACTTTTGGGTCTCCTGCTTGCCGGAGGCGTAGCGCTCCAGCCGGCTGCTGATCCCCGAGCCGCTCCCCGACGTCGCGATGCCGATCGCGAGCACGATGATCGCGAGCGCGGCGACCGCGGCAACGCCAATGGCCATGTTCACGGAGTGTCTCCTCCTCTCCGCGACCTAATACGAGAACCCGAAGAGGCCGGCAGGCAGGTGGATGCCCATGACCTCGAACTTCTCGACGAACTTCGGCCGGATGCCGGTCGGCTTGAGCCGGCCCTGAATCTTGCCCTCGACGACGCCCGTCTGCTCGAACACGAAGACGTCCTGCATGACGATCACGTCGCCTTCCATGCCCTGGACCTCGGTGATGTTCGTGATCCGACGAGTTCCGTCCTTCAGCCGGGCTTGGTGGACGATCAGGTCCACCGCAGATGCCACCTGCTCGCGGATGGCTCGCAGCGGCAGGTCCACGCCCGCCATCAGCACCATCGTCTCGAGTCGGCTCAGCATATCGCGCGGACTGTTTGCGTGGCCGGTGGACATCGAGCCGTCATGGCCCGTGTTCATGGCCTGGAGCATGTCCAGCGCCTCGCCCGAGCGGCACTCCCCGACGATGATGCGATCAGGGCGCATTCGGAGGGCGTTACGCACGAGCTCCCGGATCGGGATGGCGCCCTTGCCCTCGATGTTCGGCGGGCGCGACTCCAGGGTCACGACGTGTTCCTGGCGGAGCTGCAGCTCGGCCGCGTCCTCGATCGTCACGATGCGCTCGTCGTTCGGAATGAACGACGACAGCACGTTCAAGGTGGTCGTCTTGCCCGAGCCGGTACCACCGGACACGAAGATGTTCAGGCGCGCTTCGACGCACGCCTTGAGGAAGTCGAACATCTCGGGCGTGGCGGTGCCGAACCGGATGAGGTCGTCGACCGTGAACGGCGACGCCGAGAACTTCCGGATCGTGATGACGGGGCCGACCAGGGACAACGGCGGGATGATGGCGTTCACGCGGGAGCCGTCCGTCAGGCGTGCGTCCACCATCGGGCTCGACTCGTCGACGCGCCGGCCGATCGGGGCGATGATCCGATCGATGATGCGCATGACGTGGTCGTCGTTCTGGAAGACGACGTTGGTGAGCTCGAGCTTGCCCGAGCGCTCGATGTAGACCTGGCGCGGGCCGTTGACCATGACTTCGGTGATGCTCTCGTCGCGGAGGAGCGGCTCGAGCGGGCCGAGGCCGATGATCTCGTCGGTGATCTGCTCCAGCATCCGGACCCGCTCGGCGCGGGTCAGCGCGAGGCCTTCCTCGTCGATGACCTTGCCGAAGATCTCCTCGATCTGACGACGAACCTCGACCTGATTCGACAGGTCGAGCTTCGGGTCGAGGTCCTGGATGACCCGGCTCTGGATCCGGAACTTGACGTCGCGGAACGACTCCCGAACGGGAGCCGCGCTCATCAGCCGGGGAGCGGCGGGCGCGGGCGGTGCGCCACCGGGCGGCGGCGCCAGCGTGCCGGTACCCGTTCCCGAGGGCCCCGCCGGAGCTCCCGGTGATGCCGCGGGCCCAGAGCCCGGTCGCGCACTCTCGATTCGTTTGAGAAGGGACATCGCCTACACCCCTTTGTGGCCCTGGCGGGCCGTGATTACCGCCATGCGAAGATCGATTTTCCCTTGGCCGGTACCTTGCGCTCGGCTTCCGCCGCCGACGGATGATGCACCCCCGCGACGGCGTTGGCCAGACGAAGAACGTCCTGGGAGACCTGGGCCTCCCGATTGCTCACGAAGAACGGGATCCCCCGGTTGAGAGCGTAGACGACGCTGCGGCCGTCGCTGACGATCGTGTGATCCACTTTACGACCGATCGACTGCTCCACGTCGGAGACCCGGATGCCGAGCGTCGAATCGGCACGGTTCAGCACCAGCCGCACCTTGCCGTCCTCGTAACCCAGCTGGTCGGCGACCTCCAGGAAGAGGCGCATGTTCTTGATGCTGGTGATTTCGAGGGTGAGCATCGTCAGGATCACATCGGCCGTGTCGAGGATCGCCAACGTCAGGTCGTTGAAGTAGGACGAGCAGTCCACGATCACGATGTCGTGCATCCGCCGCAGCGCGTCGAGCACCCGCTTGATGCCGGCCGTCGTGATGAGCTCCGCCATTTCGGGGCTGGGCGGCGCGAGCAGCACGCGGATGCCGCTCGAATGGTTGATGACGAAGGTGTCGAGTGACTCCGGCTCCCCCTGCTCCAGCTCGGGCACGAGGTCGGCGATCGACTTGTTCTTGGGGTTCAGGTTGAGCAGGACGCCGACGTCGCCGAACTGGAACGAGCCGTCGACCAGGCACACCTTCTTGCCCAGATCCTGGGCGGCGGCGACGGCGAGATTGACGGCCATGGTCGTGCGGCCGACTCCGCCTTTTGGGCTGAACACCGCGATGACCTGGCCGTCGACTTCGTCTTCGGGGCGAGGCGCAGGGGCGGCAGCGACGATCCGGCTGGCCTTCTCACGTTCGCGCGAGTAGACCTGCCGGATCGAACCTGTGAGCTCGTCGCTGCTGAACGGCTTCACGAGGAACTCGCGGGCACCGGCGAGCATCGAGCGACGGAGGTAGTCGGCCTCGCCCTGGACGGACATCATCACGACGGACGTTGTCGGGACGTGGGTCGACAACTT
>VBFZ01000105.1:2706-10909 GCA_005880805.1 Chloroflexota bacterium | reverse complement strand
TGTGAGCGGTTGACGTGGGACGTGTCCGCCACAGGACGGGAGCGCCAACAGACCCGATGACCCGCACGGCCGAGCCCAAGCGGCCGAGGAGTCCAGGGGGCTCGGCTATCATCCCGCGATGGCGACCCTCTCCCGTGACGACGTTGCCCACGTCGCCTACCTGGCGCGCCTGGGCCTCACCGATGAGGAGCTGTCGCGCCTCGAGGGGCAGCTCAACCACATCCTCGAGCAGTACGCGATCCTCGCCCGCCTCGACACCGAGGCGATCCCGCCGACGGCGCAGACGATCGAGCTCGAGAACATCCTGCGCGAGGACGTCGTCGAGCCATCGTTCACCGCCGAGGAGGCGCTGGCGAACGCGCCTCAGCGCGAGGGCGACTTCATCCTCGTGCCCGCGATCATCGGCGACGACTAGCTCGTAGCACACCGCGGCGACCGACGACCTGTGACGAACCTCACGAGACTCCTCGCCCACGAGATGGCGGACCTGCTCCGCCGCGGGGAAGTCACCTCGCGAACCCTGACCGAGGCCCACCTGGCCCCGGCGGAACGGCAGAACCACGCGCTCCACGCGTGGCTGACGATCGATCGTGAACGGGCGCTCGACGAGGCCGATGCGGCCGATGCCCGGCTGGCAGCCGCCCGGGCGGAGGGCGTCGACGCTGCAAAGCGGCTGCACCCGCTGCTTGGCATTCCAGTCGCGCTCAAGGACCTGGTGAGCATCGCCGGAGGCCAGGCCACGGCGGGCTCGCGGATCCTCGACGGCTACCGGTCCCCGTACGACGCGCACATCACTGAACGCCTCCGCGATGTCGGCGCGGTTGTCCTCGGCAAGACGAACATGGACGAGTTCGCGATGGGGTCCTCGACCGAGCACTCGGCGTATGGCCCCACCTCCAACCCGTGGGCGCTCGATCGCGTGCCGGGCGGCTCGAGCGGCGGCTCGTCGGCGGCGGTCGCGGCCTTCCACGTCCCGCTCGGGATCGGCACCGACACGGGTGGCTCGATCCGCCAGCCGGCGGCTCTGTGCGGGGTCGTCGGGATGAAGCCAACGTACGGCCGGGTCAGCCGCTACGGGATCGTGGCGTTCGCCAGCTCGCTCGACCAGATCGGGCCGTTTGCACGGGACGCGCGAGATGCGGCCGCGCTGCTGCACGTGGTTGCCGGCCGAGACGACCGCGACTCGACCTCCGCTCCCGTGCCGGTTCCTGACGAACTCCTGGCCCTGCCGGCGTCCAACGACGAGGCAGCTGCCTGGCTCCGCGGACGGCGCCTCGGGCTCCCGAAGGAGTACTTCGTGGCCGGCATGGAGCCGGGCGTCGAGGAGCGGGTCCGGGAAGGAGTCGCGGCGCTCGAGGGTGCGGGCGCGCGCGTCGAGGAGGTCAGCCTGCCCCATACCGAGTATGGGCTGGCCACCTACTACATCGTCGCGCCGGCAGAGGCGTCGGCGAACCTCGCGCGCTACGACGGGATCCGCTACGGGCCGCGACTGGGTGACGGCACCGTGCTCGAGAACTACCTTGCGACCCGGGGCCGGGGGTTCGGGGCGGAGGTCAAGCGCAGGATCATGCTCGGAACGTACGCCCTGTCAGCGGGTTACTACGACGCCTACTACCTGAAGGCCCAGAAGGTGCGCACGCTGATCAAGCAGGACTTCGACAGCCTGTGGGCGCAGGGGTTCGATGCGCTCGTGGCGCCGACGAGCCCCACCGTCGCCTTCCCGTTCGGCGCGAGGATGGCCGATCCCGTTTCGATGTACCTGTCGGATGCCTGCACGCTGCCGGTGAACATGGCCGGCCTGCCGGGGATCTCGATCCCGTGCGGGCTCGCGGAGGGCCTGCCGGTCGGTCTCCAGTTCATCGGAGCGGCGTGGTCGGAGCTGGAGCTGCTCCGGCTGTCGCGCGCCTACGAGGCCATAACCGCCGACGCGGAGTGGCGAACGCTCGAGCCAACCGATCTGCCACGGGCCGACGATCCTTCGACGCCAACCCCGACCGAGCGAGCGCGTGCCGCCAGCGCCGGAGTTTCCCAGGCGCTGACCTCGCCCCAAGCGGGAGTTCTCCGCTCCTGAACGCTCGGCGTTCGACAGTTCGGCGAAGCGGTACCCTGCGTTGGTGACCACCGACGCACGTGTAGAGCCAGCCCTCGAGCCTGCCGCGGAGAACGGGGCGGGCACCGGTCGGAGCGGACTCCTCGCGGGAGCAGCGGTAACGCGGCTGGCCGCTCGCGTTCAGGCCGTGCCGCCGTCCGGCATCCGGCGGTTCTTCGACATCCTCGCGACGATGGAGGACGTCATCAGCCTGGGCGTCGGCGAGCCCGATTTCGATACGCCCGCGCCGATCATCGAAGCGGGCATCGCCAGCCTTCGCCGGGGTCGGACGCACTACACCTCCAACTACGGGACCATCGAGCTGCGCCGCGCACTGGCGGACCACCTTGAGCGGCGCTATGGCGTGCGCTATGACCCCGCGCACGAAATCCTGATCACGGTCGGGGCGTCGGAGGCCGTCGATCTGGCGCTTCGGGCGACGTGCGACCCGGGCGACGAGGTCGTCCTCCACGAGCCGTCCTACGGCGTCACGTTCCGACCCGACTGGAGGACGACTTCGCGCTGGATCCGGCGGCCGTCGAGGCGGCGATCACGCCGAAGACGAAGGCGCTTTTCCTGGGCTACCCGTGCAACCCGACCGGCGCAGTCCTGCCCGACGCGATCCAGGACGAGCTGGCCCGTATCGCCGCGACCCACGACCTGCTCGTGTACTCGGACGAGATCTACGACCGCCTCGCCTATGGCTCGTACCGTCACCGGGCGTTCAGCTCGTTGCCCGGTATGCGCGAGCGGACGATCCTGATGGGCGGCTTTTCCAAGGCCTACGCGATGACCGGGTGGCGGGTCGGATACCTGTGCGCGCCGGCGCCGCTCCTCGAGGGCATCGTCAAGGTCCACCAGTACGGGATCATGTCGGCGCCGACCACGGCCCAGGACGCCGCGCTCGAGGCTCTCCGCTCGGGCGAGCCCGAGGTCGAACGGATGCTGGCCGAGTACGACCGACGGCGGCGCATGTTCGTCGACGGCCTCAATGCCCTCGGCCTGCGGACGTTCGAGCCCCGCGGCGCGTTCTATGCCTTCCCGGAGGTCGCCTCGGCGACCGGCCTCGACTCGGAGACGTTCACCGAGCGGCTGCTCGAGGAGGAACATGTGGCGGTCGTCCCGGGCGGCGCCTTTGGCCCGTCGGGCGAGGGCCACGTCCGGGCTTGCTACGCGACCTCGTACGAACGTCTGGAGGAGGCGCTGGGCCGCATCGGCCGGTTCGTGGAGCGCCACCGAACCTGAGGAACTGAACCTGTCGGGCCCGTGCCCCCCGTTCCGGAGCCCCCAAAGGGCTGTGCGAAACTAGCTCAATGGGCCTCGTCCTGATCTCGGCCGGACTGTTCCTCGTCGCGGCCGGCGGCGTGCGCTCGTACGCCCTCGTGCGCGAGGCGCTCAGTCCTCTCGTCCACGACGGCGATCCGACACGAACGGCGATCGAGGCCACGCGCCCGATCCTCGAGCGACCGCGGGTCCGCCTGTTCGTGAAAAGGGTCGTGTTGTCGCTGCTGTGGCTCGTCGTCGCGACGTACGGGTTGTACATGCTGGCGGTCGGCGGAACCCTCGTTTCGTGACCGCCGTGCGTCAGGCGACTCGGCCAAAATCGCCCCCGTCGTCGGTCCTCGAGCGGTATGAGCCGGTCATCGGGATCGAGGTCCATTGCCAGCTCAGGACCGCGAGCAAGATGTTCTGCTCGTGCTCGACCGCGTACGACGGCGCGCCACCGAACACCCACACGTGTCCCGTCTGTCTCGGGCTACCCGGCGCGCTGCCGACGATCAACCGCCGGGCAGTGGAGCATGTGCTCACGACCGGTCTCGCGATCGAAGCGACCTTCCCCGAAACGACGCGCTGGGAGCGGAAGAATTACTTCTATCCCGACCTGCCCAAGGGCTACCAGATCAGCCAGTACGCGATCCCGCTCGCTGCTGCCGGGCGCCTGACGTTCGAGACATCGGAGGGGGCGATCAGCGTCGGCATCACCCGCGCCCACCTCGAGGAGGACACCGCGAAGCTCATCCACTCCACGACGGCGGATGGACGGCGGGTCAGCCTGATCGACTTCAACCGGTCCGGTGCGCCGCTCATGGAAATCGTGACCGAGCCCGAGGTCCATTCCGCGGAGGCCGCCCGTCGCTACGCGGAGGAGCTGCAGCTGATGCTGCGGGCGATCGGGGTCAGCGATGCGGACATGGAGCGCGGGCAGATGCGGGTCGAGGCCAACGTGTCGCTCCGGCCTCGTGGTGCCAAGGAGTTCGGGACGCGCGTGGAGATCAAGAACATGAACTCGTTTCGGTCGGTGGAACGGGCGGTCGGCCACGAGATCGAGCGACAGGCCGCCGCCCTGGACGCGGGCGAACCGCTGGTTCAGGAGACGCGTGGCTGGGACGACGGCCGCGGCGCGACGTACCGCATGCGCGTCAAGGAGACCTCCGACGACTACCGCTACTTCCCCGAGCCGGATCTCCCGCCGCTCCACGTGGAGGCGCCGGGGCTCGAGGAGCTGCGCGCGAGGCTGCCCGAGCTCCCGTCCGCTCGTCGCGCTCGCTACACGAGCGATCTCGTCCTGTCCGCGTACGACGCAGGGGTGATCGTGTCGGACCCGGCGATGTTGACCGCCTTCGAGGCGATTCTTGCCGTCGGCCCGCAGCTGCCCCCCAAGGAGGTGGCGAACCTGGTCACCGGCGACTACGGACGGGCGGCCAAGGAGATCGACCTCCGAACGCCGGCGGGGCTCGTCGGCTTGTCCGAACCCGGCGAGCTCGCCGACCTCCTGCGCCGGATCCTCGATGGCAAGCTCTCGAGGGCGAACGCCAAGGAGGTCCTCGCGGAGCACATCGCGAAAGGAAGCTCTGTGGCTTCGATCGTCGATGCCAGGGGCTTCCGGCAGATCTCGGACGTATCGGCGCTCGCTGCAACGGTCGACGAGGTCCTGGCGGCCAATCCTGCCGCGGTGGCCGACTACCGGGCCGGCAAGCCGCAGGCGATCCGCTTCCTGGTCGGGCAGGTGATGAAGGCGACGCGCGGCCAGGCCAACGCCGCGGTCGTCCAGGCGACGCTCCGCGAACGACTTGACGCTGCCGACCCGGGCCACGCGTGACGGCCGTGAACCTCGTGCTGTGGGTGGCCGGGATCGCGCTCATCGTGGTCGGGTACCAGCGGGCGCGCGGCACCTGGGCGCGCTACCAGGAGCTGAAGGAACAGGACGCCAACGTGGCCCGCTACGACGCATGGCGCGGCGGTATCCGCGACAGCAACCCGACCGGGGCATCAGTCGCGATGGCGCTCCTTCGGCGGCAGTGGCAGATGGGCGCCGGCGTGGCCGTCGTCGGGGTTGTCCTCGTGCTTCTCGGGTTCGCCGTCCGCTGAAAGCCGGTCGCCCCCGCCCGAACGTGGCGCCAAGAGCAAGTAGCCTCAGAGGCCCAGCCGGCGCACCTCGACCGCCGTGCAGCGATCCATCACCACCTTCAGCCCGCCTTCGGCCGCGACTTGCGCTGCCTCCCAGTTCACGATGCCCAGCTGCAGCCAGAGGCAGCGCGCGCCGATCGCGACCGCCTCGCGCGCGTGGTCTGCGCAGAACTCGGGCCGCCGGAACACGTCGACGATGTCGAACCGCCCGGTCGCCTCGGCCGCCTCCTCGAGCGTCGCGTACGCCTTGTGCCCGAGGACCTCGCGCTCGTTCGGGTTGACCGGCACGCAATCGAAGCCAGCCGCCACCAGCGTTTCGAAGACGCTGTTCGAGGCCCGTACCGGGTTGGAGGAAGCTCCCACGACCGCGATCCGCCGGGCGGAGCGCAGTAACCGTGCGATGCCTTCTTCGTCAAGCAACCGAACCGATCCGCGGTTTTCCTGCGCGTCGAGGATGTCGCGAGCGCGCGCCTGCTCGTCCATCAGAGGCCCGGGCTCCTCCGCCCTCCGTGCAGGGTCTTCGGCCATCGGCCCTAGGTCGTAGCCTCGCGCTCGTAAGGCTGACCGTCGGCGGCCGGCGGGATGCTCCGGCCAACCACGCCCGCGAGGATCACGATCGTGACCAGGTACGGCAGCGCGTCGTAGAACTGGTCGGGCAGGCTGCCCAGGATCGTCCCCAGGTCGCCGCTGGGGAGCGAGAACTTGATCGAATTGCCGAGGGCCGTGCTCGACGAGAAGAGCAGCGCAGCGCCGAATGCGCCAACGGGCGACCAGCGTCCAACGATCATGGCCGCGAGCCCGATGAACCCCCGCCCCGTGGTCATGCCCTGCTGGAAGGAGTTCGTGGCCTCCATGCTCAGGTACGCGCCGCCGAGCGCCGCGAATACGCCGCCGAGCAGCACGTTCCGGTAGCGCACGCGGATCACGTCGATGCCCACCGTCTCGGCCGCCCGCGGGTGCTCGCCGACCGCGCGCGATCGGAGCCCCCAGCGGGATCGGAACAGGAGGACCTGGAACACGACCACGATGACGATGACCGACATGGCGATCGGTCCCTGGTTCAGGAACATCCCGATGATCCAGCCGACGATCGGGAGGTCCAGCACCTCGCGCGGCGGGCGGAACTGGCTGAACGACCCCGCGCCGTTCGGGGACGTCTTCGAAATGAGGTTGTTCAGATAGCCGGTCAACCCGAACGCCGCGATGTTGATGATCGTGCCGCTGATGATCTGGTCCGCCCGGACGCTGATGGACAGCCACGCGTGCAACGCCGAGATCACGACGCCCGATAGCAGGGCCACGATCAGCCCAATCACGAGCGCGAGATTGGCACCGAACAAACCGAGGTCGACCGACCCCATCAAAGGCGCCAGCAGCACGCCCGTATACCAGCCGACGAAGGCGGCCGTGATCATGATCCCCTCGATGCCGATGTTGACCACGCCTGCGCGCTCGCACATCACGCCGCACAACGCCGCGAAGGCGATCGGCGTCGCTGCCTGGAGGATCCCTGGGGCGATGCTTGGAAGCACGGCGATTAGGTAGCCGCCGAGCTGGAACAGGAGTCCGACGATCGGGATCCCGTACAGCGCCGAGACCAGGGCGTCCATCAGCCGGTCACCGTCTCGCTGCCGTAGGTCTTCGTGATCGTCTCGGTCGACTCGATGCCGGTCTTGACACCCCGCAGCCGGAAGACGCGCCGGAGCACGGGGGCCGCCACCAGGAACAGCAGGATCGTCGCCTGGAGCACGTCGATGAGCTCGACGGGGATCCCGGCCTCGATCTGCATGAGCGTGGCGCCGGCCCGCAGCGCCCCGAACAGCAGTGCCGCGAACACGATCCCGACCGGGTTCGTGCGTCCGAGCAGCGCGACGGCGATGGAGTCGAATCCGACCGTCGTTCCGAACGACGGCGTCATCAGGTGCGTTACGCCCAGGACGACGACCGCTCCGGCCAGGCCGGCGAGGCCGCCGGCGATCGACATCGTCAGCATCGTGAGCAGGCGCGGTCGCATCCCCGCGTAGCGCGCCGCGTCCGGGTTGGCGCCAACAGTCCGGACCTCGAAACCGAGCGTCGTCCGGAACAGCAGCCAGGCGATGAACGCGACGGCAACCAGCGCAAGCACGATGCCCGCATGTCCGCTGTTGCCGATGAGGATCGGCAGCGCAGCGTTGCCGACGTCCGGCGTGATCGCCTCTGGACGGCCTTGCTGGCGCAGCGGCCCACCGACCACCGCAGCGATGACCGCGATCGCGATGTAGTTGAGCATGATCGTCACGACGACCTCGTGAGCGCCCGAGACGGCCTTGAGGAAGCCGGGGATGAAGCCCCACGCGGCACCTGCGAGGAGGCCAGCCAGGAGGGCGAGCGAGATCGCGACGAGCGGCGAGGAACCCGCGACCGCGACACCGACCGCGACCGAGGCCAGGGCGCCAAGCAGGAACTGACCCTGGGCGCCGATGTTGAACAGGCCGGCCTTGAACGCGAAGCCCACGGACAGTCCGCCGAGCACCAGCGGCGCGGTGGCGACGAGCGTGTCGACGATCGCGTCGAAGCTGCCGAACGCGCCCTGCAGGAGGGCGGAATAAGCGGTCAGCGGCAGCAGCAGGTTGAACTGCGCGCCGGGCAGCACCAGTTGCGACGCGATGATCACGATCGCGCCTACGATCAGCGCGAGCAGGATCGAGATCAGCGGCAGCGCGATCA
>VBFZ01000105.1:0-2648 GCA_005880805.1 Chloroflexota bacterium | reverse complement strand
GGCCCGCTCTCGGCAGCCCCGCTTCCGGGACGCGCCTGGCCGCCGGTCGCCATGAGCAGCCCGATCTCGTTCTTGTCTGCAGTCCGGCCGTCGCGGATCGCGACGATCCGGCCGCGGTACATCACCGCGATGCGGTCGGACAACTCCAGCACCTCGTCGAGCTCCGCCGACACGAGCAGGATTGCCGTCCCGGCGTCCCGCTTGCCGATCGCCTGTCGATGGATGAACTCGATGCTGCCGACATCCAGGCCGCGCGTTGGTTGGTCGAGGACCAGGAGCGCCAGGTCGCGGGCGAACTCGCGCGCGACGACGAGCTTCTGCTGATTGCCGCCGGAGAGCGTTCCGGCGCGGACCGTCGCGGAGGGCGTGCGAACGTCGTACTGGCGGATGCGCTCCTCGGCAGTTGCCTCGATCGCCTCGTCGTTGCGCAGGAAGCCGCGCGCGTAGGGTCGCCGGTAGTAGTCGGTCAGGACGAGGTTGTCGGCAAGCGGGAACGAGAGCACGAGCCCGAATCGGTGCCGGTCGGCCGGGACGTAGGCGACGGCGGCCTCGTTGATCTCGCGCGGGGAGGCGCGGGTGATATCGCGGCCCCGGAGCGAGATTCGGCCTCCGGATGCGTGGCGAAGCCCGACGATCGCCTCGACGAGCTCGTCCTGGCCGTTGCCCGCGACGCCGGCGATGCCGAGGATCTCGCCGGAGCGGACATCCAGGTCAACGCCATGCACGACGACCGAGCCTCGGTCGTCCTTGACTTCCAGGCCGCGGATCTCGAGCGCGACCTCGGCGGGCTTCGACTCCCCGCGATCGACCGTCAGCTGGACCTCGCGGCCGACCATCAGCTCCGCCAGGTCGTCCTCGTCGGTCTGCGCCGGGAATCGCTGGCCGACGACCTTGCCGCGTCGGATGACCGTGATCCGGTCGGCGATTTCGAGCACCTCGTACAGCTTGTGGCTGATGAAGACGATGCTGTGGCCTTCCTGGGCCAGGCGGCGCAAGACGCCGAAGATCTCCTCGGTTTCCTGTGGGGTCAGCACCGCGGTTGGCTCGTCCAGGACGAGGATCCGGGCGTCGCGATAGAGCGCCTTGAGGATCTCGACGCGTTGCTGCCAGCCGACCGACAGCGAGCCGACCTTCGCCTCCGGGTCGATCACGAAGCCGAACCGCCGGCCGAGCTCGACGATCCGGCGGTGGGCCTCCTTCCGATCGAGGAAGATCGGTCCCGCCATCGTTTCCTCGCCGAGCAGGATGTTCTCGGCGACGGTGAAGACGGGGACCAGCATGAAGTGCTGGTGGACCATGTTGATGCCGCGCGCGATCGCGTCCGAGGGACCCGCGATGGTGACTTCCTGGCCGTCGAGCAGGATCGTCCCCTCGTCCGGCCTGGCCAGCCCGTAGAGGATGTTCATGAGCGTCGTCTTGCCGGCGCCGTTCTCGCCGAGCAGGGCGTGGATCTCGCCGGGGCGGACCTCGAGATCGATTTGGTCGTTGGCGACCACGCCCGGATAGCGCTTGGTGATGCCCCGCATCTCGAGGGCAGGCGCGATCACAGGCGCTTCCCGCGTCGTCACGTCGGTCGTCATCGCCGCCTCGATTTCACGGCCCCGGGGGAAGCGCGAGCGGGCCGGCCTGTTCGGCGCGGCCCGCTCGAGAGTTCATCGACTGGTGGGTGCTACTTCGGCAACGTCGAGATGTCGCCGCACTTGTCGGGGCAGGTCTTGATCGAGCCGGCCTTGATCTGCGCGAAGGCCGCGTCCAGCTTGCCCTTCAGATCCGCAGGCACCTTGCTCGCCAGATCGTGGAACGGGGAGTAGCCGATGCCGTCGCGCTTTGCATCCCAGTGGTCATCGCCGCCCTTCTGGGTGCCGGCCACGATGTTTGCGATGTCGGTCGAGACGGCGAGCGCGAGCTTCTTCTCGGCGCTCGTGATGGTGCATTTCGCTGCGTTCGGATAGGACAGCGCCTGGTCGACGTCGACGCCGATGCCGTAGATGCCGGCATCGCAGGCCGCGTCGAGCACGCCGTTGCCGGTCTTGCCCGCCACCTGGAACAGGACGTCGACCTTGTTCGTGGTGATGAACTGGGCACCGAAATTCTTGCCCGTCACCGGGTCGTTGAACGCCTTAGTGAAGTCGCTGGTCGTCACCCAGGCGACCTTGAGCTGGATGTCCTTGTTGATCGACTGCGCACCCAGCTGGTAGCCCTGGATATAGCGGATGCACGGGCCGCAGAGGGTGATGCCGCCGATGGCGCCGATCACGCCGCTCTTACTGACGCTCGCCGCCAGCATGCCGGCCAGGTAACCGGCCTGATCCTCCTGATAGCTGATCGCGACGTACTTCGGGAGCAGGGTCTTCGCGTCACCGGCGCACTTGAACGAGCCGTCGGGCAGGCCGTCGGCCGTCACGCAGGGCGGGCCCTGGTCGACGCCGATGAACCAGATGTCGGGATTGGCGTGGGCCACGCAGGTGGTCGCCTGGCCGTTGTTGAAGCCGGCGGTCACGATGATGTCGAAGCCCTGGTTGACGAAGCCCTGGATGTTCTTGACGAGCTCCGAGGAGTCCTTCGGAACGACCACGGGCGGATCCACCGCGCCGAGCGTGGCCGCGGCCTGCTTTGCGCCGTTGTACGTGTACTCGTTGAAGTTCTTG
>VBFZ01000104.1:271-14035 GCA_005880805.1 Chloroflexota bacterium | reverse complement strand
GGCGGTGACATCCTCGCCGGTGAGGCCGTCGCCCCGCGTCGCACCCTGGGCGAGGCGCCCGCGCTCGTAGCGCAGGGTCACCGCCAGGCCGTCGATCTTCAGCTCGGCCACGTAGCTCAGCTCCGGGGCGTCGGCCGGAGCCGGGGGAAGGCCGAGAACGCGGCGGACCCGCGCATCGAACGCGCGCAGCTCGTCGTGGCTGAAGGCGTTGCCCAGCGAGAGCATCGGCCGGCCGTGGCGGACCTCGTCGAACGTGCCCGACGGTGCGCCGCCGACGCGCTGCGTGGGCGAATCCGGCGTGACCAGGGCTGGAAACGCCGCCTCGAGCGCGACGAGCTCCGCAAACAGCCGGTCGTACTCGGCGTCGCTCAGCTCCGGGGCGTCCTGTCCGTAGTAGAGCTCGTTTGCCCGCTGGATCTGCCCGCTCAACTCGGCGTGGCGGGCTTCGGCTACCTCCGGCTCCAGCGCCGCTGCCTCGCTGACGAGCGCGGAGTCGACGGGCAGGCGCTCCGTTTCGATCGTCATGCCTGACGAGAATAACCAGCGAACGCGTTCCGAAGCGTTGCGGCGTGTTGGTCGAGAACGTCGCGCGCGGGGCGCGGCGACCGCCAGGCGAGGGCGTCGACCGTGAAGCCGTCACCCGGAAAGCGCGGGATCACGTGCACGTGGACGTGCGGGACTTCCTGCCCCGCCGCTTCGCCGTCGGCGACAAACAGGTTGATCCCCGCCGGCTCAAAGCTGGATGCCCGGGCTGCCTCCCCGAGCGCCACGGCCGCAGCGAACAGGAGGTCTCGTGTCCCCTGGGGTGTCTCCCCGAGCAGGACCGTGTGCTCGATTGTCCATGAAGGCGGCGACGACGTCATCGCGCATCACGGAGCTCGCCTGCGCTGTTCCCGCCACGATCTGGCAGAAGACGCAGTCCGGGTCGGCGGACGTCTGCTCGCTGGTGCCGGGACCCGGCGCGGTCAGCCGAGGAGTTCCAGGCCGGCGATGGAGGCCAGCATTGTCTTGCGGCCGACCGACGCATCGCGGAAGGCGACGGTGACTTCCTCGTCCGAACGAGTGAGCTTCGACGTGACGACGATGCCGTCGCCGAAGCGGGCGTGCCTTACCCGATCCCCATCGCGGAACTGGCGCTCGCCGGGGATCACGGTTCGTGGTGGCCGCGGTGCAGGACGAGGCGCTGCAGACCGCGTTGCCTCGTCTGCGTCGACGTCCGAGCCCTCGTCCCACGGTGGCAGCGTCTGCGCGAGGTGACCAGAGCGGGCTCCGGCCGCGAAGGCTTCGCGTCGCGCCGCGAGATCGCGGGAGGGCTGGAACGTACCGTCCGCAGGCGCTCCCGGCCGGCCGCTGCCCTCCCGCCACGCTCCGCCCCCGGCCGTGATCGGCGCCCCGAAGCGGCTCGCCCGGCGGCGGTCGAACATGAACTCGAGGTCGAGCGCCGATGCCCGGTCGTCGCCGTCGACGACGAGCAGTGGGCCCTCCATGAGCTCGGACGGGATCTCGAGCAGGAACCGCGACGGGATCGAGAGCTGGCCCATCCCACGGAACACCCGTCGGGACGCGTGGGTCAGGTAGAGCCGGCGCTTGGCGCGCGTGATCCCGACGTACGCGAGACGCCGTTCCTCCTCGAGCTCTTTCTCGTCGTCGAGCGAGCGGCTATGCGGGAAGAGCCCCTCTTCCAGCCCGGCGATGAAGACGACCGGGAACTCGAGGCCTTTCGCGGCGTGCAGCGTGATGAGCGTGACCGCGTCGGCGTCGCCCTCGTACGAGTCCTGGTCGGCGACGAGGGCTGTCTCCTCGAGCAGCCGGTCAAGGGCGTCCTCCGGCGAGAGGTCGTCGTAGCGCGTCGTGACCTCGCGCAGCTCGAGCAGGTTCGCCCAGCGCTCCTCGCCGTCTTCCGATCCGTCGGCAAGCATCGCGCGGTAGCCGGACGCTTCGAGGACCTCGTCGAGAAGCTCTGGGAGCGGCAGGACCCCGATCCTCGTCCGCAGCCTCCTCACGAGCGCGGTAAAACCGGCCAGCGCGTTTCGCGTCCGCGGCGCGAGCGTCTCGAGTCCGTGCGAGCCGTCGCCGCCCGCCTCGACAGCCTCCCAGAAGCTGATCTCCTCGCGTGCCACGGCTCCCCGCAGCGCCTCGATGGTCTTGTCGCCGATCGCGCGGGCCGGGACGTTGATGATGCGCTCGAAGCTGACCGTGTCCGTGTCGGAGCGCAGCACGCGCAGGTACGCGAGGGCGTCCTTGACCTCGCGCCGCTGGTAGAACCGTGTGCCCCCGACGAGCTGGTAGCGGATGCCGTAGCGCAGGAACGCCTCCTCGATGGCCCTCGACTGGGCGTTCATCCGGTACATGACCGCCACGTCCTGCGGCCGGAGGCGGTCGTCTTCGTCCGCGCGCCGGGTCAGCGCCGAGCCCGGGCCGCCGGTCAGCGATTCGACCTGGCGGGCGATCCACTCGGCCTCTTCTTCCTCGCTGAACGCCTCGAAGCGCTGGATGCGCCGGCCGCCCGCGTTCTCGGTCCACAGCTTCTTGTCCTTGCGGGCCGCGTTCCGGCTGACCACCGCGTGCGCGGCATCGAGAATCAGCTGCGTGCTGCGGTAGTTCTGTTCGAGCTTGATCACTGCCGTGTCGGGGTAATCGCGCTCGAAATCGAGGATGTTCCGCAGGTCGGCGCCTCGCCAGGAGTAGATCGACTGGTCGTCGTCGCCGACCACGCACAGGTTTCGTTGCTTCTGGGCCAGGGCGCGGACCCACAGGTATTGCGGCCGGTTCGTGTCCTGATACTCGTCGACGTGCAGGTAGCGCCAGCGGTCCTGGTAGCGCGCGAGAACCTGGGGCGACTCGTCGAACAGGCGGACGGCTTCGAGCAGCAGGTCGTCGAAGTCGAGGGCGTTCGCGGCCTTCAGCCGTTCGCGATAGCGGCGGGCCAACCGGGCGACCACCCGCTCGTAGTGGTTGAGGACACGGTCGTCCGTCGCTGCGATGTCGACCAGGTCGTTCTTGCCCTTGCTGATCTGGCCGAGGATGGCGGCCGGGCGGTATTCACCCGTAGCCGGCAGGTCCTCCTCGCGAAGGATCTGCTTCATGAGTGTCTGCTGGTCGTCGGTGTCGTAGATCACGAAGCGCCGGTCGAGGCCGATCGCCTCGCCGTCGCGGCGCAGGACGCGGGCGCAGATTGCGTGGAACGTGCCGGCCTGTACGTCCCGTCCGGCTTCGCCGACGAGCGCGATGATCCGCTCGCGGAGCTCGGAGGCGGCCTTGTTCGTGAACGTCACGGCAAGGATTTGCCAGGGCCGGACGCCCTTGACGCCGACCAGATAGGCGACTCGATGCGCGAGGACGCGCGTCTTGCCGCTCCCCGCTCCGGCGAGGATGAGGAGCGGCCCCTCCGTCGTCCTGACTGCCTCGGCCTGGGGCGGGTTCAGGTTCGCGAAGATGCGCGCGGCGAGAACGTCCGTCGCGGGACCGACCGCGCTCGTTTCGGCCCGCCCGGAGGCCGCCGACGTCCCATCGCTGCCACTGGGGAGTGGCGGCTCCTCGTCCGTTGCCGGCTCGACCACGACGGGCCCATCGCCCGGCTCGAACTGGAACCGCTGGCTCGCGAGCTCCTCGCCGTCGGGCTCAGGGACGTCTCCACGGCGGGCACGTCCGCGCCGTTTCGGGGTGGTGGGATTCACCCCCGCATTGTAGGTCCCGGGGCTTCGCCGACCATGCGCGGACGGCTCAGGACAGGGTCGCTAGCCCTTGCGCGGCCACGCTCCGCCGTTGCTCAGTTGACTGCGGCCCCGACCTCGGCAGACCGCTCAGCCCTCGGCGTCAGGGCGCCGTCAGCGACGGGATCGGGAACGGCAGACCGCCCTCGCCGACCTGGTCGGGCGACGGTGCCTGGATCGCGACGGGCATGTCGTAGGTGAAGGCCGTGGTCAGGTTGACGTTGCCGGTCGTCGCGTCACTCGCGGCCACGACCAACCGGCCCACGCGGAAGTCGTTCTTGCGCACGAACAGGTCGAGGTTGATGTTCCCGGTCGTCGGAGAGGCCAGCGGGCTCGGCGACGCGAGGCGATTCAGATCTTCACCGGTGAGCTTCACGATGACGTGGTAGCAGTCGGCGTCGCCGCACTTCTCGTCCGCACCCGTGCTGGGCGCGGTCGCGAGCTTGTCGAGGCCTGCCATAACGTCGGCCAGCGTCTTCGTAGGGTCGGTCACCGTGCCGCCGGTGGAGCCCAGGGTCGTCGCCGGCAGCTTCGTGTACTTGTCGCCATTACCGAACAGGCCGCCGAGCTTGAAGTAGATCGCGTTGTCGGCCACGATCATCTCGCCGCTGGTCCCGAGCAGCGCGGGCACCGCGAACGTCAGCTTGGTCTTCTTGCCCGGAACGTCGATGTCGGCGGACGCGGTCGTCCCGCCGATGTCGAGCTGGCTGCCCGATCCGCCACCGGTCAGGTTGACCGACACCTTGCCCGACACATCGGCCTGTACGTGGGCGGTCTTGACGCCCTCCATGGCCTGGAGCGACTTGGTGAGGATGTCCTTTGCACTGAGCGCGGGCGTCGTGGAGCAGGCTCCGACCCCGAGTGCAAGTACGGCGACCAGGATCGTGAGGCGGCGAGGCATCGAATCCCTCCGGGAATGCGCTGAGGGGACGCCTGGGCCTCCCCGAAAGCCTTGTAACGGCTCGAAAGCCTTGTGACGGCTTGGCAGAGCGTGAGCGTGACGTGGCGGCTGTGTCAAACGCACCAAAGTCCTGCCGCGCCGCGCGCTGCGGGTACCGGCCAAGCGTTGTCGGCCTCCGCCGAGGGGTTGCGGGCTGCTGGACTCCGGCTGGCGTTGGCCGACCTTGCGGCGCCCTCCAGTTTGGGACGCCTGGCCCGTGCGGTCATTTACCACTGGCGGTAATGGGCGTCGCGATTCTTGTCACCGTTTCTGCGCTCCAAAGGCCGGTTTCGGGGCCAGATACCCGCTGCACGAATATCTGACCGCGGAATCCAGGCCACCAGGGGTTGGGCCGCGCATCTCACTCCCGGGAGTGGTATTTGACGACGGAATCGGCCGAATGGACGAATCGGACCACCCGGGTGGGTAAATGACAGGAACGAGTCCGGCCATTGGCGCGCGGAGATCTGCGGGGGCATGACGCCGGTGCAAACACGATCGCTGGCGCGGAATCGACGCTCGTCTGGGTGCGATCGCTGGCGGCAAAACACGAAGAGACCCCGGGCCGGCGGACCGGCTCGGGGTCTCGTGCAAGGGGTCCTGGGGATTAGAAGTCCATGTCGCCGCCGTGGCCGTGGCCACCGGCTGCAGCAGCCTCCTTCTTCTCGGGCAGGTCGCTGATGAGGGTTTCCGTGGTCAGGACCATCGCCGCGATGGACGCGGCGTTCTGGAGCGCGGAGCGCGTCACCTTGGCGGCATCGACGATGCCCTTCGTGAACATGTCTCCGTACTCGCCCTTGAGGGCGTCGAAGCCGGTGCCGAGCTTGGACTTGGCGACCGTCTCCACGACGACCTCACCGCGAGCGCCTGCGTTCGACGCGATCTGGCGGGCCGGTGCCTCGAGCGCGCGGCGGACGATGTCCACCCCGATCTGCTCGTCGCCGTCCAGCTTGATCTTGTCGAGCGCCGGGATCGCCTGCAGGAGCGTGGTACCACCGCCGGCGACGATGCCCTCCTCGACGGCTGCGCGGGTCGTCGAAAGAGCGTCCTCGATGCGGTGCTTCTTCTCCTTCAGCTCGACCTCGGTGGCCGCGCCGACCTTGATGACGGCGACGCCGCCGGAGAGCTTTGCCAGGCGCTCCTGGAGCTTCTCCTTGTCGTAGTCCGAGGTGGTGTCCTCGATCTGGGCCTTGATCTGGGTCATCCGACCGCGGATCTCCTCGGGCTTGCCCGCGCCGTCCACGATCGTGGTGTCGTCCTTCGTGGCGACCACGCGCCGCGCCGCGCCAAAGTCCTCGAGCTGGACGGAGTCGAGCTTGCGCCCGATCTCCTCACTGATCACGGTGCCGCCGGTGATAATCGCGAGGTCGCGGAGCATCTCCTTGCGCCGGTCCCCGAAGCCGGGAGCCTTCACCGCGAGCACCTGGACGGTGCCCCGCAGCTTGTTCACGACGAGCGTCGCGAGCGCCTCACCGTCGACGTCCTCGGCGATGATCAGCATCGGCTTGCCCTGCTGGACGGCCTTCTCGAGGGCCGGCAGCATGTCTTGGACACTCGAGATCTTCCTGTCAGTAATGAGGATCGCGGCGTTCTCTTGAACCGCCTCCATTCGATCCGGATTGGTGACGAAGTACGGCGAGATGTAGCCCCGGTCGAACTGCATCCCCTCCGTGTACTCCTTCTCGAGGCCGAGGGACTGGCCCTCCTCGACGGTGATGACGCCGTCCTTGCCGACCTTGTCCATCACCTCGGCGATGATCTCGCCGACCTCGGGATCCGCCGCTGAGATCGCAGCGACGGCCGCGATCTGCTCACGCGTCTTCACGGGACGCGACTGCCTCTTGATCTCCTCGACGATGACCTCGACGGCCTTCTCCAGGCCGTGCTTGAGAATCATCGGGTTGGCACCGGCGCTGACGTTTCTGAGACCCTCCGCGACGATCGCTTGGCCGAGCACGACGGCGGTCGTGGTGCCGTCGCCGGCGACGTCGTCGGTCTTGGTGGCGACCTCCTTGAGGAGCTGGGCGCCCATGTTCTCGAAGGGGTCGTCGAGCTCGATGTCGCGCGCGATCGTCACGCCGTCGTTGGTGATCGTTGGGGACCCGAACTTCTTGTCGAGGACGACGTTGCGGCCCTTGGGCCCCAGCGTCACTTTGACCGCGTCCGAAAGGCGGTCGACGCCTCGTTTGAGGTGCCGCCGAGCGGTCTCGTCGAAGATGAGCTGCTTGGTCACGGTGGGTCCTCCTGGAAGTGCGTCGGCTGGATCTGGCCGGAGTCAGGCTCCCCCAGGGGGTTAGTCGAGAACGATCGCGAGGATGTCCTTCTGGCTGACGATGAGGTACTCCTCACCATCGAGCTTGAATTCGGTCCCCGCGTACTTTGCATAGAGAACCTTGTCGCCTATCTTCACGGCGACCTTCTCGCGCTTCCCGTCGTCGAGGATCCGACCCGGGCCGACCGCCAGGATCGTTCCCTCCTGGGGCTTCTCCTTTGCGGTATCCGGGATGACGATGCCGCTCTTGGTCATCTCCTCGTGCGCACTGGGCTGGATGACTACGCGGTCGCCCAGCGGGTGGATTTGGGTCTTGGACAGACCTCGCGTTGCGGCAGAGGCGGAGGCATGTTTCGTCCTGCCTGCGGCGCGCTGGGTCGTTGTGGCTGTGGCCAACACGGATTTCCTCCTAAGGTCGTTTGTCGCGGACACGGGCGGACCGCCTGTGGCGTGTGTCGGCCGGTCGCCCCGCCTGGGTTTGCGCCGGTCCTGAGCTACTTCGCGATGTCCACCGGGCCAGTTGAGATGTCCACTTCCTAGCCGTGGGCGACGAGAGCGCCAAGGCCAACTCGAGTCGACTCTTGCGGCGGAGGAGCCCCGCGGAGTAGCCGTTTCGTCCACGCTCCTTCGGTCGGACCACCCCAGATGCCGCCATCTCGCGAAAAGCCGGCTTGGGACAATTCCTTTCGTGGCCGACCCCCGGCCTCGAGCCAGGTCCCGAACTCGCGCGCACCCGCCTCACGCATGCTGCTCTCAGTAGCCATCGAGAACTCGATTCCAGCGATCGTTGAACCGCTGGCTATCCGTCTGGAGCGGTGCTTGGGAAGAAAGCTCACTCACCGGCAGCCCGTCCGCGTGCATGCGATGCACCCAGGCGGGAGCGGCCGGCTCGCCGGTCATCTGCGAGGCGCGCAAACGCAGGTGATAGCCAGGGCGAGCGGCCCGACTACTGCGAACTGTGTAGACGACTGGTCGGAGTGCGACAGCTCGAGTCAACGTGCGGCCCAAACCTGGCCGTTGTCGAGTGCGAGGCGGCGGAGTGTGTCAAGGCGGCTGCGAGCGTCCGTTGCGATGGCCGTGGCTCCAGAAGCGACGGCCAAGCCCAACCCGCGATCGTCCAGGATCCGACCCTCGAGCGTCCCAGTTGCCGCGTCGAGCGCGTCCCAGGCGTCGCGGAAGCCGGCGCGATTGATCTGCGCCGGGAAATCCGAGCCCCTCGGAAAGACGGCGTTTGCCCTGTCCACGCGTGCCGCGCTCTCGGCCAGCTTGACCGTCATGGGTGGGTCGAACAGGACTTCTTCTGGATCGCCCTCGCTCCCAATCAGCGCAAGGAGCAGCAGCGGGCGTGACCGGCCCGGGGCAACGACCCCGGCAACGAGCGCCGCAACCCACATCAGGATCGTGAGAGCCGCCAGGATGACGCCGTAGAGAGGGACCCAGGCGACGCCGCGAAGCTGGTCCGTCGCGGGTTGGGCAACCGCGCCGATCACGATCGGCGGCAGGAAGAGGAAGGCCAGAACGAAGAGGAGCCTGCTCTCCGGGTGCGGCGACCGGCCGAAATGCACGCGAGCCGTCCGCAATGACGCGAGCCCCAACATGGCGGCGATGGCGAGAAGTACCAGCTGGAGAAGAGACAACCGCATCGACCTTTCGCTCGGCGAGCGTTCGGGCGACGTCACTTGCGATACGGGGTCCTTAAAGACCACCGTGCGGCGACTCCGGCCACTGCCTGCTTGCAGTGAACCACGCGAGGGTGGTATTGTCAACTGTAGTTTCAAACATCAACTGTAGAACCGGAGCGTCATGGCACCATCATTCGGGGTGATGCTCAGGCAGGCGCGCGAGGTGCGTGAGATGTCGGGCATGGACGCAGCGCGGGCGGCCGGCATCTCCGCGGCCTACCTGAGCAAGCTCGAGAACGACGCGGTCAAGAAGCCCTCGCCGCATGTCCTCCACCAACTGAGCGAGGCCCTGGCGGTGCCCTATGCCGAGCTAATGCGCCTCAGTGGCTATCGCGTGCCCGGCGAATCGAACGCAACGACCATCGATACCGTCTCTGCGGCGCTCTTCGCAGATCTCACCGACGACGAACGCGACGAGCTCCTCGAGTACCTCGCCTGGTACCGCGCCCGCCGGCGATTGACCCGGGGCTCCAGCGGCGCGACCTGAACCTATCGATCGCAGTCCATCTCAGAGGTGGTCTGCGGCCGCCAGGGCTTTCGCCGCAACGTCGCTCCAGAACTCGACGGCGGCGCTTTCGTTGCCGGGTTCCAGCAAATAGCCGGCCCAACATCATCATCGTCTCGGTTGCCGGCTCGCATTTCGTTCCCCAATCCGCCGCGCGATCAATACGATCGCCGCGCGCATCCAGGCACGCTCGTTGCCGGTGAACGGCGTGACCGCCCCTTTGGCCTTCCGTCCGATCTCGGGGTCGTTCTGACTCGCGAGTCGACCGAGATTTCCCAGAATGGCCTCGTCGATGCCCAGGACGCTCGCGGCCTGCTTGCGCGCACCACCCTTCGCTGCCCCGCGACCGAACTCATTCTCGACCTTCGTGAGCACCCAATACGCAGCATCCGTCAATGTGGTTCGCCGCTGATCGAGATCCTCCAGCCGCCCGAGGATGGCATCGAGGACCGGATCGGTCCGGAAGCCCGTCGCTGGTGGCGGGTAGGTGGGGTTGTCTCGCATCACAGCCGCTTCGAACGCAGCGAGCCGGCCGTGCGCCGCCGTTGGGGAGACTCCGACGCTAGGTCCCAGCGATCGGTCAATCGCTTGAGCATTCTCGAACACGAAGCGGATCGCGTGCCAGAGCTGCGGTTCCAGGATCTCCCGGGCGTCATCCGCGGATGCGAAGTGGTCGTGTGGCGTGGCAGTCAGGAGGCCATCCGCAAGGTGGACGTCGAAGCCATCGATCGTCGCGTCGAGCGGCACGGCCATCGTGAACCGGTCGAGGTCGTTTGTTGACGCGAAGCGGTAGACGAGGCTGGCGACGTGTGGATCGTTCACGATCCGAACAATAAAGCGACCCCGGGGTTCCTTTCTCCAGGATCTCGTGTGCGTTGTGCACGCCCGGGTTGGGCACTCGAGCGGAATCGCGGCAGTCCATCGCTCTGCCTTCAGCGTCGACGTCGGTGTCGCCTGGGGGGTGAGAAAGCCGGGGCAGCCGGCCGGGGCGCCGGTCCGTGCGCGACGTCGAATCCGCTGGTGTTTGACAGGATCTCCACCTGGGTACCGTGGAACCGCAGGGAGAGCGAGCCGGTCCCTGCTCGCAGGTTGTCGATCGTCAGTTCGGGCAGCCAGTCCGGCAGCGCAGGGTTGACATAGAGCGTCGAGCCGGAGGCGTTCGAGGAGGCGTGCATCCCGCACAGGATCGCGACCAGACGAAAGATCGCGCTCGCCGCCCACGCCTGGGGCACGTTCGCCCCCAGGTACTGGACCGGGAAGCTGCCGGGGGCCCGAGGCAGTCCCGCGAAGAGCTCCGGCAGCCGATACGCCACGAACCGCTCGGCGGTGTCGAACATTCCCTTCGCAACCTGGGCCGCCTCAGCCTCGAACCCGTAGCGCCGGAACCCGCCCGCAATCATCGCGTTGTCGTGAGGCCAGACGGTGCCCGTGTGATAGCTGAACGGGTTGTAAGCGACGTGCTCCGAGGAGAGTGTCCGGATTCCCCAACCCGACCACATGTCGTCGGCCAGCAATCGGCGGACAACCCGCTCGGCCCGCTCGGGCGATCCCGTTCGACAGGCAGTGCCCGGCATTTGAGGCAACGGTCTGAATGGGTCGCTTCTTTCCGTTCAGCCCGAGGTAGTACGTACCTTCGCTCTCCCACCAGAAGGCGTCGTTGAAACGCTCGTACAGCGCGTTGGCTTCGTGCCGCAATCGCTCGGCATCCTCTGGCCGATCGAGCACGTCGTAGATGGCGGCGAGCCGCAGCTTGGCGTCATACGCGTAGCCCTGGAGCTCGCACAAGGCAAGCGGGACCCCCGCGACCGAGCCATCGGCCTCCGGGATGGCGTCCCAGGCGTCCTTCCAGCCCTGGTTGTAGTGGCCATGACTCGAGCGCGTCCGATATTCCTGAAAACCATCGTGATCGATGTCGCCATACCGGTCGAGCCAGGCCATGCCCGCCTCGACGTTTGGCAGGTAGCGCGCGAGGATCGACTTGTCGCCGCGCCACTGGTACAGGTAGGACAGCACGATGACGTACAGGCTCGTCGCGTCGTGGGTGCCGTAGTAGGGCGTGTACGGAAGGATCCCGAGCTGGGCCAACTCGCCGTGACGGACCTCGTGAGGGATCTTGCCTGGCTCCATGTCCCGTTCCGGGTCGTCCTCCGTGGCCTGCAGCCCGGCCAGCCGCCGAAGGGCCCCCGCGGCGAATTCGGGGTAGCCGGTGATGCCCTGCATCGACACGATGAGGGCGTCGCGACCGAACAGCGTCATGAACCAGGGAACGCCGCCGGCCGGGATGAAGACCCCCCGCTCGAACGTTGGGTCTTCCAGGCGGAGTGCCTCCATGTCCCTGGCCGCCTGCGCCCAGGCGTGCCGAACGGTTTCGTTGGGGGTGTCGATGCTCACCCTTGGCAGCCGGGCCGCCCCGATGTCGACCGGGGCATCCGCAACGGCATTGCACTCGAGCGTGGTGGGCCGGCGCCCGCTGCTCGTGATCGGCAGCCACTTGACGCAGGTGTGCCACGCGCCCTTCGCGGGAATCGTCGCGACGAACACCAGACGGCCATTCGCGAACTGAGGCGGGGAATCGGCCCGCTCCACCCTGACCACGAGCTCGCGATGGAAGTCGCGGTTGTTGTAGGCGGTACGAAGCTCCCGACGTGACCGGAACCAGCGGCTATTCAGGTCGCCCCGGCGCACGATCGCATGCCGCTTGACGTCGAAGATGTCGGCGAAGTCCGACTCGATCGCAATCTCGATCGTCAGGCGCACTGCGCGCCGGCCGTAGTTGACGATGTCGAGATCCTCATGGACGCCGCCGCCGAGGCTCCGGTCGAGGCGGATCGCGATCGAATGCGGCTCGATGGAGCCGGCCTCGTCGATGGAGACACCGTTGGTGAACTCGAATCGCGCCGAGAAGAACTGGACGGGCGAGGAGTTCAGGAGAACCGGCGTTCGCCCATTGATCCACAGTCCGTAACCGGAGATGAATCGTGTGTCCCGGGCGAAGAAGCCCTCGTCGCCATCCGCCTCGATCCGGCCATCTGCCTGGCAGATGACCACGCGGTCATCGCGGTTGATCGTGATGGTGGCGGGCCCAACCTGGACAGGAAGGGTCACTCCTCCTGCCTGATCGGCTGCAGATCGACGTCAGCGTCGCGCGTCACTCGGCAATCGTCGCGGCCACCTACGCCGGGAGTCAATGGGATCGCGGGCAAGGTCGCAGTTGGGATAACCGATAAGGTACCGACACATCCCTCCCTGCGCTTCCCGGAGAACCGTCGCGGACTTATCGCAAGCCGCGCCGGGGGAAGATGTCAGCGCGACCGAAGCTCGATGGCCATGCCGGGGGTGGCGAGGCCGACCCGTGGCAGTCAGAAGCTGTGAGGAGCTATTTCCCTCTGCGAGCGCTGTGCCCGCTTCGTCCGAGCGGGTAGAATGCCCCGACGAGCAGGCAGAAGCTCCAATTGAGCACGAATCGGATGGGGCTATAGCTCAGCTGGAAGAGCGTCTGAATGGCATTCAGAAGGTCCGGGGTTCGAGTCCCCGTAGCTCCACCACCCCCCACCGGGCCGGCGGGGGGTTCGGTTTCTAGAGGCGGCAGAGGCGGTCGATGACCACGACGAGAGAGCAGCAGACGGCGCCCGAAACGACCGCGGCGACAGGCCCGGCCAGGGCACGCCGCGAGCGCGACCGCATCGATCGCTACGACCCGCCGGAAATCGAGCCCCGCTGGCAGGCGAAGTGGGAGGAGATTGGCCTCCACCGGACCGACCTGCACGACGCGTCGCGGCGCAAGTTCTACCTGCTGACGATGTATCCCTACCCGTCGGGCGACCTGCATATCGGTCACTGGTACATCGTCACGCCGACGGACGCCTACGGCCGCTTCCGGCGCATGCACGGCGACAACGTCTTCCTGCCGATCGGCTTCGACGCGTTCGGCCTGCCCGCCGAGAACGCCGCGATCAGCTCCGGCGTCCATCCCCGTGAGTGGACGATGCGCAATATCGAGAAGGAGACGCGCCAGTTCAAGACGATGGGCGCGACCTTCGACTGGGATGCCGAGGTCATCACCTGCGATCCCGAGTACTACCGCTGGAACCAGTGGCTGTTCCTGAAGTTCCTCGAGGCCGGGCTGGCCTACCGCGCGATGGCGCCCGTCGACTGGTGCCCGAAGGACCAGGTCGTGCTGGCGCGCGAACAGGTCGAGGGCGCCAACCGCGTCTGCTGGCGGTGCGGGACGCCGGTCATCAAGCGTGACCTGGAGCAGTGGTTCCTGCGGCTGACGAGCTACGCCGACGAGCTGCTGGACTTCAGCCAGATCGACTGGCCCGAGCCGATCCGCCTGATGCAGACGAACTGGATCGGCCGCTCGGAGGGCGCCGAGGTCGTCTTCGCGGTCGCGCCCGACGACCACCAACCGGGCGGTGACGAGATCCGCGTCTTCACGACAAGGCCGGACACGCTGTTCGGGGCGACCTTCATGGTCCTGGCGCCCGAGCATCCGCTTGTCGAGAAGCTGACCGCGCCCGACCGCAAGGCCGACGTCGACGCCTACGTCTACCAGACCCGCCGGGAGACCGAGATCGAGCGCCTGTCGACCGAGCGCGAGAAGACCGGGGTGCCGATCGGCGCGGAGGCGATCAACCCGGTCAACGGCGAGC
>VBFZ01000104.1:0-210 GCA_005880805.1 Chloroflexota bacterium | reverse complement strand
AGCGCGACTTCGAGTTCGCGCGCAAGTTCGGGCTGCCGATCCGGCGCGTCGTGGCCGCCCCGGGCAGCGAGGACGACGCCGACCGGATGACCGACGCGTACCTCGCCCACACGGAGGGCGAGGCGCTGGTCAACTCGGGCCGCTTCAGCGGCATGCGCGCTGATCACGGTGGCCGGGCGGTCGTGGAGTGGCTGGCCGGCGAGCACAAAG
>VBFZ01000103.1:5428-7914 GCA_005880805.1 Chloroflexota bacterium | reverse complement strand
CGAGTTTGCCAGCGCGCTCGGTTCGCGGACGGTCGCCGACCGCGCACGGGGCGCCGCGTTCCTGGGCGTCGATGCAATCCTCATCAGCGGGCCTGCCGCGGGCTCACCGTTCGACATGGGGCACCTCGCGGAGGCCAGGGAGGCCGCTCCTGACACGCCCGTGATCGCCAACACCGGGGTACGCGCGGAGCGGATCCGCGAGATCTTCCAGGTCGCCGACGGGGTGATCGTGGGCACCTCGCTCAAGGTCGATGGCATCACCTGGAACCCCGTCGATCCTGAGCGCGCCAAGCGACTGGTGGAGGCAGCCGAGCAGGCCCGCTCGGCTGCGGCCGGCCGTTGACGTCGATGACAGCCCCCTGACCGGATGGCTTCCAGGACGAAGATCTTCTTTGCGACCGACTTGCACGGGTCTTCGAAATGCTTTCGGAAATTCCTGAACGCGGGACCGTTTTACGGTGCGGACGTGCTCGTGCTCGGAGCGGATCTCGCCGGAAAGGCGATCCAGACGATCGTCCGGTCTCCGAACGGGCGCTGGCGCTGCCGGTTCATCGGGACCGATCATGAGGTCGCAGAGGGCAGTGAGCTCGCGGGCCTCGAGAAGCTGATCGAGGACCATGGCTACTACCCGCTGCGGGTCGACCCGGGAGAGTTCGAGGCCCTGCGCGCGGATGACCGGGTTGATGCGGTGTTCCTCGACCTCATGCGACAACGGCTCACGAGCTGGCTCCAGCTCGCCGACGAACGGCTGCGACCGCTCGGCCTGCCGTTGTACTTCATGCTGGGCAACGACGATCCGGTCGCATTGCGACCCCTGCTCGACGGCGCGCCGTACGGAACGCACGCTGAGGGCCTCGTCGTCCAGCTCGACGACGATCACGAGATGGTCAGCTGGGGTTACTCGAACATCACCCCCTGGCGCAGCCACCGGGAACAGACGGAGGAGGAGCTGGATGCCTCCCTGCGCGGGCTTGCCGCCAAGCTCCAGGATCCGGCGCGCGCGGTTTTCAACGTGCACGTTCCGCCGATCAGAACGGGCCTCGACGATGCCCCGGTAGTCGACGAGAACCTGCGCGTCGTCCAGGTCATGGGCCAGGTGAAATTCGCCCCTGCGGGGAGCACGGCCGTGCGTGAGGTCCTGACCGACGTTCAGCCGCTGCTCGGACTGCACGGTCACATCCATGAATCGACGGGGGTTCGCCGCCTCGGCCGGACGCTGGCGATCAACCCGGGCAGCGACTACTCGACCGGTGCGCTCAATGGGGCGCTCCTGACCCTCGAGGGGGACAAGATTGCGGCGCACCAGCTGGTCCGCGGATGAGTGCCCGGGGAGATGCTCGCGACGCTGGCGATCGCGGCTGGCGCGACGTCCTCGTCGCGATCGACGTCGGCACCTCAGGCGCGCGAGCGGCAGCGTTCGACCTCGAAGGCAACCGTCGCCTCGAGGTCCGGCGCTCGTATCCCACAAGCAGCCCCAGGCCGGGCTGGGCCGAGCAGGACGCCGGCCACTGGCGATCGGCCGCGCTCGGGGCGCTTGCCGACCTCTCCCGCCGGCTGGGCCGGCGCCGGCGCGTTCATGCCATCGGCTTGACCGGTCAGTGCCCGTCCGTCGTCGTCATTGATGCGGCACATCGTCCCGTCAGACCGGGGCTCATCTATCGCGATAACCGCGCTTTCGCTGAAGCGGCCTGGATACGGGAGGTCTTCGGCGATGCGGCGATCCACCGCAGGACCGGTCACCTGCCGGCGGCCTTCCACATTGCCCCGAAGCTGCTCTGGCTGCGCCAACACGAGCCCGAAGCGTGGCGGAAGGCTGCGCTTGTCCTCCAGCCGCGCGACTGGATTGGGCTTGCCCTCACCGGCCAGGTCGCGACAGACGGCACCCACGCGGCCGCGACGCTCGTCTTCGGCCTCCGCGCGCCAGTGGTCGCATCGTCGGCGGTCATCGGCACGCTCCGGCCTGCGACCGCGTCTCGGGTCGCCCTGCCGGCCAGGACGCCCGTCGTCATCGGTGGTGCCGATTCGCAGGCGTGTGCGCTGGGTGCCGACGTCGTCGCCCCCGGACCGGTCAGCGAGATGGCCGGTTCGTCGACGTGCCTCAATGCCGCGGTTCCGGAACCGCTCCGCGTCCTCGAGGTGACCCACTATCCCCACGTGGTGCCCGGCGTCTACTCGACCGAGACGGGCATCAATACGACAGGGGAGGCGGTCAGCTGGCTCGCGAACCAGTTCTACGGTGGACGACGGGGCCGGGCACGGACCGAGGATTTCGAGCGGATCGATGCCGACGTCGCGCGCGTCCCCGCGATGGCCGATGGCGTTCTGGCCCTGCCGGTGCTGGGCGATGGTGAACGAACCGATCCTGACCTTCGCGGCGGATTCGTCGGCCTGTCGCTGCGTCATGACCGCGCTTCGCTGGCGCGGGCGATGCTGGAGGGTGTCGCGTTCGCCATTCGTGCCCAGCTCGACCTCTTGCGCGACGGAGG
>VBFZ01000103.1:0-5390 GCA_005880805.1 Chloroflexota bacterium | reverse complement strand
GACGTCCTCGGTGTGCCGGTCCGCACAATTCCGGGCGACGCCGCGGTGGCGGGCGTCGCGATGCTGGCGGGCATTGGCGCCGGCGTGTATCGCGATGCGGCGGACGCAATCGAACGGTGCGTCCGGCCCGATCCCCCGATCGAACCCGACCGGCGGACGTGCGAGGTCTACGACAGGGGCTACGGGGCCTGGCGTGCGTTCGCCGATTCCGATGTCGTCCGTCGAGGGGCGGTGTCCTGATGCGCCTCGAGCTCGGCATCAACAACTGCTTCGCGGTCAAGCGCTGGCCGCGACCGGACGACTGGATGCCGATCGTGCGGGAGCGCCTCGGGCTTCGGCTCGTCCAGCACTCCCTCGACCTGGTCGACCTCACCGGGACGACAGCGCTCCCCGACAGCCGGGCAGGCGCCCTGCGACGGGCCGCCGGCGAGCACGAGGTCGATATTCAGTCGACGTTCACAGGCCTGGCGGCCTACTCCGCGAACCTGCTGCTTCACCCCGGGGTCGCCGAGCGGGAACACGCCCGGGCCTGGTTTGGCCGGGCAATCGCGTTCACTGGCATGCTCGGCGCCGAGGCCACCGGCGGTCACGTGGGCGCGTTCTCGGTCGCCGACTGGCGATCCTCGAGCACTCGAGCCGATCTCTGGAAGGACCTCCATGCTTCGCTCGACGGGCTCTCACGCCAGGCGCACGAGGCAGGGCTGTCGTACCTGGTCGTCGAGAACCTTGCCGCGGCGCGCGAGCCATCCACCATGTCGATGATCCGCGAGCTTCTGAGAGCGGGCGACGATAGCCACGTCCCGGTCCGGCTGTGCCTCGACGTCGGCCACATGTGCACGCCGGGCACCTCCGGCGCCGACCGCGACCCGTACGCATGGCTCCGCGAGCTCGGCGGGGACGCGGCGATGGTCCAGCTCCAGCAATCGGCCGCCGAGGGCGATCACCACTGGCCATTCACGGCCGAACGCAATGCGGTCGGCAGGATCGCCGCCGACCGCGTCATCGACGCGCTGGGCGAGTCGGGAGCTGATGAGGTGCTCCTGCTGCTCGAGATCATTCCTCCGTTCGAGCAGGACGACGACGACGTCATCGACGACCTGCTCGAGTCGGTCGACTACTGGCGCGATGCCCTCGCGCGACGGGGACTCGGGGCGGTGTGAGTCGTGACTAGGCGTCCGGGCCCGCATCCGCGCCGATTTCGGCGGCCTTCTGGACGGCGTCGCGGCGTACTTCTTCCGGGGTCTCGTACCACCGCACCCTCTCGCCAACCCTCGCTCGGGCCCGCCACCCAACCGTCTTCGGGGCTTCGTCGATAGCCGACAGGGTCGTGGTCGCCTGAGCCGCTGGCTCGAACGGAGCGCCCGCAGGAGGCGCACTTCGCGCCAGCTCAGCGACCTTGCCGAGGTTACGAAGCACCGTGTGGCAGAGGCCCCAATCCGCTGAGGAAAGGGCCGTGATCCTGCGGAGGTCGATCGCTTCCGGCGACCTCGATCGTGCTCCGCCGATGGCGAGCTCATGGTCGGCCAGCAGGCAGACTGCATCGCCGACGTCCTTCTCGTTGATCTCCCAGATCTGCAGTTTCGTCAGGAGCAGGTCCGCCAGATCGAGGGTCGGGCCGGGGCCGCCAAGTCGGCCGCGCAGATCGATGCGGTGCGACATCCGCAGCTCGTCGAAGATCACGTCGATCGACCAGCGGCGCTCGGGGTGAAGGAAGTTGAGCCGCCGCGCGCCGTGGAGTGCATTGAACATGCGCTCCGGCCGGTAGCCCATCGACTCGAAGAAGGCGGCAACGCGCAACCGATGACTCGAGGACGCTGCGAAGTCGAGGTCCTGATATTGCCTCGCGTACGGCGGCCGTCGAACCGACGGTGACGTTAGCCAGACCCCCAGACCGCCCATCAGCCGCAGGTCGAGGCGGGCGGTCAGGGCCGCCTCCGTAAGGCGACGGGCCTCCAGGCCGATGTCGTCGGCCGGCACGGTCGGAGGCAGGGCGGCATCGGTTCCCATGGGGCCAATTGTGCTCGTCGTGGGCGTCATGGAAGGCGAGGGTGGGCCCATCACCCCGCGTGCTAGGCTTGGATCAACGGTCGTGCCGGTGGAGGGATCCAAGGGGCGGGGTGTCGATGACCGTCTCGACGCGCCCGAATCCCCGTGCCGCAATCGCTTGAAGGCTGAACGACCCTGCCACGTATGACCACTCCCCGCCCGCAGCCCCTGACGTAACGCCGTGTCGACCGACGCGCCTGCCCGCCAACCCTTGACCTCGGCCGCGGTCCCCCGCCGGACTGCCGAGGCTATGGTTGGGCGCTCCGCAGAGTTGGAAGCGATCGAGGCGGCCCTGCAGCAGGCCCGTCATGGGATCTTCTCGATCAGCCTCGAGGGCGAGCCGGGAATCGGCAAGAGCCACCTCCTGCTGGCCGGCTCCGAGGCGGCGGCGGTCGCCGGCTTCGTCCCCGTGAACGTCACGGCAGACGAAGAGATCAGGGGCCCGTTCATCGTGGCCCGCGGGATCTTCGCCGACGCCACGATTCACGACGATGCGGGGCCGCTCGCGCGCGAGGCAATCGAGCACGCGAGGGAGACTTTGACTGGGCAGGATCCTGCCCTGACGGGGCTCCTGCCCGATCAACGGATGCTTCGGGTCCTGGATCAGGCCACCCTGGCCATTCGAGCCATGGCGCTGGAGCGGCCTGTCGCTCTCTTCCTGGACGATGTCCAGTGGGCGGACACTGACAGCCTCCGCGTGCTGCGCTACCTGGTTCGAACCGAGCCCGCGCTGCCCGTGCTCGTCGTGCTGGCCCTGCGGACCGAGGAAGCCACCGCCGCCACCGAGCTGGTCAATCTGCTCGCCGACCTGGAGCGACTGGGGCTGATCCGGCGCATGGTGATCGCCCGTTTCCGGCAGTCGCAGACCGCGGAGCTGATGCGCCTGAGGCTTGGCGGACAGGTCGATCCGGCGAGCGCAGCGACCCTCCACGCCCAGGCGGAAGGAGTCCCGTTCGTCGTCCAGGAGCTCGTGCGGAGTTATCGCGACGCGGGGTTGTTGCAGCGGATCGACGGCACCTGGAAATTGGACCCCAAGGCCGGGCGGTTGTTGCCATCCGCTGTCAAGACGCTTGTCCAACGGCGAGCGGCGCACCTGGAGGAGGGCGCCCGGACGGCCCTTTGCGAGGCGGCCGTGCTCGGTCGAAGCTTCAGGCTGGCCGACATCGGCGCGATCCGTAAGCGATTGGGCGACACCGCGACCACCCCGGCATCGTTGTCGGAGACCTTCGCGCCGGCCGTCGCCGCTGGACTGCTCCAGGAACTTCACGACGCCTCCGGAGCCGACTATCGATTCGGCCACGAGCAGGTACGGGAGTTCTGCCTGGGCATCCTCTCGACGCCGCGCCGCCGCGCGATCCACCTGGCGATCGTGGACATTCTGACGGCGGAAGGGGACCCACCCGCGGCAGCGCTGCCGATCCTGGCACGGCACGCGCTTGCAGCCGGCGACGCGGAGCGCGGCGCCCGCTTCTCGGTTGCTGCGGTGAATGCCGCCCTGGCCGCCAATGCCCCGGAGGAAGCCCTCCGGCTCGTCGACGAGGCCCTTCCGGTGATCGCCACGCGCGCCGAGCGGGTTTCGCTGCTGCGGGCGCGCGACGACGCCCTCGACATGCTCTCGAGACCCGCGGACCGACTGGAGGGGCTTTCCGAGCTGGCGGCGCTCGCGGAGGCCGCCGGCGAAGAAGGCCTCGAGCTCGAAGTCACACTTCGGCGGGCGGCTGCGCTTCGTCTCGACGGTCAACACGATCGCGCGGCTGAGCTCGCCACGTCGGTCCGTGCTCGGGCCGCGGAGGCCGGCGATCGGAAACACGAACTGGCGGCCTGCCTGGAGCTCGGCCAGGACCTCCTCCGCGTAGCCATTGGCGAGGGGTATGCGCCGACACCCACGGAGGCCGACCTCGATGGGGCGGCCGAGGCTTACGAACTGGCGACCGTCCTCGCCGAGGAGCTTGGCGACGACGCGGCCCTCGCCGCCGCCATGCGCGAACGGGGCGCGATCGGTCTCGCCCGGATTCGTGCCTGGTTCCTCGAACGGATCCGGGCGGGGGATCACCTCCCGTACCTCGAGCGTGTGGCCCATGGCGAATCCCTGAGCGACATGCTCGCCGAGATGCCCATCATGGATCTTCACATCGAGACGGGACGGCAGCTGGAGCGGGCACTGGAGCTCTACCAGGCGCTGGGCGATCGGCGCGGTGTCATGTCGGCCATCATCGCCCTGGCCTACCACGGCGAGGCCGCGGAGATCCACCTCGGCAGCAACCCGACGAAGGCGATCGAAGAGATCCGCCGGCTTTCGAGCCAGATGCGTTCACTGAGCCGGGAGACCGAGCGCTTCGGGGCGGAGGCCCAGATGCTCTACGGCGTTCACGTCTTCGCGCGGACCAAGGTCATTCCCGACCTCGCGATCTCCCGCGGGGAAGAGGCGTACGAACGCGCCCGAGACCTGGGAGACCGCGCCCTCGAATTTCTCGCGGCCGGCGGCACCGCTTTGGCCCACCTGGACCTCGGCGACGCCGGCGAGTCCGAGCGCTGGCTCGATCGTGCTGCGAACGCGGCGGCCGAGGCACCGACACCGCTGCGCGCCCGACAGCTGGAGACCTGGCGAGGCTTGCTTGCCGGTACCCGCGGGAACGTGGCACTGATGCGGGAGCACCTCGAGCACGCGCTGGAGCTCGCCACGACCGGGGGTCGGCCCGCCGCGCGCTGCGAAGCGCTCGCCACCCTTGCCCTGGAGGCCGCCCGGCTCGGGGTAGAGGTCCGTGATCAAGCGCTGCTGGAGCTTGCCGAGTCGTCGGCCGCGGAGGTCCGCCGGTTGGTGCCCGACCTTCCTGGCCATCCGCCCTGGGGAGCGCAGGCCGATGCCGCGAGTGCGGTCGTGCTCGATGCGGGTGGAGACTCAGCACGAGCACTGGATTTCGCCCGGTCGGCTCTGGAGGGCCGTCGGCTCGCAATGCGTGAGGACCCGCACCTGGAGATCCTCATCCCTGCCGCGCGCGTCGTTCTGGCCGCAGGATCGGCGGAGGAGCAATCGTCTGTTCGCGCGGAACTCCACCTGCTGCGAGCGCTCATCGCGCAGCGAACGCTGGATGAGACGCGACGGGTCGCCTGGTTTCGCGGGCCGCGGGGTCGCGAGCTAGCCGAGTTGGCGGGCGACTTCGAGGTGGCCCCGGGGCTCCCCGGGTCGCACTCAGCGGCGCTGACCGCGCAAGAGCAAGAGCTGCTTCGGTTCCTGACGGACGGGCGGACGAACCGGGAGATCGCGGCCGCGCTCGGGCTGAGCGACCAAGCGGCCGAGCGGGCGCTGGTTGAGATGTATGCGCGGCTCGGCGTGAGCTCGAGGT
>VBFZ01000102.1:6090-8344 GCA_005880805.1 Chloroflexota bacterium | reverse complement strand
CTCGCCAAGCGGATCGCCCGCCGGATCCGGGAGTCGGGCGGGGGCCTCCCGAGGGTCCAGGCGAACGGCTTCTGGATCGAGGAGCTGGCCTGTGCCCAGGTCTCGATGAACCTGCTCGACTTCCGGGTCACCCCGATGTGGAAGGTCTGGGAGATGGTTTACGAGGAGGCGGCCGCCGAGGGTGTCGAGCTCCGCGAATCGGAGTTGATCGGCCTGGCGCCGGTGGCCGCGCTGCTCGACGTTGCCGACCACGCGGGCGCTCCCGCGGACAGCCCGGTGGAGACCCGCCTGGCTGTTGCAGCGCGGTTCCTCAAGCTGCGCGCCTTCTCGCCGCTGCAGGCGCTGGAGCTTCGGCTCGAGGCGGCCGAGAAGGCCGCTGCGCAGGCCCGGGAAGGGAACGCGTCTCTCCACGCGATCGCGCCGATCGTCCGCCGGGCGCGGCAGCCCCGGGTGAGCCTGCGCATCATCCGGGGCGGTCGAACCGACGCAGCCGACGGTCTGATGGTCGTCGGCGCCTCGGAGGTCGTGACGATGGCCGGCGGCCTCCGAGCCGGGCCGGCCCAGGCGGACCCGGCCATCCTCGACGCGAGCCCAGGCCCGGGGACGGCGGGCGGGGGCCGTCGCGAGCGGGCGGTCATCGCGATGTGGGGAGAGCGGATCGTCGCGATCGGCACGCAGGAGGACGTCGAGCGCGTACTCGAAGCCGAGGGCCTCTCGGCCGGCCGGTTCGCCCGCCTGGACGCGGGCGGGGCCGTCGTCACACCCGGGCTCATCGATCCACACACGCATCTGCTCTTCGGCGGCACGCGCGAGAACGAGCTCGTCCTACGCCAGGGTGGTGCCCGCTACCTCGAGATCCTGGCGGCCGGCGGCGGCATCCTCTCGACGGTTGCCGCGACCCGCGCCGCCAGCGAGGAGCAGCTCGCGAACCACGGTCGGCGCTGGCTGACCGAGATGCTCGCTCACGGCGTCACGACCATCGAGGCCAAGTCCGGCTACGGCCTCGACCTGGCGACGGAGCTCCGGCTCGTCGAGGTCGCATTCCAGCTCGGCCGGGTGGGCCCCATCGACGTGCTGCCGACCTACCTGGGAGCGCATGCGGTGCCCGCCGAGTTCCGTGCCAGACCCGACGGCAAGGATGCCTACGTACGCGCGATCCTCGAAGAGCAGCTGCCCGGAATCGCGGCCCAGGGCCGCGCCCGGTTCTGCGACGTCTTCTGCGAGGAGGGGGTCTTCGACGCGGCCGACAGCCGGCGGATCCTGACCGCCGCGGATCGCCTGGGCATGCTGCCGCGACTGCACGCGGACGAGCTCGTGCCATCGGGCGGGGCGGAGCTCGCCGCGGAGATCGGAGCGCTCTCGGCGGACCACCTCGGGGCGATCTCCGATGAGGGCGTAGAGGCACTCGCAGGGGCGGTTGCTGGTCCGCATCCGGTGGTCGCCACGCTCCTGCCGGTCACGACGCTGTTCCTCATGTCCGGCCACTACGCTCCCGCCCGCCGGCTGATCGATGCGGGCGTGCCCGTCGCCCTGGGCACCGACTTCAACCCCGGGACATCGCCCACGCCAAACCTGCCGCTTGCGATGGCGCTCGGCTGCCTCGAGCTCGGGCTGTCGCCCGCGGAAGCGCTGGCGGCCGTGACGATCAATGCCGCCCACGCCGTCGGGCTCGGCGACGAGATCGGATCGCTGGAGCCGGGCAAGCTCGCCGATCTCGTGATCTGGCGAGTGCCGTCGATGAGCCAGATTCCGCGAGTGGTCTACGAGACCTCAAGCTGATTTGCCGCGCGATTCCAGGAGCACGGTCGTCGTCTCGTCCGGAAGGTTGGTGGAGGTGATCGCCAGCTTGCTGACCGGCGTGACGGCCTCGGCGCCCATCTCGTGGAAGAACTTCCTGAGGGCCTCTTCGCTGGCCGCCTCGTCGCTGAGCGGCATTGGCACGACGATTTTCGGATCGAGCTGCGCGACGAGCTCGGCCGCCTTGGTTGCGGACAGCGCGCCCCCGATCGGGACGCACGCCACGTCGACCGTACCGATCTCGGACAGCTCCTCCTGGGTCAGGAGGTGGCCGATGTCTCCGAGGTGGATCGTGTGGACGCCGTCGAGCTCCACCGCGAAGGCCACGCCCTTTCCGCGTTGGCTGCCCCGGTCGTCGTCGCGGTAGGTCCGGACACCGGTCGGCAGGACGTCGCGGATTTCGTACTCCCCGGGGCCATCGAGCAGGACTGCACTATCGAGGCTGGTCGGCAGGCTG
>VBFZ01000102.1:5528-6025 GCA_005880805.1 Chloroflexota bacterium | reverse complement strand
CCGGTCAGGCCCCGCCCGGTTGGTCCGACGATCGACGGATAGGCGTCGGTCACGACCACCGCATCCCGGCCCCGCAACCGGATGCACGTCCGTCCGTACCAGGTCAGTTCCATGCGGCCGGATTCTGTCACACGGCACAGCACCGCCGCTTCACGCGATGGGATGGGTCACGCTGGCCGGGGCGGCCGGTCTGCCGACAACCGGTCTGCCGACAAAAGGAAGACCGGAGGCGCCTGCCCAATCGGCGCCCCCGGTCTCGAGGGAGGGAGGTGGAACGGGTTGGGTTCCAGCCCAGACGATAGGTCGACGCGGTTGCGTGACAAGGCGCGAGGCGATTAAGAAAGCGACACGATGAGGGAGCGGACGGCCGGATCGGCTGGACCGCGAGTGACCGTCTGCGACAATCCGCCGATGTCTCCGCGACCCACGCGATCCCGGCCCACCCGCCGCCTGCTTCGTCCGATTGCCATTGCCGTCGTCGTGCTCCAGCTGGCCGC
>VBFZ01000102.1:0-5481 GCA_005880805.1 Chloroflexota bacterium | reverse complement strand
CACCCTCGTCGGCTTCATCCTCCATCGCACCGGGATCGCCGGCGCCCTCGTCGTCGCCAGCCGACGTCAGCTCGACCTTCGCCGCGATCGAGCAGGACGTCCAGGCGATCAGGGAGCTCTCGCTCCGGCAGCCGGTCGAGCCGACCATCACCGATGAAGCCGGGATCCAGCGGGTGGTGGAAACGGATTTCAACCAGGAGAACCCGCCCGCCCTGATTGCGGCCAACGAACGGCTGCTGAAGGGCCTCGGCTTGGTCCCGGAGGGGGCCTCGCTCAAGGACCTGTACCTGAAGCTGCTGAGCAGCCAGGTCCTCGGCCTCTACCAGCCGAGCACCAAGAAGTTCTACATCCTCGCGAGAACGGGGACGATCGGGGCGCTCGAGCGCTTCACGTTCTCCCACGAGTTCGACCACGTCCTTCAGGACCAGAACTTCGGACTCGACCGGCTGCGGATCTCCGATCCCGGTCAGGGCGATCGCTCGCTTGCCCATCTCGCCGTCCCCGAGGGCGACGCGACACTGGTGATGGCGCTCTGGGCGCAGCAGCACCTCAGCGCCTCCGACCTGCTGGGGCTCGCCGGGTCCATGGGCCCGAGCGATCAGCAGCTGCTGACGGAGATGCCTCGCATCCTGCGCGACACACTGATGTTCCCGTACACGACCGGCCTGAACTTCGTGCTTGCCCAGAAGACCACGGGCGGGTGGAAGGCGGTCGATTCCCTGTACGCCGACCCGCCGGCGAGCACGGAGCAGCTGCTCCATCCCGAGAAGTACGCCTCGCACGAGCAGCCCGTCGCGGTGCCGCAGATGACCGGCCTGACAGGGCGGATCGGCGCCGGCTGGAATGAGACCCTGGAGGACACCCTCGGCGAATTCCAGCTCGAGATCTGGCTCGAAGATGCGTCTGCGAAGCGCGTGGATTCGGCGACCGCGACTGCGGCCGCGGCGGGTTGGGGCGGCGATCGCGTTGGCCTGTTCGAGGGTCCGAACGGGGCGTGGGCGATCGTCCTTCAGACGGCCTGGGATACGCCTGGCGACGCCAGCGAATTCGCCCAGGCGGCCGGGACCACCCTCGATGGATTGGGACGCCCGGCGAAGGTCCAGCCGGGAGGCAGCGCGACGCAGGAGACCGTGGTCATCGGCAGCGACTCGACGGTCCTGGGCCGAGTTCTGGAGGCGTTGCGCTCCGCCGGCTGACCGTCGACATCGCCGTCGTCGACTACATCGACTCCGGAGCGGAGATCCCGAGCAGGCCCAGTGCGTTCGCGATGGTGATGCGCGTGGCCGCCACCAGCGCCAGCCGGCGAGCTGACCGCTCCGGTTCATCCGGCTCGAGCACACGGGCATCCCGATAGAACCCGTGGAACGTCGTCGCCAGCTCCGTCGCGTATGCCGTGACTCCCTGCGTCTCCTCGGCGGCGGCAGCGTCCTCGACCACCTCCGGGAAGCGGGCGACGGCCCGTGCCAGCACGGCTTCCGGCTCGCCCCCCAACGCGCCGGCCATGGACGGCGCGTGCGTCAAGCCTCGCTCCGTCCCCTTGCGCAGGATCGAGGCAATCCGAGCGTGGGCGTACTGGACGTAGTAGACCGGGTTCTCGGCTGATTGCTTCTTGGCCAGCTCGATGTCGAAGTCGATGCCCGTTGTGTGGCCGCGCGAGCCGAAGAACCAGCGGGCGGCATCGACGCCGACCTCGTCCAGCAGATCGTCGAGCGTGATGAACTCGCCCGACCGCTTGGACATCGAGATCTCCCGGCCTTCACGCACGAAGCGGACCCACGCGATCAGGATCATCTCCACGGCGGCCTTGTCGTAGCCCATCGCCTCGGCGGCGTTGCGGACGCGCGCAACCGTCCCGTGGTGGTCGGCGCCCCAGACGTAGATCAGGTGGTCGAAGCCCCGGCTGAACTTCTCCGTTACGTAGCCGATGTCGGACGCGAAGTAGGTCGGCTCCCCGTTCGAGCGGTAGATGACTCGGTCCTTGTCGTCGCCGAAGGCGGTCGACCGGAACCAGGTCGCGCCGCCCTGCTCGTAAACGTACCCACCGGCCCGCAGCCGCTCGACAGCTCGCGCCACCCAGCCTTCGCGGTGGAGCGACCCCTCGGTCTTCCAGAGGTCGAAGTGGACCCCGAGCCGTTCCAGGCTGTCCTCGATGCCGGCGCGTACGCGTTCGGACGCCCAGAGCCCGATCCGACCGCCTGGATCGTCGCTCGCGGCGGCCTCCGCGAGCACTTCGGGCGGCACCTCGCGCGCAAGGTCACCGACGTAGTCGCCGTGGTAGCCGTCCTGCGGGATCGGCTCGCCCGCGCGCACCGCCAGCACCGACGCCCCGAGGTTGCGGACCTGCGCGTTGAAGTCGTTGAAGTAGTACTCGCGCGTCACCTGGTGGCCGGCCGCAGTCAGCACGCGCGCCAGGAGATCGCCCACGAACGCGCCCCGTGCGTTGCCGATGTGCAGCGGGCCGGTCGGGTTGGCCGAGACGAACTCGACGTTGACGTGCTGAGGGTTCGGCACCTGGACCGTTCCCCAGGTCGCAGGCTCGGCGAGCACGCGGTCGATGGTCTGCTCGAGTGCGGAGTCGGACAGGCGGACGTTGATGAAGCCGGGCGGCGCGACCTCGACCGACTCGATCAGGCCGGACCTACCGGCCGCAGCGGGTGACGTCGATCCCTTGAGGAGCTCGTTGGCGATTGCCTCGGCGATCGCAAGCGGCGGTCGACGATAGGGCCGGGCCAGCTTCATGGCGAGGCTTGAGGCGAAGTCCCCATGCTCGGGATTCGCCGGCCGCTCGACCTGGACCGGCGGCGATTCCGCCCCGCCAGGCCCAGGCGCCGGCAGCCCACCCGAGGCCACCACCCGTCGCCAGGCCTCGGTGAGTGCGAGGGTCACGTCCCGTCGGAGCGAATCGCCCGCCGCGGGAGTTGTCACCTCGTCGGTCGTCCGTTCGGCGTGGTCATCCGGGCATGGTATCGGGTCGTCGGTGAGTGCCCGGCGGCCCGTGCGGGCTTGCCGAAGACGGGCCGGACGTACCAGGACCTTGTTGCTCGTCAGCACCGAAATTGCCAACACCGCGTGTCGCAATTAGGTGCGGTCTAGTGAAATTGGATGTGGAAGAGCGCACTTCGTCCTAGTACCTTTGGCGGCCTCGCGGCGGTACGCTGCCGCGGCACTTGTCGACGGACCGTTCATCTGGTCCGCCCAGGGGGTCCAGGGATCGCCGGGGGTCCCGTTGAGAGGGGAAGCCGGCACCACCGCCTCGCGTCACACGAGGTTGTTCTGTCGTCGGTTGGTCTCGGGGATTTCGGAGGTAAAAACAGAATGAAGGGGTCTCGGGGTGCGCTCGCCGTGAGCGCGGGCACTCGCAAGAGCTTCACGCTCCTGTGGGTGTTTTTGTTTGTCCTGTCGCTGCTGCTGCAGTACGCGGCACCCAGGACCGCACTTTCGGCCGGCCCGGTCCTCAAGGCCGGCACCGTCCAGGGCTTCGAGGTCGACGGCGACCTCAAGTCGGGCGACGCGGCTTCCAATCCGGGCGCGATCCCGGCAGCCCAGATCGACGGGTCGCTCACCAACGGTGACGACTGGCTCGACGGCGCGTCAGGCAACGGCGTCGTAGACCCGGCGACACCACCCGTCTCGAAGCTCATCGCCGACAAGGCGAACTCCAACACCGACGACCAGTTCATCGGCGGGGCCAAGGAGCTCGATACCTGTACCTGGGGCTACGACACCGGCCCCATTACGGGCAAGGACGACATCAAGCACGTGATGGCATACGCCAAGTTCGTCGGCAACAGCGCCTTCTTCTACATGGGCGCCGAGCGAATCATCAACAACGGCGACACGCACGTCGACTTCGAGCTCAACCGCAACCCCTTCAAGGTCTTTCCAGGCGCCCCCGGCGTCTCCAAGCCCGATCGCTCGGTCGGCGACCTGATCGTCGCCCTCGAGTTCTCGAATGGCGGTTCGGTTCCGGTCGTGACCGTGTACGAAGTCGCCGGCGTTTCCAACTGCCTGAAGAGCGGCCAGGTCGCAGGCGAGACCGTGACCGTGAACGACATCACCAGCGGCACGGCAGTTCATTCCGCGACGAACTTCGTCGACCTCGCGAATGCAGGCTTCGGTTACACGATCCCGAGCTTCGAGTTCGCCGAGGCTTCCATCGATCTCGCCGAGCTCGGCATCCAGACCGCATGCCCTGGCCTTTCGGCCGGCAGCATCCGGACGCGCGCCGGCGGTGACGTCAGCAGCTCGCAGCTGAAGGACACCGTTGATCCGTTCCCGATCGATCTCAACAACTGCGGCAAGCTGCGGATCCAGAAGCGCGATGCGCAGGGCAATCCCCTGGGCGGCGCAACCTTTACCGTCAGCCCGAATCCCATTCCGGGCGGCTCCGGCACGCTGACGATCACCGATAACGGCACCAACGACGCGAACAGCGCCAACGGTGTCATCGAGATCGATCCCGCCAAGCCGGATACCTACACGATCTGCGAGACCGATCCGCCGACGGGTTACAAGCTGCCAAGCCCCGCCTGTCAAACGAAGACCGTCCCGAACAACGGCGGGTTTGCCGACGCGACGGTCACCTTCGTCGATCCGCGCAAGACGGCGACGACCACGCTCGTTCTCCAGTCGTCGAACCCAACGGACGGCAGCTTCATCGACGTGAACTCGTCGATCACCCTGGTCGTTCGTGAGACGAACACCGGCGAATCGACGCTCTCGAACGTCAACATCACCGGCACGAACTCGTGCCCGACGACGGGCACCACCGCGGGCAAGTGGATCGCCTCGGCGACCAAGGTGGGTGGCGGCGCCTTCAGCGGCAGCCTGTCGACCGGCCAGGCCGTCGACTTCACCTGCACCTTCATCGCTGACGGCAACGACTTCAACTGGTCGGCGACAGGTCATGGCACGGACGAGCTGGGCGATGCCGCCTCGCTTGCCAACGAGACGGTAAACGGGTCTTACGACGTCCTGATGCCGGCCACGACCCTGACCATTCGAACCAACGCTCCGGCGCAGGTCCACGAGGGCGACTCGGTCACGATCGTCGTCCGCGAGGCCAACACCGGCGAAGGCACGATCACCAACGTCCACGTGGACGGCACTGGCCCGTGCGCGGCGAACTGGGTCGCCTCGTCGACGAAGGTCGGCGGCGGGGCCTTCAGCGGCTCGCTCGCTTCGAGCGAGGCCGTGGACTTCACGTGCGCATTCTCGGCGCCGGCCAGCGACTTCAGCTGGACCGCCGACGGCAAGGGCACCGACGCGCTCGGCCATGCCGTGCCCGCCACCGGCGAGCACCAGCAGGGCAGCGTCGACGTCGTGAGCCCATCGACCTCGCTGACGCTCAAGAGCGTCTCGGCGACCAAGATCCATGCCGGCGACTCGGTGACGATCGTCGTGACCGAGACGAACACCGGCGACGGCTCGCTGACCAACGTCCACGTTGACGCCGGCGGCGACTGCGCCTCCTTCAGCCCG
>VBFZ01000161.1:6395-12148 GCA_005880805.1 Chloroflexota bacterium | reverse complement strand
GTCTGCGGCTTGCCGCACTCGGTGCTGCGATCTCGATGGCGGGGATCGCGGCTCTCGCGCAGTCGGTGCCGATGGTCGCCAGCTTCCTCATCATTGGCGGTCTGGCCAATGGGCTGGCCCACCCGGCCACCAATCTGATGCTCGTTGGAACGACGCCGGTTCACCATCGCGGGCTGGTCCTTGGCATCAAGCAGGCAGCCATACCGACTGCGACGCTGGTCGCGGGTGCGTCACTCCCGCTGATCGCCCTGACCGTCGGGTGGCGGTGGGCCTTCGCGGCCGGAGCGGCCGCGGCGCTCGCTATCGCGATTCTCGGTCGGTCGCCGGCGGACCGATCAGGCCCCGGGCTCTCGAGCCGTCGTGACGTCCAGCAGATCCCTCGAGGTGCCCTGGCGACCCTCCTTCTCCTCTCCGCTGGCGCGACCCTGGGCATCTGGGGCGGCCAGGCCATGGGCGCGTTCCTCGTCAGCTACGGTGTCGATCGAGGGTTCGACAAAGGAACCGCCGGGCTCGTTCTCACGCTCGGCAGCGTCGCCGGGATCGCATCCCGGATCATCGCCGGGCATGTCGTCGACCTGCGTGAAAGCTCCGGCATACCGGAGCTGCGGGCCATGCTGGCGGTCGGAGCCATTGGTCTGCTCGCCATCGCGACCGGAGTGCCGGTGCTTCTCTGGCTCGGCCCCATCGCGGGATTTGCCGGTGGCTGGGGTTGGACGGGCGTCCTCAATTACGCCGTGGTTCGCGCCTACCCGATGGCGCCGGCGGCAGCGACGGGGATCATCCAGAGCGGTGTCTTCCTTGGCGCGACCCTGGGCGTTCCGCTATTCGGATTGATCGTGGAGTCGCTTTCCTACTCCGTCGCGTGGTCGGCCACCGCTGTCGGCGCGCTTGTAGCCGGCACCGCAATGTGGATCCTCGGTCGATCGAGCTGGCGAGACAGGACGAGGCTGGCCGAAGCGTGACTGCGAACGGTGCGCCTCTTCCCACGAGCCAGAAAGGTTATCGACTACACAGGGAGGAATTCCCGGTTCGTCCGCCAGCCGACGGCGAGGCGCTCATCGAGATCGAGGCCTGCGGGGTAGGCTCGACCGTCCTTAATCTGTTGGGCGGCGACGGATGGGACGGGACAACCGGCCTTCCACGGGTCCCCGGGCACGAGCTCGTCGGCCGGGTGATCGAGACAGGGTCGTCGGCGGATCGCGAGTTGATCGGTCGCCACGTGACAGCCTACTTCTATCTCTACTGTGGCCGGTGCGAGGCGTGCAGCGCGGGGCTCGAGGACCGCTGTCGACGGCTGGCGGGACTGGTGGGCGTCGAGATTGATGGCGGGTACGCGCAGTTCGCGACCCTGCCCACGCGCAACCTCGTAACGATCCCCGACGGGATCGACCCGGTCGCCGCGACCGTGGTTCCGGATGCGGTGGCGACGCCGGTCCACATCTGCCGGACGCGTGCCCGGGTGAACCCCTTCGATCGGGTCGCGATCATTGGGGCCGGCGGCGGAGTCGGGATTCACCTCGTCCAGGTCGCCCGGCTATTCGGGGCTGCAGTCGCCGGCTTGGACGTATCGGATGAGAAGCTCGCCGCGATCGAGGAACACGGCGCGGTCGCGGTGCGTTCCGGCGATTTTTCCGGCGTCGACGGCCGCATCTGGGCATTGGGCGGACCGACCGTTGTCGTCGACTTCATCGGGACCGCAGACAGCTTCGCGTGGGCGCTGGGTGCCGTCGAGCCCGGTGGTCGCGTGATTGCCATGACTTCCTTTCCGAGTGTGCGCGGGGACGTGGAACAACGGCACCTGGTCGAAAACGAGCTGACGATCCTTGGCTCACGCTATGCGACGTTCCGCGAGGTCCAGCTCGCGGTCGAACTGGTGGCCAGTGGCCGAGTCCAGCCCGTCATCGGCCTGACGACGCCGCCCTCAGGAGTCCCCGAAATTCATCGGCGCCTTCGTTCTGGGCAGGTCGTCGGGCGGGCGGCGATCCGGTGGACGTGAGAGGGTGCATTGCACGGTTGCCCTTGGAGAGGCCAACCGTGCACAATGCATCGTCCCGACGCGCGCCGATTGGTTCGCTGTAGGATGCTCGTTGAAACGGGCAATGCATGATGCACTGCCGAAAATTGGAGGAGGAGAAGGATGCGGCGTAGATCGCTGCTCACGCTGCCGCTCGCGGTCGCATTCGTCGTATCTAGCTGTGCCGGAGTAGCCTCGCCGCCCCCAAGCCCCCAAGCGTCTGCGCCGGCGTCCACTGCGCCAGCCAGCCCCAGCGTCGCTGCCAGCGCGGCGGCATCCGGCGGCCCGCTCATGGCCAAGAAGCCGACGGATTGCCCGCTGCCGGACAAGACGACACCGGTAACCATCACCATGTGGAGCAACACTGAGGCTCCCGGTCAGGCCGTCGAAGAGGCGATGATCGCGGAGTGGAAGGCCGCGAACCCGAACGTAACGGTCAACTACACGGGCGGGATGGACCTGTTCGATTCGTTTGACAAGTTCCAGGCCGCCGCGCCGGCCGGGTCCGGCCCCACGATCTACGGCGCATATATGCCCTGGATCCCGATCCTCAAGGAGAACAATCTGCTCGCGCCGGCCGTTCCCGCCGCGATGTGCGCCGGCGCCCAGCAGGACATCGTCAACCGCTACGTCCAGGGCACCATCGACTCATACGTCGTCGACGGCAACGTGGTGGCCCTTCCCGTCCAGCAGAACGGCTGGAGCCTGCTGATCAACAACCGCCTCTTCACAGCTGCGGGGCTCGATCCGACGAAGGACGCTCCCAAGACATGGGATGAGGTCGCTGCGCTTCAGTCCAAGCTGAAGAAGACCGACGCGAACGGCCGTCTCACCCAGAAGGGCTTCGAGTTCCGATACACCGGACCGCAGTGGTACGGGAACATGTTCGCGGACATGATGTGGAACCTCGGTGGCGAATTCTTCGACGCGAGCGGCAATCCGACATTCAACTCCGACAAGGGCGTCGAAGCACTCCGCCAGTGGAAGGAAAACATCGTCGATCCGAAGGTCACAAAGAACGTCCAGAACTCGCCGTACCAGGACTTCGCCAACGAGCAGGACGTTCTTTCGTTCGGCGGTCCGAATGCCCTCTCATTCGTCGAGCAGCTGAACCCGAAGATGAAGGGCAACATCACCGTCGCGCCCCTTCCGAGGGCCGGGTCAGGCCCGAACCTCCTGTACGGGTTCCCCTACATCGTCAGCGCCAAGGCCACCGATGCGGAGAAGGCCGCGGCCTGGAACTTCCTGAATTACATGTTCAGCGACCCGAACCGCTGGTTCGAGAAGACCGGTCTCCTGCAGCCGATCGTCGGCTGGTATCAGGAGCCGGCGGCAGCCCAGTTCACCGGCCTGCCGGTATTCATCAGTGACATCACGGGAGCCAAGGCGCTACCGCAGACAACTCACTACGGACCACTGCAGACGGCCATCAAGAACGCCATTGACCGCGTCGTCCTCGAGAAGGCGGATCCAAAGGCGAGCCTCGATCAAGCTGTCCAGGAGTACAAGACCTCCATCGGAGGCTAACCGGCATCGGCTCCTCCTCCGCGCTCGAGGCTCCGTCAGACGACGGAGCCTCGGTGCGCCGCGTCCGGGAGCGGTGGGGCCACCCTGCACCCCCAAGCCACGGTACATTGCCGCCTGCGCCCGTTCCGGGTGATGCGTCGGCGTGAGAAGACAGAGCCCCAGTCATGAGGCCGGTCGGGGCGCCGGCAGCGGAGGAGCTCGATGATCCGCCACACGGTGCTCTTCGTATGGGCCGACAAGGTCACCCAGGAACAGAAAGCGCGCGTTAAGGACGGGATGTCCTACTGCTACTACGGCAGCAACGTGCTGGCGCTCGACTTCGGGGAAGACCTCGGCCTGGTCCCCACAAAATTCGGGCTGGCGTTGCTGCACGATCATCGCGACAGGGCCGCGTGGGACGAGTACAACGAGAACACCGCCCACCATCGCGTTGGCGAATACATCAAAGGTGTCACCGTCCCCGACCTGGCCGCGCGTGTCGACTGGGTGTATGAAGGGCCGGCCTCTCGGAGAGGTGGCGTTCGGCACACGTCGCTCTATCGATGGGCACCCGGGACGGATGAAGCAGGCAAGCAGGCGGCCCGGTCGGCTCTTATCTCTCTACGCACGGAATGCCCAACGGTCCGTGCCCTTGAGATTGGCGACGACCTTGGTTGGTACCCACCGAACTATGACTGGATCGTCGAGGCCCACTTCGATGACGTCGACGGCCTTCGGGCGTTCATCGAGCATCCGGCCCAACGCCGAGCGGCCGACGCCGTTGGCGCAGTTACTGCGGAAAACGGAACCGCTCAGAACCAGCATCGGATGCTGGCGGGCTAGCCTTGAGCGCGGAGGCCCTCGCCCCAGCTCGCGCACGCAAGAAGGAGAGAGGGGTGGTGGCCGCCGCGATCCGGTCGTGGCGAGGACCCAATCAGGGCTTCTGGGGCTTCCTCTTTGTCCTCCCCATTCTCCTGCTCTTCATCGCGTTCAAGTTCCAGCCAATCCTGCGCGCGGTTTACCTGAGCTTCACCGACGCAAATCCGTTCAACCCCGTTCACCACTTCGTCGGCCTTCGCAACTACGCTCAGCTGTTCGCTGACAAGCAGTTCATCAACTCGCTCAGCGTTACGGCCTACTACGTTGTCGGCTCGGTCGTCCCGATCGTGGTCCTCTCGCTTGCGCTGGCACTCCTGCTGAATGAGCGCATCCCGGGCATTCGGCTCTACCGCCTGCTGACGTTCTTCCCCGCGATCATCCCGATCATCGTGGTTCCCATCCTCTGGCAGTTCCTGTTCCACCCGTATGGGCTCGTGAACGTCGGACTCGAGTCGCTAGGGATCCCCGCGATCAATTGGCTGTTCGATCGGACCGCCGTAATCCCGGGCTTCATCCTCGCCACCGACTGGCGGCTCGTTCCGCTCTTTTCGATCATCTACCTCGCGGGGCTCCAGTCGATCCCCGAGGACCTCTATGACGCGGCAAAGGTCGACGGAGCATCAATGGTCCAGCGCTTCCGGTGGGTGACCCTCCCGCTCCGTTCTGCGCACGCAGCTTCGTCATCGCCTTCGTTCTGACCGGAGGCGGCCCCAACAATGCGAGCCAGACGCTGTCGGTCTTCATCTACCAGACGGCGTTCCAGTTCTTCCGGGTCGGCTATGCGAGCGCAGCATCGATGGTCCTCCTCCTGATCATGATCGTCGTGACCCTCGTCAACCTCCGAATCTTCCGAAGCGAGGACTGAGGGAAAGCTCGCGTGCTGCTGTCGGTCCGCCGCAACCCGATCCGACCGGCGTTCCTCTACGTCGTCCTGACGGTGATCGCCTTCTTCCTGCTCGTTCCGGTTTTCTGGATGGTCTCAACGTCGCTCAAGACCCTCGGCCACGAGTTCGACCTGCCTGTCCAGTGGATCCCGAGCGACCCTCGCTGGGAGAACTACGCCGAGGCGTGGTCAAATCCATTGACCAAGTCGGACTTTGCTCGGTACACGATCAATAGCGTCATCGTCACGACGACCGTCACCCTCCTGAACGTGCTGTTCACCAGCCTCGCGGGCTACGGGCTGGCGAAATACCGGTTCGCGGGCCGAAGCGTGCTCTTCCTGGCGATCGTCGTGACCCTGATCCTGCCCCTCGAAGTGATCATGGTGCCCCTGTTCCTGACCATGCGCGACCTCGGCTGGATCAACTCCTATCAGGGCCTCATCGTTCCGGTGATCGCCGACGCGTTCGGA
>VBFZ01000161.1:0-6387 GCA_005880805.1 Chloroflexota bacterium | reverse complement strand
GGTTCCGTTCGCTCCCGGACTCGCTCATCGAAGCGGCGCGCATCGATGGGGCTAGCCACTTGCGCGTCTTCTTCACGATCGCGATGCCGCTCTCCTGGCCGGCGATCATCACCGTGGGGGTGTTCGCGTTCCGGGAAACGTGGGATGACTTCACGTGGCCGTTCCTCGTGATTCAGTCCGACGCGATGCGAACCATCCCGCTCGGCATCCGAACGTTCCAGCAGGCTGAACTGTCCAACTTCCCCCACATCATGGCGCTCACGACGCTCGCCTCAATCCCACTGGCAGTCTTCTATTTCCTGTTCCAGCGCTACTTCGTGCGGGGGGTCGCCGCCTCGGGCATCAAGGAGTAGATGCGCCCCTGTCGATGTCCGCCCGGGCCTCGATCAGCCGGCATACAGCCGCGCTGTCGAGCTCGCCCAGGCCCGATCTGCTCGCGGCCTCGTAGAGCTGTCGGACAACCCGGAGCAGCGGCGTCGGCGACCCGAGCTGGTCTTGAGGAAGGTGTTCAGGCGGGCCGTCGGCGGCGAATACTCGTTGGCGATCATCATCGGCATCCGGAGCTCGAGGATTCGCGATGCGGCGGCACTGTCCGCGAGCACGTCGTGGACGAGGTGAGCGTCGAGTCCCGCCTTCTCGGCAAGAACGAATGCCTCGGCGGTCGCCACGTTGTGGATCCCAACCAGGAGGTTCGCTGCATACTTCAGCCGGGATCCGGCTCCAAACGGACCGACCTCATGGATCATGCGACCAAGTTGCTCCAATACAGGTCGAACCCGCGCGATCGCCGTGGGGTCGCCACTGGCCAGAAACACGATCTCCCGCGAGGCTGCCTGGGCGCCGGTTCCACTGATCGGGCAGTCGAGAAGCAACCCGCCCGTTTCCGAAATGACCTGGCGTGCGGACTCCTTATCGGCCAGGGCGAGAGTGCTGGTCTCGACCACGACGAGTCCGGGGCGCGCCGCGTCACGGAGTCCTCCGAGGCCTCCCACGACAGCTTCGAGTGCAGTTCCAGTCGGCAGGGAGGTGATCACGACTCCCGCTCCACCCGCGACCTGTGCCGGCGTTCGGAGTGGCGTTCCTCCAGCCTGCGAGAGGGCCGTGAGCGCCGGTTCCGAAACGTCATGGCCGAGCACGCGAAAGCCATCGGCCAGCAGATTGCGTGCCATGGCGCCGCCCATGATTCCCAGCCCGACCACCCCGACCGGTTCCGTGAGCAGATCGGGAGGCGGCCTCAACCGCTCCACTGCCAGACCTCGCCGGTCTCTCCATCCACCGCGAGCATCGCGCCGTCGCCCTGAGAAGTCACGCCCGCTGCGACGACGGCCGGGACATGCAGGGCGCGTGCGACCTCGCACAGGTGGGCGGCAGGACTCCCGCCGACCGTGACGAGCGCCGAGACCCGCCACAGCAGCGGCGAAAGGTTTGGGATGGCCCAAGTGGCGACCATCACGTCGCCGTCCCGCATTGCAGCGGCATCGTCGGGCCCCCGCACGACGATGGCGCGGCCGGCCGCCCTGCCTGCGGAGGCCGGGACACCGGTTTTCATTTCCCCACGGGTCGCCGCGACGGCGAAGAGCATGTCGTCCCAGCGATCGCCCAGCCAGCGTGCCGGCTGCGCCAGATGGTGCCCGCCGAGCGCCGCCATGATCGAGTCGGCCGAGTAGCGCCAAAGCTCATCTGGCGTCCTTAGCCAACCGGTGTGGACAAGACCCTGAGCGGTCGTTTCGAGGGCTCCCAGGAGCCAGGCGGCGATGCCTGCATCCACGTCCACGTCAGCGAGGCCGTTCGCGAGTTTCGGATCGCCGCGGGCGAGTCGACCGGCGATCTCTTCCGGCGGCACCTGCGCCGCGGCACCGATTGCGCGTCGGAGCTCGACGGCCACCCGCGCGGCTCGCTCGAACAGTGTGGCCGACCCGTCCTCGGCCTCGACGACTGACGCAGGCGGCAGCCCGTCGAAGGCGGCCGCCCATGGCGCGAGGAAACCATCGGCGAGCCGGCCGCGCCTGAGTGTGACCGCGCGCGCGAGGCGGTCATAGGCCCGCCCTGAGAAGTCGCCAGTTGGTCGCCTTCCTGGACCATGGTGCTCCACGATCTTCGAAAGTTGGAGAACGACCGGCGAGCCGTCCACGATCGCCCATTCCATTCGGGTTGCGCCTCGCACCTCCCGTCCAGCCCGACGGGCGAGGTCTGCGACCAGCGCCAGCACCGCAGGATCCAGGTTGTCATCGGGCGGACCTCCGACGACAGACCCGTCGGCGGTGACGGTTACTCGCTGGCCAGGATGACGGCCGGCAAGAAGTGGCGCTGGCGAGCCGGCCACCACGGCGATCTCCACGCAGTCGCCGGCGAGTCTGGCCCAACCGCCTGCCTCCGGATTGACATGGGGCTGGATGAGCACTGCTGGGCCGACATCGTCAATGGCGATCCCGAGGTTGTCCAGGCGGGCCACGAGTTGCGGTGCAAAGACGGACGCCCAACAGCCACGCACGGCCGTGGCAAGTTCGCCCGGCCGGACCTCGAGGTATGAGGCAAGGGCCCCAGCCAGCGCTCCGCTGTCGTCGAGCCTGCTCGAGGAGCGCACCGCGAGCTTGTCGCCGAGCTCAGCCGTCCTCGATAGGGCGGCCAGAAGGTCCGCCGAAATCTCGTGACCGGTGACCGCTCCGCGCGCAGCGCCCAGTCCACGTGCTTCGAGAGCCGCTCGCCCCGCGCGCACCGCGGGGCGGCCCGCCGCCTCGGGAACGATCAGGCCGGGCAGGGTCGGGAGACCGGCGGCACGGGCGTGGGCGAGATGGGCAGCCTTCACTCCCACGACTCCGGCGTCGAGGGCAGCGTCATCGTCGAGCTTGAGGAGCCCAGTCATACCTTGGCTTCGCTCTGGATCGACTGTGCATCATGCATACTCACGGGCCCGACCCACGACCTGGAAGACTCTGGTCCAGATCATGCGTGGAGAATCAGCATGCCCCTGCGACATTCCGTCCTCTGGACACTCAGGGACACCACCGGTCCGGAGCTACGGGAACAGATGCTCAAGGGTCTCTCGTATCTGTGCATGGAGTGCCGCGACGTCCGGGCCGGCGATTACGGCGACGACCTGTTCGGTGGCACACAACCCCTGCGCGAGGTTCCCCCCTGGCAGCGTACGCCGCGCTGGCGGTCACTCTCGGCGCCGCCCGCCAACTTTGACATGGCGCTGCACCTCGACTTCGACGACTGGGCAGGCCACGACGCCTACGGAGCGGACTCGATCCACAATGCGGCGTCGTCCTTCAACGAGTCGGTGTCCTGGGACGAAATGACTGCGCGGGTCGACTGGTGGTACGAGGGTCCCTCACGGAACAAGCGGGGACGAATCCGCCACGTTGCGATGTTCGTTTGGCGAGATGACGCCACCGACCGGGCTAAGGAGGACGCCCTGGATGCCACCCGCGGCCTCGAGGCAGAAGCGGGCGTCGAGTCGGTGCTGACGGGGCAGAACGTGGGCCATCTCATGACCGATTTCGACTGGATCCTGGACGTCCAGCTAGCGGACGTGGACGCAGCTCGTCGCATGCTCGTTGGAGAACAATATGCGCGGATGATTCAGACCGTGGCGGCCGCGACGAAGCACGACTGGACCGCCCGGCTCACCCACGTGATGCGGGGCGCTTGACGGCCGGCTTGTCGGTCAGGCAGTTCGAGCCGTGATGGAGCTGCCTCGCATGAGATGGGACAGCCGCGCGGTCCACTCATACTTGGCGGCCGGCGCGACCGCGCGCATGGCCTCGGCGTATGCGTCGCCCTCCAGTAGTTGGCGGGCCGCCTCGCGATCGTCGAGGTGGATGTCGACCAGCCAGTCGTAATCGGTCGTGAGCGGACCGACGTTTTCGCCGATGACGAGCGAGTCGACACCGGCGCACCCTTCGAGCCTGCGGACGGCATCCAGCGCTCGTTGACGCTCGGCCTTGTCCGACTCGTCTGTCCAAACAAACATGGCCGAGTGACGGACGAGCCCCGGCTTCGTCCGCGGCGCGCCCTCATACCACCAATCGACGCGAGCGGTCAGTTCCGGTTCGTTGATCGAGGCGTTGAAGTCGCCGATCCGGTGATGCACCGCGTCGTCGTTGTACGCGTCGAGCCCAGCCTGATCGTTGAAGTCCAGGTGGAGGGCGACGTCGTAATTGGAGGGCGGACCTTCGGATCGGCCGCGCCAGCGGGGCGTGCGCTTGAAGGGCTTGATCTCGCGGAGGCGGGCCGACCCTCCGAAGAGGTCCTCACCGTAATCGCCCGCAACCGGGCCCGAGCACTCCGATCGAAGGAACACGAGGCCCTTCAACATGTCGAATTGCTGATCTGGAGTTGTGGTGTCCCGGTGGATGAAGAACGCCGTGTGGCGCAACACTGATTGGCACCTCCCCATCCCACCTTAAGCACTGTGCAATATATATCAGCGCGGGCCCCAGGGCCCGAGCGTGCAGCCTCCTCCTCAGCCGCGGATGCCGCTCGTTGCGACGCCCCGGATCCAGTAGCGCTGGAAGACCAGGAAGAGTGTCGCGAGCGGAAGCATGGCCACGGTCGATACAGCCATGACCGCCGGAAAATTCGACAACTCTCCGGACTGGAATGCCTGGACTCCAAGTGGCACGGTTTTCATCTGGCTCGAGCTCACGATCAGGAACGGCCACACGAACTCATCCCACGTCGCCTGGAACATGAAGATCGCCAGGGTCACGATGGCCGGCCACGCGTTCGGGACCGCGATTGTGAAGAACGTCCGAAGGTGACCGGCACCATCGATCCGAGCGGCGTCGATGAGCTCGCTGGGCAAGTTCAGGAAGTACTGCCGCATGAGCAGGACGCCGAAGGCATCGGCGATGACCGGCACGATGAGGCCGGGGTAACTGTCTTCCCATCCGAGCGTCTTGATGGTCAACCAGAGCGGGATCATCACGACTTCGAGCGGCAGGATCAGCGTGACGAGGATCGCCCAGAACAGGAGCTGGCGGCCGCCGAATCGGTATTTCGCCAGACCGTAACCGGCCCAGCTGGCGAGTAGCACATGGACAGCGGTGACCGTACCCGAGACGATCCCGCTATTCAGGAAGAAGCGAGGGAAGTCGTACTTGCCGAGCGAGTCCGGGTAGTTGTTGAACTGCGGCGATGTCGGAATCCATTCGATCGGGAGGTCGAACACACGGTCCGTCGTCTTGAGCGACGTGGAAACCATCCAGAAGATCGGCACCAGGAAGAGGAGGGTGCAGGCAGCCAGCAACAGATAGGTCGTCGCCGAGAACAACCGCGTGCGCGCCCGGACCCCGAACACCGGCAGGCGCTCAGTCATCGGTCCGGAAGATTCTGAGGCTGATCGCCGTGATGGCCACGATGACGAGCAGAAGCAGCATCGCCGCTGCGCTCGCGTAGCCCACGCGCGAGAACCGGAAGCCCACGTCGTAGATGAACAGCGACAGCGTCCGGCTCGCGTTGTCCGGCCCGCCGTTGGTCATCACCAGCATGAAGACGAGGTTCTTCGCGGTCAGCGTGACCGCGAAAACCACGACGACGAGGATGGTGGGCTTGAGCCGGGGGATCGTCACGTATCGGAACCGCTGGGGCATGGAGGCGCCGTCGACCTTGGCCGCCTCGTACAGGTCCTCCGGGATTCCCTGGAGTCCCGCCAGAAAGATCACGATGCAGAGCGGGATGATCCGCCACGACGTGGAGATGATGAAGGCGGGTACGACCGAATCGGTCGAGGTCAGCCAGTTGATCGGGTCGAAGCCCAGGGGCTGGAAGATTGCGGAGTTGACGAGCCCGTATGGATGGAAGAGGAACTGCCAGAGGATTGGCACCACGATGATCGGGATGATGGCCGGGAAGAAGAGCAGGACCCGGAACAGTCCGCGGCCCTTGATCTTCTGGTTGAGCAGCAATGCGATGGCCAGGGCGATAAGGACTACCGGTGCCACGGTACCGACCACGTAGTAGCCGGTAATCGTCAGCGCCCGAATGAACTGGGGGTCCCCACCAAGCTTGACGTAGTTGTCGACACCGACGAAGTCGGCCGTGTGCGATACGGGACTCGTGTTCGTCAGGCTGAGCCAGACCGCGTACAGGATCGGCCAGAACTTGAAGGCGACGAACAGGATCAGGATCGGCAGGACGAACAGGAAGCCCCATCGCGCAGCCACACTCGCGCGGCCGCTCTCGGCGCCCTGCGCGGGTCGAGCCGTCACGGACGGCGGCCTCGCCTGAGCCCGCCTACCATCCCAGCAACCGCGCCGGATTGCGGGAGAGGATCGACTGCTTCTCGTCGGCAGTCAGGCAGTCGAGCCCGTTGATCCAGTTCACCGCGTCCTCGAGAATCATCGGCGCCGGGTAGTCGGTTCCCAGCACCACGCGATCGTC
>VBFZ01000160.1 GCA_005880805.1 Chloroflexota bacterium | reverse complement strand
GAGGGTTCGCGCTCTATCGCCAGATCAAGCAGGACCTCACGGGACGGATCGAGCGGGGCGAGCTCTCGCCCGGGGACGCGCTACCGTCGGAACGAGAGCTCTGCGAGCGATACGGCGTCAGCCGTCCGACGATCCGGCAGGCCACCCAGGATCTGGTGCGTGAAGGCCTCCTCGTCGTGCGGCGCGGCGTCGGAACGTTCGTCGCCGAGCCGCGGATCCGACAGCAGCTCGGCACCGTTCTCGGGTTCACCGAAAAGATGACCAGGGACGGCCGCCGACCGTCGACCAAAGTGCTCGATCGAAGCGTCCAGCGGGCACTCGAGCTCCCACCGACGGTGCAGACCGAACTGAAGCTCGAACCGGAGGCGCAGGTGCTGCGGACATCCCGGTGATGATCGAGACGACACACATCTCGCCGCAGCGCTTTCCGGGCATCGATCAGCTGGACCTCGAGGCAGTTTCTCTGTACCAGGCGCTGCGCGAGCGCTACCACGTACAGATCGCCCAGCTCCGCGAGGCCCTTGAACCCGTTCTGCTGAGCGACGCGGACGCCCGGCTGCTGAAGGCCCGCCCACGCAGCGCTTCGATCCAGGCGACGATCACCTCGTTCGACCGCGCCGGTCGGCCCGTCGAGCACACGATCTCGCGCGTGCGCGGCGACTCCGGCCAGTACTACATCGAAGTCGGCGATGGCCGCTCGGCCAGTCGCGTCCAGCTGAGGCAACCCCAGCTGGAAGTTTCGCTCGAGTGAGCCAGCGCTTGCGTCGGACCGCTACTTGATCCCCGTCAGCGCGATCCCGCGCACGAACTGACGCTGGCCGACCAGGAACACGAAGATCAAGGGCAGGCTCATCAGGGTGGCCGCGGCCATGAGCGCGCCCCACTCGACCCCATGCTCCGAGAAGAAGCTGTAGAGCCCGATGGACAACGTGTACTGGTCGGGATCGTTGATGTAGATGAGGGGCAGCAGGAAGTCCGTCCAGGCCCACATGAACGCAAAGATCGAGAGGGCGACAAGAGCCGGTCGCGCCAGCGGCAGGACAACGCTTCGGTAGATCCGCAGGTCGGACGCGCCCTCGACCCGGGCCGCATCGAGCAGCTCCTCGGGGATCCCCCGGAAGAACTGCCGCAGCATGAAGATGAAGAACGCCGAGCCGAAGAACTGTGGGATGAGCAGAGGCAGGTACGACCCGGTCAGGCCGATCTTGCTCCACCCGATGTAGACCGGAATCATCGTCACCTGCGGCGGCAACATCATCGTCGCGATGATCAGCAGCAGCAGGGCGTCGCGGCCCCGCCAGCGGATCTTCGCCAGCGAGTAGGCGACGATCGAGCTCGAGAGCAGCTGCCCGACGACGGTGATGCTCGAGATCAACGCCGTGTTGAAGAGGTATCGGGCGAAAGGCATCGCCTCGAGCGCCGCGCGGTAGTTGTCCAGTGTCCAGCGCTTCGCACCCAGCGTCGGTGGCAGCGTGAAGATCTCGTCGGCCGGCTTGAGCGACGTCGTGAGAACGACCACGAACGGAAACAGATAGAGCGCGGAGATACCGGCCAGCACGAGATAGCGCAGGCCACCGCCGGCGGCGCGCCTCGGGTTCAGCCTTCGGGCCCACGGGACGGCGCCATTCGGCGATCGGACGCTGACCGAAGCCACATCAGTCGCCGGCATAGAACACCCGGTCTCGCGAGACGCGCAGGAGCACCCACGTTCCTGCCAGGGCGACGAACAGCAGTACCCAGGCCATGGCCGAGGCATAGCCCATGTTGAGGTTGATGAAAGCCTGCTGGAAGAGGTACAGGCCGTAGACGAGGAGCGAATTCTCCGGGCCGCCTGACGCCGAATTGAGCCGGGTCTGGCCCAACAGGAACGCCTGCGTGAAGTACTGCAGGGTGAAGATGCTCGCGATGATCGTCTCGAAAAGGATCACCGGCGAGATCAGCGGCAGCGTCACATGCCGGAACTTTGCCCAGGCACCCGCCCCGTCGATGACAGCGGCCTCGTAATAGACCTCGGGCACGTCCTGGAGGGCCGCCAGGAAGACGACCATCGCCGAGCCGGTCACCCACAGGCCCATGAGGATGAGCGCGGGTTTCGTCCAGAACGGGTCCTCGAGCCATAGCGGCTGCCCCACGCCAAGTGCTCCCAGGCCTTCGTTCACGTAGCCGTACTGGCCGTTGAGGAGCCATCGCCAGATGTAGGTCGCGGCGACCACGGGCACGACCGTCGGCAGGAAGACGAACAGCCGGAAGAGCCACTGGCCGCGCACCCTCATGCTCAGAGCCAGGGCGGCGGCCAGGGCAGCGGTCAGCGAGACCGGGACGCCGATGACGGTGAGGTACAGCGTGTTGAGCAGGCTTTTCCAGAAGAGGTCGTCGCCCGCCAGGCGCTGGTAGTTGCGAAGGCCGACGAACTGTGGGTCCTGGAACAGGTTGAAGTTCGTGAGGCTGAAATAGGCAGAAGCGACGATCGGGATCAGCTGGAAGATCACGAAGCCGACGATCCAGGGAGACGCGAAGAGGAGGCCCCGGAGCACCGAGCGGTGCATCAATCGAGACCTCCTCGTCGATCTGAACGGAGTTGCGCTTCGGTCACATCTCAACAAGCATCGGCGATGACGACGCTCTCGCGGATGCTACTGGCTGTAGCCTGCGGCCTTTGCCTTGACTTTCGCCATTCCCACTTCGGGAGTGTCCTGGAGGTTCGCGATCAGCTGGAACTCGTCGCCCAGATCCTTCTGATACGCGGCGGTGGACGGCAGGCTGGCGAAGATCCGCAGGTTCGGGCTCTTCAACGAATCGAGCCACGTATTGAACTGCGGAATGTCGTTGTAGGTCGGATCCCCGAGCAGGGACGTCCGGGCCGGCAAGTTGCCGAGGGCGTGGCTGAACTGGGTCATTGCGTCCTTGCCCGTGAGGTACTTGAGGAACGTCCAGGCTTCCTGCTTGTGCGGGGCGTTCTTCGGGATGAAGAACATGCTGCTCGTGAGCTGTGTGGCCCCGGCCAGAGTCGCCTGATTGGCGGGGTACGGGATGGCCACGACACCCCAGTCGAGGTTGGGCGCGTATTGCTTGATGAACACGGGCTGCCACTCGCCATCAAGGGTCATCGCGACCTTGCCCGTGTAGAAGGGGTTCTGTGCGGAGGCGTATTCGCCGTAGCCTGACTCGAACTTCTTGATCGGGTCGGCTCCGTACTTCTTGACGACGTTGTCGACCCAGAAGTGGAGCGCGGCGAGATTGCCCGGGTCGTCGGGAGTCGGATTGCCCTGATCGTCGTACCACTTGCCCCCGAATGCGTACGCGAGCGTGATGTAGTCGGGCGACCTCATGCCCAGCTGCGTGATCTTGCCCGACGAATCGGCCTTCGTGAGCTTGGCGATATCCGCCTGCAAGTCGGACATCGTTGTCGGCGGCGCAGCGATCCCCGCGTCACTGAACATCTTCTTGTTGTACATGAGCAGGAGCGTGTGGACGGCGATCGGTAGTGCGTACGTCTTGCCCTGGTACTGATTGCTCTGCAGGGCTGTCGGCACGAAGTCGGCAGTGTCGAAGTTGTCGGCCTTCATGTAGTCGTCGAGGGGCTCGAGGATCCCCTTGGAAGCCCAGGACCCGACCGTCGAGCCGAAGTTGTCGGAGATGTCGAACCCGTTGGAGCCGGACATCGACGCCAGCTGCTTCTGGAAGTCGGGCGATGAAACGCCCTTGACTGTGATGTGGTCCTGGCTCGTGTTGAACGCGGTGATGACCTTTTCGAGGGCCTGACCCTCGGGTCCGCCCCACAGGTACGGGAAATTGATCGTTACCTTCTCGGCCGGCGCGGACGCGGATGCCTGCGCGGAGGCGGCGGCGGAGCCAGCGGGGCTGGCGGCCGACGGGCTCGCACTGGACGAACATGCGGCAACCGCGACGGAACCCGCCGCGATGACCGCCCACAGCTTTGCCATCTTGGCGGTTCGCAACGCTTGGGTCCTCCTTCTCTGCGGGCGCCTTGTGGTAATGACGTCCTGATGCCTATACTAGAGACGACGATCCCCGGCTGTCAACAAACGAGGGGAGCCGCGAGACGCCTTGAACACAGGGAGGCAGGGAGTGGACGGTGCGCGTCTGGCCGCTTCTGCGCGCTGGTCCGGGTCAGCGCTCGCCGAGCCGATTCCGCTCCTTGCCGGCGGCGTCATCGTGTCCTGCCAGGCGGGGCCTGAGGATCCGCTGTTCGGTCCAACGCTGATGCCGGCGATGGCTCGCGCGGCGGCTAAGGGTGGGGCGGTCGCGATCCGGGCGAATGGGCCCGGCGACATCGCCGCCATCCGGGCAGCGGTCAGCCTCCCGATCATCGGGCTATGGAAGGTCGATGTGCCTGGTTTGGGCGTGCGAATCACGCCGAACGTCGAACACGCCCGGGCGGTCGCGGCGGCCGGCACGTCGATCATCGCCCTCGACGCCACTGCCCGTGCGAGGTCGGACGGCTCGTCCGTGGCAGATCTGATCGCCCGTGTCCGGGGTGAGACCGGGTTGCCCGTCCTGGCCGACGTCTCCACCGTTGATGAAGGACTCGCTGCCCAGGACTCCGGCGCGGACCTCATCGCGACGACCCTCGCCGGCTACACGGACGGCGCGCCGTCGTCCGCGGGTCCCGATCTCCAGCTGGTCGCTGAGCTCGCCCCCCGGCTGCACGTGCCGCTCATCGCCGAGGGTCGTATCGCGACGCCTGACGAGGCTGCACGGGCAATCGCCCTCGGCGCCTACGCTGTGGTGGTGGGTCACGCCATCACCCGTCCCGAATGGATCACCGCGAGGTTCGTGGCTGCTCTCAAGACGCTGTGAGCCGGCTCGCGCTCCTCCCGCTCGACGACCGGCCGGTGAACTACGACCAGCCATGGTGGCTGGCGCGAGCCGCCGGAATCGAGCTCGCTCGCCCTCCGCGCGAGTGGCTCGGTAGTCCTCTTCACGAGGCGGCGCAGGACCGACTGGCGGACTGGCTTCGCGACGAAACCTCGTCGGCCGACGGCTTCGTGCTCGCGGTCGACACGCTTGCCTATGGCGGCCTGATCCCCTCGCGCCGGAGCACGACCCCGGTGAGCGAAGTCGCGAACGCTCTCGAACCGCTCCGGAGCATCCGCGTCGCACGACCGTCCGCCCCGGTCTTCGCCTTCAGCGTGCTAATGCGCGTGAACCGGTCGGACTCGGCAGAGGAAGAGAAGCCGTATTGGGCGACTCACGGCGCCAACATGTTTCGGCTGTCCTACCTGGATGACAAGTCGTCGCGCGGTGACGCGGGCCCCGCGGAGGCGGCGGACCGCGACGAGCTGGCGAACTCGGTGCCGGCCGAGATCGTCGCCGACTATCGAGATGGGCGCGCACGCAACCACGCGATCAACCGCCTGGTCGTGCAGTGGGCGGCGGAGGGCGTTGTCGACTATGCGCTGATCGGCCAGGACGACACGGCGCCGTACGGCTGGAATATCGCCGAGGCGCGCGCACTGCGACAACTCATCGACGAACTCGAGCTGACCGACAGGGCGAGCGTGTATCCCGGAGCTGATGAGCTTGCGAGCTTGCTCGTGGCGGCCTATGCCTGCCAGAACGCGGGCTTCCGGCCGCGCGTCTGGTCCCGGTACTCGGGGCCCGACGGGCCGTCGGTGGTGACGTCGTACGAAGATCGCCCGTTACAGGACCTGGTGAAAGCCCACATCGGCCCGCTCGGCGGAACGGTCGCGGCGACTTCGGATGAGGCCGATCTGATCCTGGCCGTGAATGCCCCGGACACGGCCCAGGCCGAAGCGTGGCTCCAGCTCGCCGTGCGCCAGCCCGAGCTGCTGCCTGCCCAACAGGCCGGGTCGATCGATCCTGGCTCGCTGCGGGCCGTCCGGCAGGAGATGCAAAGCGTGCATCGCGACCTCGCCGAACTGGCTAGTGCGGTCGCTCGCGACATCGAGGCCGGGAGTGATGTCGCAATCCTCGATGTGGCGTTCGTGAACGGGGCAGATCTTGCGTTCGTCGATCGGCTGCTCGCGGAAGTGCCGATCGCGAGGCTGGCCGCGTATGCCGGGTGGAACACGGCGGGCAACAGCCTTGGAAGCGCACTCGCCCAGGGGACCGTCCGCGCGATGGCGCGCCGCGATACGCAGCCACTGGACGCTGTCGCGGCGCACCTGGGTTTGCTCTTCATCCACCTCCTCGACGACTACGCCTTCCAGG
>VBFZ01000159.1 GCA_005880805.1 Chloroflexota bacterium | reverse complement strand
GAGCTCGATTGGATCCGCCCCAGTCGCGGTCGCGATTTCGTCCATGAACGACTCGATCGCGAAGACGTTGAGATGGGCGCCAAGAGAACGCAGGGCCGAAACACGCACGGCCGCTTCGGCCACGTAGTGATCGACGATCCTGTAGTTCGGAAACACGTACAGGGGAATCGCGTTGCGCCGGCCGCCATTCGCCTCGAGTCGTGAGCGTGGGCGCGGCCGTCTCCGTCGCACGGCCAGGTCATGCGCCGCCAGGAGTGCCGACTCTTCCGCTGGTCGGTCCTCGGCCGGACGACCGTCATGACCCGGACTCCAGCCATCGTGCTGCCAATCTACGATGGCGCCTCGTTCGTCCAGTCCGGCTGAAAGCCGCACGACCTGCGCAGGGCCGAATGGCTCCCAGGCAAATTCGTCATCGCGGGCCCATTGGACGCGTACTGCACGACCAGGAACGCTGCGCGCCAGGAGGGCTGCGTCGAGCGCCGCGTCGTCAGCGCCGTTGTGGCCGTAGCAACCGGCACCTTCCATGTGGATGACGCGCACATTTTCTGAGGGCATACCGAGGACGTTCGCGAGCTCGTGCCGCAGCTCGAAGATGCCTTGAGAGTGGGTCCACACGGTGTAGCCGCCATCGTCGAGCACCGCAACGGCGCAGGACGGACCAACCGCGGCGTGTGCGATGTGCTGCCGCGAGTACTCGGCCTCAAGGGACGTAACACGGCCTGAAGGACCCGCTCCGTCGGAGCGCTGCTCCACGAGGGCCGTCTCCGATGGCATCTCGAGCAAGGCGCGCGGATCGACCTTGAGGGGTTCGCTCCGACCGGTGTCCCAGACGGATGTTCGACGAGCTCGAGTGAGGGCCGCAATCGCCTGGCGTTCCTGCTCGGCTATCACGGCCAGGAAGTTGCCGTCGCACACCACCTGGACGACTCCGGGCATGGCGCTGAGGGCGTCCACTTCGACCGAGCGCAGCTCCGCTCCGTAGCTCGGCGGCCTGACCACTCTGGCGTGGACCATCCCGGGGATCTCCAGGTCCTGGACATAGCTCGGTTTCCCCGTGACCTTGGCCACGAGATCGCGCCTCGGCGCACTTCGGCCGATTAGCGACCGGAGCCGGGCGGGCTTCGGCTTGACCTGACCCGTGACGGGCCGAGTCAGGTCGATCCCGGCGAGGCTCGCATAGCGGATGCTCCTGCCGTCCGGTGCCGAGATGACACCGGCGTCGACCGAGAGCTCACCGATCGGGACGCCGAGCTCAGCCGCGGCCGACTCCAGGAGCGCCTGCCGGACCTCGGCGGCGACCTGGCGGAGCGCGGCACCACTCTCTTCGATCGAGCGGCTTGCAGCTGTCGTGCCCTCGTTCGGGCTGGACGACGTGTCGACGGGAGCTACCCGAACGCGATCGAACGGGACGTCGAGCTCGTCGGCCACGATCTGAGCAAGCGCCGCATGGATCCCCTGTCCCAGCTCAACCTTGCCGGTGAGGGCGGTGATCGAACCGTCGGCTTCGATGCGCAGACGCGCGTCGAGACGCTCGCCCAATTGCAGGCTCCCGGCGAGCGGCGCGTCGAGACCTGACGCAGTCACGAGGCGGCACCGGCCGCCCTGCGAATCGCCCGGATCACCCTCGCGTGTGCACCGCAGCGGCAGATATTGGGTTCCAGCGCCGTTCGGATATCGGCGTCGCTGGGGTCGGGATTTCGCTCGAGAAGGGCCATCGCGGAGATCAGGATTCCGCTCAGGCAGTACCCGCATTGCCCGGCACCTTCATCAATGAATGCCTGTTGCAGCGGATGGAGGCCGTCTGCAGCCTGCATCCCTTCGATGGTCGTCACGCGTTTGCCGGCAACTGCGTACAGGGGCAGATCGCAGGAGGGCATCGGGCGCCCGTCGACCAGGACCATGCACGCCCCGCAGAGGCCCATGCCACAGCCGAATCTGCTTCCCTTGAGTCCCAGATCGTTGCGCAAGACGTAGAGCAGCAGAGCATCCCGCTCCACGGTGACGCTGCACCCTCCTCCGTTCAGAACAAAGCTGATTGCCTCGGCCGTGCCCGGATCCCGTTCGATCACTTCGGCATCCTCGTCACGCGACCGTCGCCTGCTCGGCCACGAGCGCGCTCAGGCGCTCGGTATGTGGCTTGGCGCCGAGGAACTCGTAGGCCTCGAGCGCTTCGGCCAGCAGCCCTCGCCTGCGTTCCGGTTCGATCGCCGCCAGGGCCTCTCTCGTGCGCGCGGCCTCGAAGGCGGAGAGGCTGTCGAAGCCGACCAGAGCTCGCTCCAGCAGCTCACGGGCGCGGGCCTGATCGCCCGTCGCCGCGGCCGCGAGGCCTTCGGCTCGATCGGCGGTGGGACCTGCCAGGGCAAGCTCGGGTGCCCGCCGACGAGCTTCGGGCAGGAATTCGCGAAGCTCGTCCCAGGCGCCCAGTGCAACGAGCGCGTCGAGCATCGCAGCGAGCTCGACCGGCGGCTCTTCGGCATAGTTCCGGGCCCCGGTCGCGAGCACGTCGCGCGCGATCTCACGCCCCAGGCTCGGATCACCGAGCGCGATGACGGCCATCGCCTGCAGGCCCTGCACGATCCCAACCGGCGCCTGTGGCTGCGGCATCGAGTCGGCAAGCTCTCGAGCTCGGTCGACCTCGCCGCGGTGCGCCAGCACTACGGCGGCCAGCTGGAAGGCGCCCAGGGCGAACGGACACGTCGTGCCGGCTGCCTCATCCGACTTGAAGGCACTCAGGTGCTCCTCGAGATACCCGGGGATCTCGTCCCAGCGGCCTGCCAGGTACAGCGCGTTGATCAAGGTACCCGTGGAGTGATTGAGATCATGACTGCGAAGCTCCCGCCCGAGCTTGAGCGCGTCCAGCAGGACATCGGTGGTCGGCCCCGCCTCGCCGGCGATCCAGGCCATCGTCTGCGCCGTCTCGATGATCAGGAGGTGGCGCTCCCTCGGGTCGGCGACCCGGTCGAAAAGCTCGAGGATCGGGCGCGTCATCTCGAGCCCCCTCGCGACCTCGCCGTGCGCAATCAGCAGCGCACCGACCGACCGCAAGGCGTTCGCCCCCATAGTTGGATCGTCGACGAGCTCTGCGTAGAGCGCCGCCTCCTCGCCAGCCCGGACGCGCTCATCGAGCGGGATGGGATCGTCTCGATGGAAGGCAACCCACCGGAGGCCGACGGTGGCCCTCAGGAGTAGAAGCCACGCTCGCGTCTCGTCGGTGGCCGTGGCGAGTCCGAGGTCGACGAACCGGTCAAGCTCGGCTGGATCCTTCGCCACGCTGAAGCCGCCCCATCGGACTGCGCCCATCCGGGCGGCCTTCATGGCCAGCCGGGCGACATGAGGACCTTCGTCGCCGACGGACTGTCGCAGCTCGATCGCCCGATCCCAGGCAGGCAGGGACTTGTCGCCGTCGTAGGCGGCATCGTGGTCGTCGCCTATCTGCTCGTACGCGACCGCTCGTTCCAGGTCGTTGGACGCCAGTTCCAGCGCTCGAATGTGGAGACCAACGGCTCTCTCGATTGCGAATCGCTTGCGGGCCACCGCGCCGCCCACGAGGAATGCTGCTGCCGCCCGACGGCGAACCTCTGCCAGCTCCGGGGAGTCCGCTCGCCATGCGAGGTCGGATCCCTCTCCAAGGGCGACCTCGTAGTGGTAGGCGACGAGCTCTGCGAGCTCCTCCGGGCGATCTCGGCTCAGGCCAGCGAGCCACTTTGCGACGGCGGCGTGCGCCTGAGCGCGGCGGGCGAGCGAGAGGCCACCGTACGCGACGTCGCGGATGAGGGCGTGCTTGAAGGTGTACTCGAGCTGGCCCGAGAGGCTTGAGCTCGGGCGCATTGACACCAGGCCCCGACGTTCGAGCTCGGTCAGCGGGTCCGACACTTCTGCCTGGCCGACCGCCACGGCAACCGGCTGCTCCCAGAAGATTCGGCCGATCACCGATGCCTCCCGGAGGACGCGCCGCTCCGCGTCGGGCAGGGCGTCGATTCGGGCGCCCAGCAGGCCCTGGATCGTGTCCGGGATCGACAGGCGTGCCAGGCCGCCGGTCGACCGCCAGTGGCCGTCGTCCCGCGCGACGGTACCTGCCTCGATGAGGCGGCTGACAATCTCCTCCACGAACAGGGGGTTGCCCTCGGCCGCGTCGAGGATCTCGTCCTCGATCGCACGCGGCAGCTCATGGTCGGGGAGCAGGCCCGACAGCAGGCTCGCGCCCTGTCGCCGATTGAGCGGGCGCAGCGAAACCGTGAGGGCCTCGTTGACACCGGCGGCGAACGTCGAGTGCGTCTCGGCGAACTCCGGCCGGGAGGTTGCGACCAGCAGAACCGGGCCGGTCGACCTAGCCAAGAGGCGCTCGACCATTTCCACGACCTGGTCGCTCGCCCAGTGAAGGTCCTCGATGACGACGATTGCCGGCCGGCGCTTGCCCAGCGCGGACAGGAACTGCGGCCAGCGACGGCTGAGCTCCGTGGCGACGGTGGCCGGGCGGCTCCGATCGAGCGGGTTGTCGGGAAGATCGATGCCCGCGGTCGTCGCCAGGGCGAAGACGGTGGCGTCAATGTCGGCTCGATCGACGCCGGCAGCCGCCAGGATCGCGGCGGCCCGATCCCGCAACTTCTCCTGCGCCTCCGGCCCGCTTTCGTCCAGCGAGATACCACAGGCGCCCCGGACGATCTCGGCCAGCGGCCAGTACGTGATCCCCTGCCCCACCGCCGGGCAGCGCCCGCGAAGGATCGTGAGATCCGGGCGCTCAGATTGGGCAAGGTCGATCGCCTCCCGCACGAGCCGGCTCTTGCCGATGCCCGCCGGGCCGTAGACGACCGCCAGACGCGGGGTTCGGGTTTCGACTGTCTCGTCCAGGAGACCGCCCAGTACCGCGAGCTCGCGCTCCCGTCCGACGACTCGCGCCCTCAGGTTTCGAGCCGGTCCGCGCTCGAGGGCGCCCTCGATCCGTCCGAGCAGCGGGTGGGCCTTGACTGGGGACGACTTGCCCTTCAGCTGAAGCTCAGTCGGGTCATCGAACCTGAACAGCTCGCGGGTGGCGTGGAACGTGCGGTCGCCGACGAGCACGCCTCCGGGCGCTGCCGCTGACTGGAGCCGGGACGCGACGTTCAGGGCATCGCCGGTGACCGCCGGCAGATCCGGCCGGACTTCCGCCGGGGCGATCACCTCGCCGGTGTCGACACCGATCCGGATCGCGAGGTCGACGCCGTGTTGTCGTTGGACGTCGGCCGCCAGGTCAAGAACGCGGCCCCTGATCTCCGCGGCTGCGCTGACCGCCCGTGCAGCATCGTCCTCGCGCACTCGAGGAACGCCGAAGACGGCCACCGCCGCGTCACCGACGTACTTCTCGACGGTTCCGCCCCACGCTTGAACCGTCGTCGATACGAGCGAGAAGTACGCCTGGAGGATCGAGCGCACCTTCTCTGGATCGAGCCGATCCGCCAGCTTCGTCGAGTCGACCAGGTCGACAAACCGGGCGCCTCGGCCGACAGCGGATGCCCGCAGGTCTGGCAGAAGCGGGCCCCGGGCGACACCTCGGATCGGCAGTTCGGGCACCTTGGCGCCAAGGCCGTCCCGCAGGACGAGCAGAACCTTGCCCCCGGCGCATTCTCAGCCCCGCAATTCGAACAGGGCGCAATCACGCCATGAGTGTATCGGTGGCCTTCGTCGCGTGGCATTCGTCGCGTGGCATTCGTCGCGTGGCATTCGTCGCGTGGCGTTGCACCCGATGAAAGGAACAGCGCTCGGGAACACCAGTCAGGAGCCTTTCGGAAGGGATCTTTCACCAAGTGCAACGATCAGGCCGCTCGGCTCCGCGTG
>VBFZ01000158.1 GCA_005880805.1 Chloroflexota bacterium | reverse complement strand
TCACCCGGTGCGGCGTCGAGCCACTCCTTCCCGTCGTACAGCCGCATCCTCCCCGACAGCACGAAGAAGGATTCCGAGATCGTGCGATGGAAGTGAGGGTCCGGTCCGCTCTGCGTCGCGGCCATGTCCCAGCGGTAGAGGCCGAACTGGCCGTTCGTCGAGGCCCCCGTCGCGAGGTAGTGAGCCGTCCCGCCCGATGCGTATCGGACCTCGGGCTCGTGCTCGGCGCGCCGGAGGCGAGCGTTGACCAGTCCGGGCTCGCCCATGTACCGCGGTTCCGGATACGAGAGAACGTCTGGCAGCGACATCTCATTCCTCCTGGAGATCAGACCGACTTGCGTCCGACAACTGTTCGGAGGCCGTCGGGGAGGTGCTCGGCGCCGAAGGCCGAGCCGATCGTCGCGTCCACGCCATGCTCGCGGAGCAGGGCCGGGACCCCCGCGACGTCGATGAGGACATTGTCGTGCCGTTCGTCGTCACGCCGCCAGGAGCCGTCGTCGTTTCGGCTGAAGATCGCCATCTCCCGGACGAACCGGTCGGGCGATGGCGTCGCGAAGCTGGTCACGATGGCCCAGTCGTCCGTGACCTTCCCGAGGTTGGGCGCGTCGTGGCGTGCCCTGCCGTACTCGAAGTCGCAGAGGTCGATGGCCATGATCCCTCCGGGACGCAGGGCGGCCGCGATCGCACGGAGTGCCCGTTCGATCGAGGGCTCGTCGGGCAGGTAGTTGAGGACATGGCCGACCGACACGATCGCGTCGGCGTCCGGGATCGCATCGTCCGGCAGCGCCAGCTCCCGGATTTCCTCGGCATCAGGGACCAGCTCGCGGGCGAGCTCGATCATCGCCGGCGATGCGTCGGTGGCGATGACGCGGTGTCCGGCATCGACGAGGTGCCGTGTCAGGAGGCCGCTCCCGCAGCCCAGCTCGACGACCAGCCCTTGCCGCTCGAGAACCGGCTCGAGCAGGCGCAGGATTCCCGGCGCGCATTCGTTCGCGTGGAACGCGAAACCGAGGTGATGCACGCGCGCCAGGTCGCGACGGTAGTAAGGCTCCTTGCCGTCCGTGCAAACATTCTCGCAGCGCGGCGTCAGCGCCGGGAGCGTCCAGAGAGGCGCCTGTGCGCCGGTTTGAGCGCGGTCGCGTCGAGAGGGTCGAGGAGCCGAGATGTCTGAGCAGGAACGTGGCCAGCTTGCGCTGCCGGACGTCGATGAGCCGGAAGCGCCGGCCACCGAAAGGTCGGCCAAGCCGGAGCAGCCCTTCGGTGACCTCTCCGAAGCTGCTCGCGGCGTCGTCCACGAGCCTGCCGACCCACGCCTCGAGAAGCATCTCGCACGAATCGGGCTGGGTGATGCGGAAGCCGCGGCTGCCGCCCGGGCGCCAGCCGGGTCTGTTGAGCCGGGGATCGCCGGACAACTCGCCGAAATCAAGGCTTCGGTCGACCAGGCGAACGCCCGCCTGCGAACGCTGCTGTGGACGGTCGTCGTGCTCGTCGCCGCAGTGGCGCTGCTCGCGGTCCTCGTGATCAGCCGTTAGCCGTTCTCAGGCTCCGGTCAGCAGTAGGTCCAGGTAGGCGTTCCGGAACTTCCGTCCGGGATCGAGGCGGGCCACCAGCGCGACGAAATCGGGCAGTTTCGCGTAACGGGACCGAAGCTCGTCGGACGGCATCGTGAACAGCTTCCCCCAGTGCGGACGCGGTTCGAACGGCCGGAGCGCCGCCTCGATTGCCGGGAGCACGGCGCGAACCGCGGGCCAGTCCGGCTTCCAGGTGAAATGGATCGCGACCGAGTCGCGGCCGAATGCCGTGCTCATCCACAAGTCGTCGCCCGCGATCGTTCGGACCTCCGTGATCTGCACGAGCGGCGCGATCCGGTCGGCGAATCGGTCAAGCGCGAGCAGGGCGTCGACCGCCTCCTGCCGAGGGACCAGGTACTCGCTCTGGAGCTCGTCTCCGCTGCTCGGCGTCTGGTCCATCCGGAAGTGCGGGATGCGCTCGTGCCAGGGTCCGGGAAGTCCGAGCTGCTCGGTCACGGCCTCGGCGGTGATGTCCGGGATCGGATGCCGTCGTGTTGTTGTCAGCCTCGCCCCAAAAAATGTGGGCGGGGGCTCGAACGCGTCGCCGGGCGTGACCCTGCGCTTCAACCAGACCTGATCGACGGTCTGCGCCCGCCAGCTGGTGAACAGGCTCACGCTGTCCGCGCTCGACGTGATGGCGTCGAAGTTCTCGGCAGCGTCGGCCAGCGGCAGGCGTTCGTAGATGTCCTGGCGGACCTGGTACGTGGGCTCGAGGTCGAGCGTGAGGCGTGTGACGACGCCGATCGCCCCGAGCCCCACCACGATCCCCTCGAACTCACCTCTGTCCCCTCGAACGAACTCCCGAATCTCGCCGTCCGCGCCGACCACCTCCAGACCTGAAACTGCGGTCGCCAGGTTGCCGCTCCGGTCCCCGGAGCCGTGCGTTGCCGTGGCGCACGCACCGGCGACCGAGATATGCGGCAGTGACGCGAGGTTGTGGAGCGCGAACCCGGCCGACTCGAGGACGCCGCAGAGGTCGCCGTACCGCAGGGCACCGTCGATCGTGACCGCTCTCCGCCCCGTGTCGATGTCGATAACCCGCGGCATCCGGGCCAGAGAGACCTGGTCGCCCGCCGTGTCGGCGATGTCGTTGAAGGAATGCCGCGAGCCGAGAACCTTCACGACCTCGCTCGTGCGCACGATCTCCTGGAGACGGCCAAGCGAGTCGGGTTCGTGCAGCCGCGCCGCGCGGTAGGTGTGATTGCCGGCCCAGTTGGTCAGCGCCGTCGAAACCATGGCCGTGCCTTTCCTGACGTGTCCTTGCACCTACTCCGGCAATCATGACGTGCGATGAAGCGCGTGGGGGCGATCCCGCCGGAGGCGTTCCTTTCCGACTATCCGGCGACGATGCGCGACATCGCAAACGACCTCCGCGCCGTAGTTCGCCGAGTCGTACCTGACGTCGTCGAGCGGGTGCGGCCGGGCTGGCGCCTTCTGGGCTACGACGTGCCACGCGAACGGGGCCGCTCGACGTACTTCTGCTACGTCGCGCCCGAACCTGTGCACGTGCACCTGGGCTTCGAGTACGGCACGCTGATGCGGGACGAGGACCGGATCCTTGAGGGCGCGGGAGTCACGCGAAAGGTTCGCTGGGTGACGCTCCGCGAGCGAAACGCCATCCCCGACTCGAGGCTTGAGACGCTGGTGCGAGAAGGTCTGGCAGTTGCGCTCCTGTCCCCCGCCGAACGCCTGGGCCGCCTGCTCGACCTCGATTCCGGGTAGTGACAACAGAGGTGTCACACGGCTCGGCGAGCATCGCGACATGCTCTCTGCCGACTACCGCCAGTTCATCAACCGGGAGCTGCCGCCGATCGAGCGGGGCTGCACATCGAAGGCTCGCTTCCTGAACCGCCGCGAAGCCCAGTCCCTGGTTCGACATGGCCGCCACTCAACGGGGTCGCTGGCTCCATACCACTGCCGCTATTGTCAGTACTGGCACCTGGGCCACCGCCGTCGTTCTCACTGAGGGGTAGCGGCGCTGAACGTCCGTCAGCGCTCGGGCACGTACGTCCGACGCGTCGAGCTGGTCCAGCCGTCCGGCGGGCTGTCGCCGGTCGAGCCGGCACGATCACCGGCGGCCGGCCACGAGGTGCGCACGACCTGCCCACCATCCCGGATCAGCGCGGCGTCGAGAAAGGTCACGTCGTATTCGATGACGTGAGACATCGCGGCGTCTTCACGCTCGTTCCACCACTCCGATCCGTAGACCGCGTCCTTCAGGGCCTTGCGATCCGGCTCGTCGGCGAAGCTCCGGAGCCAGACGAAGGTGTCGGTCTCGGCGTCGACACCGGCGTACTCCATCCTGATCCCATGGCCGACCTGTTCCCGCGCAGCTTCAGCGAAGAACGAGAGCCAGGATTCCATGCGACCCGGCTTGATCCGGTAGCGGCGCAGCTCAGTGATCATGGGCACCCTCCGACATGTTTGCCGGGAGTGTGGCGGGTCGGGCTGACATGAAGCGTCAGGTTCGCGACTAGACTCCGAACGTGGGGTATGAGACTCCGGAAGCCGAATGGCGGGCGCTCCTGACCGGCGACCACCCAGGCATGCTCACGCTGCGACGGGGATTCCGGCACCTCCCGTCCGCGCCTCGCTGCAAGCTCTGCCATGCGCCGTTCGGGGGCGTTGGTGGATTGGTCCTTCGTCCATGGTTCGGGCCGTGGGAGCGCAATCCGCAACTGTGCAAGAACTGCATGCAAGCCCTCACGAAGCGAGGCGTGGGCGGCGCAGAGGTGGAGCTGTCCCTGCTGTTCGCGGACATTCGCGGCTCGACCGGACTCGGCGAGCGACTCGGCTCGGCCGGCTTCACCGCGCTTCTCAACTCGTTCTACCGGATCGCGGCCGCCGCGATCACGGAGCACGACGGGATCGTCGACAAGTTTGTCGGTGACGAAGCGATCGGCCTGTTCATCCCCTCGTACTCGGGATTGGATCACGCCGCGAAGGGCATCGATGCCGGTCGAACCATCCTCGAGGCGGTGAGTGAACCGGATGCATCCGACCGGGGGCCGATTCCCGTCGGGGCCGGTGTGCACACGGGCGTGGCGTTCGTGGGGACGGTCGGCTCGAGCGAGCAGATCTCGGATTTCACGGCCCTGGGCGATGCAGTCAATACGACCGCGCGACTGGCCTCGCTCGCACGTGCCGGCGAGCTGCTGGTGTCGGTCGCGTCGGCCGAGCACGCTGGTTTCGATGGATCCCGCCTTGAGCGCCGAAGGGTCGAGGTCCGCGGGCGCGAAGCCACGATCGACGTATATGCGATGGAGGTCGGTCACGGGCCGTCGCCGGAGGCCAACGCGCCCGCCGCCACGTCGCCGGGGGATCGAGATGGATAGGAGCGCCTGGCTGGAGGAACGACGCGCCGCCGTCGAGAAGGACTACTCGGACGACGCGCCGAACTACGACGCCGGCTACGACCCGGTCACCCCGGTCCATCGACGGTTCGTCGAGCGACTCGTCGAGGCGACGCCCGCGGATGGAGTAGTCCTCGATGCTGCGTGCGGGACGGGACCCTATTTCGCCATCGTGACGGGAGCCGGGCGCCGCGTCGTCGGAGCCGACCAATCACGCGGCATGCTCGCTGCGGCACGCGCCAAGCATCC